>CAZWPX010000040.1:0-50189 GCA_964636125.1 uncultured Desulfobacterales bacterium | reverse complement strand
GCAGCCAGGATTGTACAAATTGTCAGTTAATGGTACTTAAAGGCACTTGAAATATCCCAACTTATTGATATCATTTTTTATTTGTTGAATCCGGCCTTCGGCACCATTTTTATACAATGAAAAAAGGGGCTTGCAGTTATCGCGGCCCCTTTTTTCGTTGGTCAGAGTTTGGTCAATCTATATTTTCTTATAAAAAACTTCTTTCACACGTTCAATGTGATCTATTAAATCAAGATTGGTAATTTGATGATATATAGAAAGGTCAAATGTATACGGTAAAAGCAAATCATCAAGGTCAAGACTGATTTTGTTTAGTAGTTTCAGGTTAAGTTTTACACCTTTCAGGGCCAAGTCAACATCAGATCCTGGTTTAAAGTTGCCTTTCGCACGTGAACCATAGAGGATGGCTTCCTCTATTTCTTCGTAGTTGCTCAATAGTAAAATAACTTCTTTTATAGTTTCTTCACTTAATCCATATCGCATATTAATCCCTATCAAAAACGGATCGATCTATGTCAGAATGTAGGCTTTCCATTTTTTCTTCTAATTTAACTAGAGGGGAAAAGTATGATTCGAAAATCTGTTTACATATTTCCGCAGCTACTTCCTCACGATAGGTGTGAGATGTTATATTCCTGCTTTGGAGCATATCCATCCAGCCTTCGCCGTCTTCAATTAAGCCTTTTGGTAATTTGAAAAGCGTTGTTCCCAACGTATATCATTTTTTCGCATTTGACAGGATCTCCAATGAAGTACTAAAATTGTTTTTTAAGAATTCATGAAAGTGAATATTATCATACTGGTTAAACATAGTCATTGATTAACTGTCTCTGCTTCAAACTCCAATTTCAGCGCCGGAACTGCTGCAGAAACATTTTCCTTAACACTTTTAAATTCCGGTAATCTCAGCCCTGTCACCTCGTCCATGTACAACCCGCGGTTGATCTCGATCATTGTTTAGTCGCCGGGTTAATATCTTATTGTCTGAATACCGTCCTCCATCTTCTCTGCCGTTTTTTACCGGCGCTTTCGGTCTGCCCCCCCTGTTTTCTATAGAAAGGTCAAACGGAGACTTGCCCCCTATCCAGGGCAGCTACCATCTCTCTCTATTGACAAAATCCAGCCAAGTTTGCATGATATCCGAACGAGAAGGCGTTAATCGCAGGGTGCACCATCTGCCTCAAGCTCAGTTGAACCTCCCGGAAAGCTGTCTGACCGCTGTCACCGTCAACCGTTGACCGTCCTTACCGCTTCCAGCGACCAGGATACTGCCTTCAAGCCCTGCAAAAGCCTTCCTTCGCTCCGACCTAAATTGAGGTCCGACTTAATTTACACCATACCAGCTCGAACTGGGCTTTCGACGACCGGAAGGGGAATAATCATGGGCAGGTGCCATCCGTTAACATTGGCAATGATTGTCATGGCCGCACTGACGCTGTTAATTGCAGCACAGCCGGCAATGGGCGCCGAATGGACCATTCAAGATGATGTCATCGGCCACCCGCCCGGCCCCGGATTCGACCAGGCCGGCAATCTCTACTATTATTCCAATCTTCACTTTGAAATGCGCATCCGCAACGGCGCCGGCGGGTTGACCCACCAGATCACCACCACCCAACCACCTTTTTCCACCACGGGGTTTGACGCTTTTTTCCTCGATTTTACCGATTTCGCCGTGGCTCCCGACGGCACCGCCTATTTTCTTATCTCGGACGACATCGGTTCGAACGCCACCACCATCAAACTGGTGGGCCTCGCATCGGATCATCAGACCTTGCTGCTCTGGAGCGTCACCTACGACAATCTGTCGACCGTCTATCCCAGCCAGATCGCCACAGACAGCAGCGGAAACCTCTACATTTTTGAAAACACATACTATATTCATGAAGGCACCCCGATCCCATTCGTCCAATCGGTCACCGTTAAAAAACTGAGTACTGCCGGTCAGACGCTCTGGACCCGAACGGTCGATTTTCCCGCCACTTTTTCAAACCACATCTCGTCCTCTGGCTTCACCCCCCTGCTGTATGTCGATACGGCCGGAACTACCCTTCACATCGTCAACGAAGGCCGCTTCTGGGTGGATGCGGAAAAGACCATCACATCCCCCACGAACCTGATGCTCACGGGCATCGACGGCGCCACCGGCACGGTGCTCTACAATAAACGCATCGGCGACCTGGTGGATCCGAGCACCGGAACCGCCCACGAATTGACGGCCCTGGTGGGCAACTACGCCGGCCGGCCCTATAACGGCGCGGTGAGCCCTACCGGGCAGCTGCTGATGACCGGCGTCGATACCCTCCTGCAAAACGGGTCCTTCGCCGACAGCGGCGCCTACTGGCTCTTCATCGACCGCACCGGCACCATCCAGTGGCAGCGCAAAATCAATGAATCGCTGCCCGCCGCCTTGACCGGCATCGACCCGGACTTCGCCAATCCAGCCAGCATCGTCGCGCCGTCATTTGCCTTCGACAACACCGGCATGCTCTACATCGCAGGACCGCTGAACGCGTCGGTGGTGGCCGGTGACAACACCTTGACCGATACCAGCGCCTTCGTGGCCAAATACGATCTGTTGTCCGGCCGGCAGTGGGCAGCGCCCATTGGGGGGGGCGTGGCGTCGGAGTCCGGATTTTCAGAGATCACCACGGCTGTGGTCGCCACGGACCGGAGCGACAACGTGTATATCAGTCAGGGGATATACGCCGACACCAGTTTCATCTGGCACCGTTTTATCGAAAAAAACCCGGCGGGCACCCCTGCCTTGACGGTCCTGGGCACGGACACCAACAATCTCGGACCGCTTGAAGTGGTCACTGGCCCCACGGCTTCGGCCGACAGCCTCAAAGACAAGGTGGTGCTGGAATTTGTCATCAACAACAACACCGACGCCGACGTCACCATCACCGAGGTCTCCTTCACGTCCACGGGTCGGGGGGTGGAAAGTCAGGCCATCGAGTCGGTGCGTCTTTTGGACGCCGGGAGCAACAACCTGCTCACTACCCCCGAAATCGGCGCCACCACCCACACCTTCACGGTTTCACAAACCCTGGCCGCATCGAGCAGCACCCTGTGGCAGCTGGTCTACGATATGGCCCCCAACGCCTGCACCTACATCGACACCAGCCATTTCACGGCCCACCTCACCGACCTGAAGGCCGAAGACCCCGCCGGCGTCGCCGTCAAAACCACCATCGGCAACCCGGATGGCCGGAAACTTGTCATCCCTGTGGGCACTTTTAATAAAGACCTCACCACCGACAACAACGCCGAGCGCGAAAACACCGCGTTGCTCCCGCCCCTGCGGACCCTGGTGGAAGGCCAGTCCACGGCTCTGGCCTGCGGTGTTGCGGTGGTCTACGATCTCACCACCGATCCTGCCAACGGCACCACCCGCGCCCCCATCAAAGTGCTCATGAACGGTGGTGACAAGGCCGAAAGCACGGTCACCTTCGGAAAACCCGGCATCTACACGGTGGATGCCTACCTGGTGAACCCGGTACTCAATGAACACCCGGTGAGCGGGGGCACCGGGCAGACCCAGTACATCCCCTTGAAAAGCGTGCCGCCTGAAATCAAGGTGCCGGTGGGCTCTCCCAAGGTGACCTTTGCCGCCACGGCCATGGGGGTGACCCTCTCGGCCCAGCACGACGGGGATAGTTCGGAAACTTTGGTCCGCACCTTTGTCCGCAATATTCCGGCCGCCAACCTGTTCACCGCCACGGTGGTTCCGGGCGACAAGACCCAGAGCGTGGAATTCGACCTCAACGGTCAAAAAAAGACAGGCACCGGGTCAAACGGCACCTACACGGCTACCTATGACATGAACGACCTTCAGGCCGGCGTCGACAACCCCATTACCGCCACGGCGACCTTGACCGACGGCGGCACCCTGGAAAAAACCCTGACCCTGCGTGTCATCGAATTTCCCGCATGGATCCCCCCCCTGAACGCCATCACCAACGACTTCGTCACCGAATTCAAGGATCAAAGCGAAGAATACCATGTGGGGTTCTCCTATCCGGTGGACTTTATCTGGGACGACACCATCGCCGGATCCATCCTCCTGCTGGGGGGCAAGAAAAACGACGCAAACCTCAATTTCAAGGCGGACGCCTACTACCACATCAATCGCACCTCGCGGCTGACGGCCAGCGGCGCCCTGGACGGCACGGTCCTTGGCTGGGACTACAGCGCCAAGGGTGCCATGGTCGGCCAATTCAACGAAACCTTCCAGCTGACCTGGGGCGAAGGCAACCTCCAGACCACGATCCCCTTCACTCTGCCAGACAAGGGGGTTTCCAAGACCGTCTATGTCTACGCGGTGCCCGTCACCATCGCCCTGGACGTGGGCGGCGAGGGAAAAATGGTCCTGGCCGGGTCGGCCACCCTCGGATCCGATCTCGAATTCAAAACCATCCTCATCCATCCGGCTGTAGACGTGACCCTCGACGCCACGGCATCGGTGGCGGCCTTCTACGGGGCGGCCAAACTCAGCGTCAACGCAAAGCCCCTGACTGAGCTGGAGATGAAGCTGCGATACGCCAGCGTGTCGGGGGTCGATCCCACCTTCGGCGGGCGCATCACGATCCCGGTCACCGTCCTCGGCTCCATTTTCTGGGGAACGGCCGGCGGCACCCTGGCCACCACCACCCTTGGCCCCTACGGTTTTGGCACTTTGGGCGCCTCGGCCAGCGCCCTGCGCGGCACCCTGGCCGTCACCAGCGGGCTTGTCGTTCCGGAGTTTTTCGCCAACGGGGATATCGCCGCATCGGGCCAGCAGGTCATGGTAGTCGTCACCGGCGATGCGAACGCCAGCGCCGGCGCTGTCTCCCCAGAGCTCTATTTCCTTACCTATGACGGCGCTGCGTGGAGCGCCCCGGCGCTGGTGGCAGCAGAGCCGGCCCTGTGGGAGTCGACACCTGCCCTCGTCCATCTCGACAACGGCTACGCCCTGGCGCTGTGGACCGCCAACGACGGGGACCCGGCACTGGCGAATCTAAACGACATATTCGCCCACCAGGATATCCGCTCCGCCCTGTGGGACGGCACTGCCTGGCGTGCGCCGGTCTGGGTGACCGATGACGGCCAGACCGACGGGATGCCCGATGTCAGCTATGATGCCGGCGCCGGAGCGGCCATGGCTGTGTGGTTTCACGATGCCAACACCGGCGCTGATCAGGAAACCCGCACCGAGTGGGACATCCACACCGCCGTTTATGACGCCGCATCGCAGACCTGGTCGACGCCGGTCCGGCTCTCCGGAGACGATGACGCCGCCGATTACATGCCCCGGATCGCTGCCGGCGGCGGACGCCACATGGCCGTGTGGGCCAGGGACAACGACGGCAGCTTTGTCACCGTGCTGCCGGCCGCGGTCAACGGCACCAACGTGTCCTACGCGAACGCCGACGGATCGGTTTACTACGCCATCCACCAGGAGGGTCACTGGCAGGCGCCGGCCATGATTCCGGGCTCCAGGATCGGATTCATCGATTCTCCGGCCGTGGTACTCACCGCCGACGGCAGCAAGGCGCTGGCGGCATGGACATCCAAGGCAAACGGCACCGAGCCGGGCACTGCCGTTACCAGCCTGAACTACGCCATCTACACGTTCCAAGCCGGTGCTTGGGGACCGGTGGCAACGCTGGCTGGCGGCGGCGCCATGGAGGGGATTCAGGTCGTAATCGATGCGGCGGACGGCGCCACCGTGTTGTGGCGCGCCATCGGCCCCGGCGGCGGCAGTCTGATGCAGGCGGCCATAGATCTCTCGACGGGCAACGCAGGCGCCAAAACACCCATAACGGTCCATAGCGGCGTCGACTTGGGGCTAGCCGCCGCCGTTGACGCCAACGGCGCCATCCATGGACTCTGGCAACAGTATGATTTCACCGGCACCACCGCCGGCGATCCCACCCGAAACCACCAGCTGAACCTGGCCGCAGCAGCCATCGGCGGCGTCCCCGGGGAAACGCTTCTGGACCCCGACAATAATTCATTGGTGGACACCCTCGACATTGCGGTCTCCATCACCAGCGCCGTTGCCGGTCAGTTCCGTCTTGACGGAATCCTCGCCGACAGCGCCGGACAGTTGGTGGCATCCCTGACAACGGGCGACGTATCACTTGGTGTCGGCACCCACACGGTAACACTGACGGTGAGCGGCAAGGACATCGCCAAACACAATGTTGACGGCCCCTACACCCTCTCGAATCTGGTGCTCCTCGACATGGGCAACGGTGGGGTGGTGGCCGACACCTGGCAGACGGGGTGGCAGACCGCCGCGCACACGGTGGACCAGTTCACCCCCGCCTTTGCCGTTGTTTTGGCCGGCGATGTGGATGGCAACCTTGAGATTACCCTGACCGACGCCATTGCCGTCCAGCAGGTGCTCGCCGGCTTGGCACCTTATCAAAACCATGCGATTCCAACATACCACTGGCAATCCGGCGTGGATATCAACGGCAACCAGAAAATCGGTGTCACGGAACTGATCTTCATTCTCCAGCGCCTGGCCGGTCTGAGATAGATCACCAAGGGGTACGCTCACACTGTGGCGGATCTTTTTAGCTTCAAAATCGCAACTATAGAGGGCTAAACCCTGGCGTTGCAAAAGTCAGAGGGATTCAGAGTCAAGGCGGAAAGGGTGAGGCTGTAGTGTACTACCGCGAACCTTTGACAACGCAGAATCTGGAGCCCTCCGGCTTTCCCGAAAGGGTAAGCAACATGGCAAAATTGGCCGTTTAAGGCCGAAAAATGGCCTGTTTTTCGATACTATTCCTGAAGTATCAAATGTTTAGCTTGGCGACCCCAAATCGTGGAGAACGCGGTCCAGGAGAAAAATATGCCCCTTCTGAGCAGTCACTTGGTGGTTGCTACCCAGACCCCCCCCCACGCCTCCGGCGGGTTCTCCAGAAGCTCTCCGCACTTTTTCACGTACGCCGCCGCCGCCGGGTCCATGGTCTGGATGGTTTCAAAAATCTCCCGGGCTTCTTGAAACACACCCTGATAAAAAAGTACCAGCCCCTTTTCAAAGGTATCCCACAGTGTTTGCCTGTGCGCATATTCTTCAGGGGACACCGGCTCATACACAATGACTGGTTCACCCCGGCCGACGACGGCCAGACGGGCCAGTTCCCGGACCGGAATATTGGGACCGATGTGCCGGCGGGTATCTTCCGAGATCATGGTAAAGGTCCCGAATTGCTTATTGGCCCCCTCAAGCCGGGCAGCCAGGTTGACGGCATCCCCGAGCATTGTGTAGTCAAAACGGGTGTGCGATCCAAGGTTGCCCACCACCGCCGGTCCGGTATTTATCCCTATCCGCATTAGCATCTCCTTGCCGATGCGCTCCTTGATAGCCGGCCGCATCCGGGCCAATTCCGCCTGGCATCTCAGGGCCGCCCGGACCGTCCGCAATTCATGCTGCGGTATATCCAGTGGCGCATTCCAAAAGGCAATGATGGCGTCCCCTTCATATTTGTCCACGGTGCCGCCCTCGTCCATAACAATATCAGTCATGGCAGTCAGGTATTCATTCAACAGCGCGGTCAGTTCTTCAGGTTCAAGGCCTTCGGAGATGGACGTAAACCCCTGGAGATCCGAGAAGAAAATGGAGAGATTTTTCCTCTCGCCGCCCAGTTTCAACCGCTCCGGGTTGGCAATCAGCTGATCGATGACCGCCGGACTGAGATACTGCCGGAAAGCGCCTTTTATAAACCGTCTCCGGCGCCCCTCTGTTGCATAATTGGCCAGCAGGGCAAAGCCGATAGTGAAGAGAGCGGCCATCTCTAAAGCCACAATGGGCAGCCAATAACCGGCGTTATAGGCCACCAGGCCGCAACCAACCGGCAGTATTACCCCAATGGCACTGTTGAGGGTGATCGCAAGGGAGGATCGCAATGTCGATGTGGCCAGGCCGAGCAAGAGAGACAGCAGCAGAACGCCCCCAATAGTCAGGCTGACGGGAACAGGCCTGATAAAATCACCGGACAGATAGTTGTCCAGAAGCGTGGCGTGGATTTCAACACCTGAGTAAACCCCCGCCACTGGAGCAGACCTGAGATCCAGCAGGCCGGGAGCCGAAAAACCGAACAGTACGTATTTATCCTTGAACGCCGCGGGATCATCAATGACCATCGGGACACCCATCCTGAACTGGATCTCGGACTGTAAAACCGCCGCGGCACTGTAGTTTCGATGGGTTCCCGAAGGCCCCCGGTAGCGCAGTATCGCATCCCCCCTGGCATCCACGGGGATCTCACGTTCACCGATCAACAGGGTCCGGTCCGAACCCCGGGTGACCTCAGCCCGATTACCGGCCGCCAGCCAGGCTCCCAGCCCCAGGACCGGCACCAGTTTGTCAGCGAATGCGTTGAACATCTGGACCCGCCGGTATACCCCGTCCGGGTCGGGTTTCAGCTGCACATTTCCTAGAACGGCAGCGTTTTCAGAAAGCTCGTTAATAGGAAAGGTGGCCCGCGATAAAGCCAAGGTTTCCTGCGGCAACCAGGCGGGGTGGCTGTCAGGTCGGATCAGTTTCAGGCGGGGTTCCCGGATGGAAGGCGGCCAATCGGTGGTACTGCCGCTTTTTTTACCGAGAAACACCGCACCGGCCACCTTGCCGAATTTACCGACCGCAGTTGCGAAAGACCGGTCATCTTCAACACCATAAGCGGAAGGTTCGGTATACAACACATCCATGGCCAGTGCCCGGGCACCATTGCGGCCGCAAAAATCAACAATGGCCCCGTAGATCTCACGGGGCCAAGGCCAACTCAGTCCGTTTTCTTTCTGGGCCCAGTCCAGGCTGTTCTGGTCCAGCAATATAAGCACAATATCTTCAGTGGCCGGACCGGGCCGGGCCAGGGTCCGGACACGCCAGTCCCAGGTTTGGGCTTCCCAGGTATCCAGCCATCCGGCCACCATCAAGCAAACGGCCAGAACCATCCCGATCAAACCGGCAAGGACGCCTATCACCGGTTTGCGGTTGAATATCCGCACACGGCTCATGGGTTAGACAACTCCCAGAAGCCTTTCAAAACGCGCCTGCCGGGCCGGCCGGGCAGGAACCGGCTTAAAAAGACCGATACGCGCTTGGAGATTGGCAATCCGGACCTTGGGGGTCGGATGCGTGCGGCCGAACCCGGGGCTTCCGGGCGCCAGTCGGGTGTGCATCTGGCCTAGCATATCAACCAGTCCGTTGGGATCGTATCCGATCCGCTGGAGTATGGTCACCGCCGAGTTATCGGCCTGTTTTTCAAACACCAGCGAGTATCCTGAATTGACCAGCATGGCGGTAATGTCGGTAATGGAATTTTCAAATGTCCGGGTCAGGTCGGCCAGTTCCTGGCCGCCCAGGTTTTTCGTGCCTTCTATGGCCAGGGTGGACAGCGCCGCCGTCACCCTTGACTTTTTAATAGCCTGCAATCCATGGCGGTGCTCCACGTGACCAATCTCGTGGGCCAGGACCGCGGCGGTCGCATCCTCATTGCGGCAACACCGGAGCATCCCCCGGGTAACAAAAATAAGGCCGCCCGGTGCGGCAAAGGCATTTATCTCTTTGGAATCTAAAATCAGAAAGTGATAGCCGTTAAAGGTTTCAGGCAGATCGGACACCTGGGCCAGGGCCTGGCCGAGGGTATTCACGTATAGATTGGCCGCCCGGTTTTCAAAAGGCGGATACTGGGACAGTATGCTCGCCCCGACGGCCCGCCCGATATAGTACTCCTGTTCCGGGGTGATATCCTGGAATCCGCGTGCAACGGCCTTGCCGCTTTTTATGATTGATTCGGCCTGCTGATCGTTAAAGACACCCGTTGCCTGGCCGAGAGACGCACCGATTGTAGTGGCTTCCTCCATGCCTTGACAGCCGCTGATGACTGCGGAGAACAACGGGGCTACGCCCAGACCGTACAGAGCATATCGACCCGCGGTGGCCATGAATTCTCTTCTTGAACCACTTTTCATTGGACACCTCCTTGCGGAGAGACCGCGCCTGCTTTGAGAAATTCCCGGATATCACGCTGCGAGACCTTCATCGTCTCCATTTGATCGATCGGGGCGTAATCGAGACTCTGGTTCTTGGCCTTGAACTCACCTTCAACTTCTTTATTGAACCCCTTGCCGGCCAGGGATAGTTCGTCACTCGTGGCGGTTTTGTTGACATCGGCAGAACCGGCTTTCAGGACAATCTTTTTGGGGGTCAACGCGGAAGCATGGACCCAGCCCTTTATACCCGCCGCGACCATGAAGACCTGGGTCCAGGTTCCCTGGCTGGAAACGACATAGACGCGATCACCATACTGTAGGGTAGCGATTATCCGGGCCATGAAAGATGGCGCCGTTCGAACCTGGCTCTGTTTTACCTGAACACTCATGCTACCGGAATCTGCACTCCAGGCGGCCTGCGTGCCAAAGACGATAAAGCACAGGATAAATAGTAAAAATTTTCGTAAAACCATATTAGCCTACATCCTTGGGGGAAAAGAATTTCGCCCATCCCACGACCTGATCATCCAGATTTCCACGGGTCATAATGACCCATAGTATGTATAATAATTGGCGAAATGTGTAAAGCGGGGAAAATTAGTTGTGTTACGAGACGATCTGGCAGGCAGGGGGGGATGACGCCAAGGCGTCGGGGGCGCGCTCCGAGGGCCGATTATCTTCAACCACATACTCCGCCTCTATGGTTCCTCTTATGACAACGGTGCGTAATATGCCAGATTTGTCCCGGGATGTAATGCCTATGCGCTCGGGCCATACCATGTCCTCTCTATGAACGTTTTAAATGCTGAAACAGGCAATATTGGGCCATCATAGGAAACATTGCCTTAATTATCTATATGTTATCTTGGGCGACTCCAATTCCAATAAAAAGACCTGTCACCCCGGCGAAGAGTTATCGCCGCAGTACAAGCTATCTCGGGAAACGGATGCTGATTCAAACTACCGGATAAGCAGGCCGTTGACATCGCCCTTACCGATTAATCAGTTTAAAAGAAAATCCGCGATCAGAAAGCTCCTTTGATATTGCCTCTGCGCCGCCCATGGTTGGATGAGCGCCCACGAACAAGTGGAAATCGCCACCTCTTGCAATAGTATAAGGGAAAAATCCTTTTCCGCTAAGAGCCTGTGTCGCCGTATCTGCTTGTGCTACCGATGGATATGACCCCATGAGGCATGCATAGCGGGTACGGCTTACCAGGGCGCCGGTGAGATGGTACTTCTGAATAGCATCCATTGCGGTGGTGGCGTTGGGGAAATGGCCAAAAAATAACCGGTACCAGATACCCTTTTTCCCCAGATCGACGCGCACCAGGTAAGCCTGGAATCCCCGACGATGGAGAGCGACTTTCTCTTGAGCAGCCTCGGAAGACCTAAAAGAAGACATATGAATGGCGTATGGAAATTCTCCGGGGACATAGGCCTTCACCTGGGCCGTGGGTTTGGCTGCAGGGGTTGGGACTTTCACAAGGGGTGCTGCCTGCGGTTTGGTAACGGCAGCCGGTTTCGGTGTTGTTTGGACGGCGGGTGCAATGCCGGTTGCAAGGGGCGGCAACGGTGTGACTTTATAGAAAAGTTCTCCAGTTTTCCCGACTGTCCCCGTTGCAAGTTCTTCGGAGCTGTATGTAGCGAAATACCTGACCGTGCCAGCTATAATGATCAGCACAGCACCCCAGACAAGGATCCGGACGGTGAACGGTTTCCTGGGTTTTACTTCTGCTGGAGATGGCAGCGGTTGAGCCTGCGCAAGGTTGTTCCCGGTAAGCCCGGACGCCCGGGCCGGGGTATCAGCTCCGGTGGGTTGATCTTTACGTTCATCGCCCGCGGAACCAGGGGGACCTGCTGGGGGCAACGACACATTTAAAGGCTGTTTCGAAGGGGCCTCCGAGGGCGGGGATGGTGTCGTTGCCGGATGTGCCTGGCCAGCAACCGGGGGTTTTACTTTTTCAACAGGCTCGGTTTCCTGGGCTTCTCCGGGCGATTGTGTCTCTTCGCCATCATCATCTCGGGTGTTTTCAACGCTCTCGTCAGGATCACTGTCAGCGAGTATCTCCTCAACCGAATAATAAATTTGACCGGAACCTGCTTCGGATACAGTAACTTCCCTATTTGTCATAGCGGGCGGAGGCGCATCATCGACCACATCTAAGTCATCTTCAGCGGTTTCTATGTCGCTAAAAACGTCTTCAAGGGCTCTATTAACCTCCTCCCGAATATTGTAAGTGCGCTCTGGTTCCTTTTCGACAGGTGGCGCCTGTTCGCTTCCACCGCCAGCGACACTCTCTTCAGTCTCTTTTGGTTCGTTGTCAGTCATTGTCTTCTCCCTGACATTAAAGGGGACGTTGTTGACAAATCACACAAACCCACCCGCACTCTCCGCCTCGTGAATTGTACAACAGTGGGCGCAGGCTTTCAAACTGTCTCGCAGCTTCAGCTTACGGCATGCGAACCTGTAACCAAGTATCTGCACCGACGGCTATTCCATCGCGCCCTGTCGGACCCTAACCTATTATTTCTACACAGTTTCCTATAGTATTCCACCTTGTATGCGATGTCAACACCGTCCCCTATACAATAAATTGTACCCGACCAGCTTGAAAAGAGCATTTATCTGCCTATCTTATGAGGGTTGCCGGTATATAAACCGCTATTCAGTGAGGTCACACGGGAGACGGCAGATTTTTCCGTTCCATATTCACAAGCTTCTATGATACAATCATTGCCATGCATACATTAAAAAAAGCAGGCTGTATAATCAGTGTATTTTTCTTTTTGATGGTAACCGCAAACATCAGTGTATCCGCTGAATTTGCCAAATCTTCGCAATCAGAACAAATCCGCCAACAGCTCCAGGTCCTGGAAAAATCTCAAAGTAATCTCAGCCCGGAGCAACGCCGGGCGATCCAGAATATCCGCGATATCATTGAGGGCCGAAAAAAAGAATCCGTTTACACGCCGCCAGATGATTTTGATGCCTGCAAACGGGAAATGATTAATAATGAAGACGGCACTTTCATGTATGTGATCAAAATGAAGAATGAGATCCAGCATTGGATGCTACCGGTAAACTCGAATGAATTCAACCAGGGAATGAGCTGGCACGAGGCCGTGAGAAAAGTAAAAGAGTATGATCTAAACGGTATAAAAGGCTGGGGACTGCCGCCGATAGATGTCTTGTTTGGCATTCATAGAGTCAATAATAATTGCCCGGGTAAATTTATAAAAGTTACCGGCAATCCCATCATCAGAGGGCAGTTCTATCATTTCTCCTATTGGACTTCGAATGAATACTCCTTTATTAACTCCGCCACCAAACTGCACGCCGATACGGTCTCCTTGTATACAGGCAATGTCATCCATGAAAGAAAAGAGAATATCGGAATCCTCTGGCCGGCAAAATTGGTAAAGGTAGAGATTATAACGGGCAAAGGGAATGAACTGTTAAGAAACTGATTCCCAAGGTGAGTGTTACATTTTTCCCCAATATGCGATTTAATAAAACTGTTACCCGGCATTCAGGTCACAACACTGTTTTGCGGGCAGGTCAGTGCGGCCCATCAGGTAAACATCGACGGTTCGGGCCACTTTCAAAGGCCCCCTTAACGGACTAGGCAGCAGCTGTTGTGCTGAACACCCGGGTTGAGTTTCATCGCAATGCGGTTGCCCTGATGCCGCAAGCTCAAGACGCTCAGCCGGGTGTTGCCTTACTGGTTCTGGCGGAAAAAACAAATTCGCCTTATCAGGGATGTTCCTGCAGCCAATTCAAGTCCAAAACCTGTGACCACATCATAGAATTGTCTCGCCTGTTTAGGCACTACCAGGCCGGGAACCTCACCCTCAGCCCTTTTGACAAGTTCCATAATAGCCTTTGGCACGTGCTTGCAAAGCTGCTTTGGGATACAGACAAAACAGCGTGCCAAGCCGTTAAAATGGCTGCCGCCGGTACAGGGGAAAAGCAGGGTCTTGAGATCACAGGCCCGCAAAATCAGCTCCTGGTCTCCCACAAATCCAACGGTATGGACAAAGCGCGTCTCATTGACCGCCTGGAAGATCCATCCGGTAGGCCCTATAGCACCCGCGCCAATATTATTGATCGTTTGAAGTTACTGACACTTTCGGATAACGAACGGGAACTGGCACGCATCGGTATGCAAACCCGGCGTCAAGCCCTTGAAGATTCCTTCTGGTACCGCATGGCCTACCACGCCTTCAGAGAACTGGGTACCGGGGGCTTTACCCTGGCTCACAGGTTAGACGAGCCAACCGGCCAGTTCAGGTTGTCTGTAAGGGATTCTGAAAAACACCTCCGGTTTGAATGGATCATCCCGAAACTCGCCGTAAGCCGCTTGATGAGTGACCCCGCCGTTCCTGTCTCCCCACAACAGCAGGCTGTTGTGTCTTCCCGGCCCGTAAAGCCGGTCATGAAAATCAGGAAAGACCGCCGGGGTACCATTCGGTTGTCGCCCGTATATGTCTATGCATTTGAAGATGGCCGGCAGCGTGAATTTACTTTCAAGCAGGCAAAAAAGCTCACCTTCGGCACACTGTTTCACATTCCCAAAACGGACAAACTGGCGCCGGTTGATCCTCCGGGGCCGCTGTTTAAGGCCTACGGAAAAAATCCGCGTACAACTATCCCCAAAAGGGAGATCCCCGCTTTTCTGCAAGCGTATGGGCATTTGATTCGAAGCGGATCCGGTCTGCTGAGTTCCGGCCTGGAAAATTTCCAGGTTTTCAACGCGCCCCGGCAGGTCGAGATCAGCCCCAATGCCCTGGACAGAGACTGGTGCTGGCTGTCAGCAAAGTATCGTTTTGGTGAATCGTCGCTCTCCCTGGATCGAATTCTCGCGGCTCGCCAGGCCAAGCAACAATACATCAGCATTGCCGATGGATGGGTGGATGTCCGATCAGCGGAAATCAATACGATGGTAAACGCACTATCCGCACATAAAGAACCGGGGGAAAAGAGAGAACTCCTAAAAATAAAGCGCATGCACCTGTTTCAGCTACTGGCCGCGACTGGCGGCAATCCTGAAATTCGGGGAGAAACACCGGCCGCAGAAGGCATTCGACAGATGCTGCGCCTTAAACCTGACACCGGGCTGCCGGAAGCCGCCCGCATGACCGCACCGCTCAGGGCCTACCAGTCAATAGGGGCGAAGTGGCTCTGGTTCTTGTATGAAAACGGTTTTGGCGGACTTCTCTGCGATGATATGGGGTTGGGTAAAACCCACCAGGTCATGGCCCTGATGCTCAGCCTGAAAGCAGTCCAAAACCGGCCCCTGCTGGTGGTCTGTCCGACCACGGTCATCAGCCACTGGGAGAATAAGATCCACCAATACGCCCCGTCACTGGAATTCGCCATATATCACGGTCCGGATCGAAATCTTGAAACGGCACGCCGGGGCGCCCAACTGTTAATAACGTCCTATGGCGTTGTCCTGCGGGATATAGGCAAACTGGCTGGCATCTCGTTTGCCCTGGCCGTTTTCGACGAAATTCAGCACATAAAAAATGCCCGGACAAAAAGCTTCAAAGCATCCGCCGCTCTGAACGCCCGCATGAAAATTGGACTCACCGGCACACCCATTGAAAATTCACTCTGGGATCTCAAAGCCATGCTGGACCTGGTCATGACCGGATACCTGGGATCGGATGCCGCCTATAAACGTTTGTACGTTGATCCGGTTGAAAACACGAAGGATGCTTCCCGGCAGAGAGCCCTGGCGCGAGCCATATCACCTTTCACACTGCGCCGCCTGAAAGCAACGGTTCTGACAGAGCTTCCTGAAAAGATAGAAGATGTGCGGTATTGCCAGTTGTCGGCAGTTTAAAGGCCGCCGGCAGCGGCATCGACCTGGTGGCCGCTTCAGTGGTCATCCACTATGATCGTTGGTGGAATGCGGCTAAAGAAGCCCAGGCCACCGACCGGGTCCACCGCATCGGCCAGCAACGCGGTGTCCAGGTATTCAAGCTGGTCAACGAAGGCACGCTGGAGGAAAAGATATCCGCCATCATTGCTAAGAAAAAAAACCTCATGGACAACACCATCAAAGAGGACGATCCGGGGATTATGAAAACCTTCAGCCGCGAAGATTTGCTTGAATTGCTGACCACTCCAGAATAAGCAGTCCCTTTTCAGGGGACCCTTTTCGGCTCTGGCCCATAAGAGGGTTTAATGAACTGGAACTATTCGGTATCGAACAGTTTCATCTGATTTCCAGTCACTTCCCGGGGGGCCACCAGATCTTTGGCTGCTGACGGTGTAAAGCCTTCACTTAAAAGTAGTTCCCCCTGCAGGGCCAATGTAGCCGACAGCACACCTCTACAGAAACCATCCATAAACGCACGTTTCTGCTCTGATTCGATTTTCAGCCGTACATTCGCATACTTACTCAGCAGGGCCTCTATCTCTTCGATGTACATGGCTCTTTCGAGCGAGTCTTCGACAAAATCAACATATCTGAGACTGTTCCGGTCACAAAAATCCCGCAGTTCCTTCTGGAGCGCTGCCGGAATTTTGATAGCCGCAAAGTTTCCTGTCCCACCCGGATGGTCTTCACCAGAATCTGGTACCATATTTTTCACTTACATCCATAGGCGCTGATTGTAAACGCCATTTGAATTCCCGGCCGAAGAGACTGAGATAACCATTGCCGGCGGTCGATTAATCAAAGAGTGTTTTCTGCTTGGCTTTTTGAACCGTGCGCTTCTTCGCCACTTTTTTCCCTGGCTTCGCCTTCCCCGAATCAAAGATCAACGCATCCTCCCAGGAACCCACATAGTCTGCTTGCGGTTTATGGGCATAGGTCACTTCGAAAGTATTGCTTTGGGGCTGCTTGACCGCTTTTAAGGTGTTGATCAACAGATTGGTCTCCTGCCGGGTGATGACAGGGAACAGGTAGTGCCGGTTCCGGTATTTGAATTTTTTTTGCGCTTCCAGCCGGGCCTGCACAAATGCCAAATGGTTCTCCAGCCTGGAGGCAATCCGCCGGTTGGCAAAATCCACAATGCCATCCACCTGTGACAAAATGATGGGGTTGAGTTTACGCTGAATTTCATAGTTAACACTGCTGCGGGCCGCCGCCATGGCCGCCAGCATGGTTGTCCCCACCCCGGCAAAGGGGTCCAAAACGGTATCACCTTTAACCGAAAACATTGAAATGAGCCGGTAAGGCAATTCAAATGGAAACGCGGCACTGCGTTTGCGGGTCTCCCCATCCGCCAGGTCTTGCCGGGAGCCCTTCAAATCCATCCAGACGTCCGAAAACCAGTCGTTGCGCTCCTCCCAGAAATAGGCACTGTCCCGCCGGCCCTCTTTTTCAGACCCGGTCGTAAATTCCCGTTTACCGCCCTTTCTCAGGATCAAAATATACTCGTGTTCCAGGGTTACGTACGCCCCGGCCGGCAGCATCCCGGACCCCATGAATTTATTGGGCGCATTGGTCTGCTTGCGCCACAAGATGGCCGGCATCACTGAAAAGCCAAGGGTTTGCATGTAGTTCAGGATGCGCGCATGATTGGCATAGAGGGCAAAGCGGTCGCCAACCGTGCGGGTGGCATCGCCTATATTGATACAGGCCAGCCCCCCTTTTTTCAGGACCCGGTAAAGTTCATCCCAGACCCGGTCCAGCGCCTGATGCATCAGTTCGAATGCCAATGGGCCCTCACTGTCTTTCAGGGCAGCCTTAATCTTTTTTTTCTGGCTTATGAAAAGCTCGTCCCACATGGCAATCATCGGATAGGGGGGCGAGGTAACAACCAGATCGATACTTTCGGTCGTCAGGGCCGGCATCTTTCTGGCGTTCTGGTTGATAAGTCTATGGGTGGTCTGCACAGGGGGCCTCTGTATTTTATTTGTTCACACATGGAAGGTGGCCAGGCAACCCAAACGATCACCTGCGGCCAACCGTGCGCGGCAAGCTGCCGATCCCTCAACACAATTTTTGAAAACGGGTCTAAAAACCGGCTTCACTTTTCGCGGGTTTACAAAAGCTGAAGCGCTTCTACCACAAAAGGGTAAACATGTTCAACCACCTGGTGGTAACCTGCCGCCGTGGGGTGAATCCCGTCGGCTTGATTGAGTTGGCGGTCACCGGCCACACCCTCGAGAAAAAAGGGAATCAGAATCACGCCGTGCTCTACAGCCACAGCCGGGTACAGGTTTTCAAACTCGGTGGTAAACGCCGCCCCCAGGTTCTTAATCATCCGCATCCCGGCCAGAACCACAACTACCCCTTCGGATTTAAGCCGCGTTACAATGGCATCAATGTTGGCATGGGTAAGCTGCGGGTCTATGCCGCGCAGACCGTCATTGGCTCCAGTTTCAAGGATCATGATATCCGGTTTCAGGGTCAGCAGCCAGTCCAGGCGTGCCAGAGTGCCGCTGGAGGTCTCACCACTGATCCCGGCGTTGATCACCTCAAATTTGCGGCCGTCCTGTTCAAGCCGTCTCTGGAGCCGGGCTGGATAGGCATCCTCTTCAGCCACCCGGTAACCGGCCGTGAGACTGTCACCAACGGCCACGATAACACCCTCACGAGCCGGGGGCGCCTTGGTCAAAGCCGACACCACAGGCGCCGCCGCAGTCCGCGGCGCAGCGTCATCCCCGCAACCGAGCAGACATACGAGCATCAGCACCAAGCTGAGCCGCCCTATTTTTTTGCGATCACCATTCATGTCGATTGTCTGTGTTTATCCTGAATTTGCAAACAAATCAAACCATCACCGACTTCCCGGTCAGGCACCCGTCTGCCCCCTCAGGTAGCTCACCGGTTTTTTATTCAGTATGGCCCGCGAGGCACTCAAGCCCACGGCGACAACAACGCCGATGGGAAGCACCAACATCATCAGGCTGTCAGCTAAAAAGGCCCGATAGGAAATATCGAGGACCCGGGAACAGATAATGTACCCGGCCGCGTGGGCAGCCGCCAGGGCAATCGTAGCGCTGAGGGTACCAATAAATATACTTTCAAAGGCAAACACCCGGCGCACAAAGCCCCGGGTAGCACCCAGAATTTTGAAGTAGACTGCTTCACGCATACGGGCCGCCCGGGTGGCAAAGATGGCACTTATCATAATCAACAGGCCGGCGGCAATGCTGAACGAGGTGAAAAAGCGGATGATGTTGCTCAGCTTGCGCATAACCTTTGAAAAGACTGCGGCCGTAGCAGTGATATCGATGACACTTATATTCGGAAAACGGGCCACCATCCGGTTCTGCAAAGCGGGGATCTTTTCCCGGGCGACCCGCGTGGCGGCAAAAAGAGTCTGGGGGGCCTTTTCCAGCACCGCGGTGGGAAAGACAAAATAGAAAAATGGTTTGATCGACTCTTTGGTGCGCGTGCGGATACTGCTTATCCGGGCCCGCAGAGGAACCCCCTGGATGTTGAAATCAATAAAGTCGCCAATCTGCATCTTGCGCATACGCACCACGGTATCCAGGACCGATACCTGGGGGCCCTCCCAATCGGACCGAAACAGCATGTCGCCCTGCTTGAAGCGTTCGTCTTCCAGCAGATGGTGTCGATAGGTCAGGTTAAATTCCCGGGCCAGGTTGTCCCCTTTGCGCTTTCTTTCCGCCATGCGGCTGACCGGTTGATCTGCGATGGCGCGGATACGGGCCCGTATCACCGGGAAAAAGGTCACATCACCCACCACCCCGGCCACCCCGGCCGCCTGGTTTTTTTGAACATCGATAAAAAAGACGTTGGGTGCGTCGGCCGGGTAAGATTGAACATAGGCGGCATCGAGGTTGGCCTCCACAAGGTAAATGCAGAAGATAACCGCCAGTGAAGCTGTAAGGGTGATCAAAATGGGCCGGGTTGAATTGCCGGGCCGAAAAAGGCCCTTGGCCGCCTGGCGGATCACCAGGTTTTTGAAATATTTTTCCCGCACCACCAGCAGTACCCCCTGCACCACGAGAGCGGTAAACAGGATGAACCCCAAAATCCCGGCGATGAAATAGAGCCCCAGACGGGTATCCTGCAGCTGCCACAGGATCAGGGCCATAAATATGACCGCAATGCCCACGGCACACACGACGTACGCCGGGCCGCGCTGCCCGCGGGGAGATTCTTTCCTGAAAATTACTGTGGGCCGAATGTGCTTTAGCCCGTAAAGCGGCAGGTAAGCAAACAGGGCCACAACCACACCGCCCAGCAGCAACCCTTCCAACAGTGCCGACCAGGAGAACTGTACGTTCAAAGTCGCCGGCAGAAACCCTGAAAACAGGCTTGGCAGAATGTGCTGCAGGCCAACCCCGAGGCCCATGCCCACCAGGGTGCCGGCCAGCCCCAAAATCATCACCACAACCAGGTAATGCACGGTAATGAAACGACTCGTCGCGCCGAGTGTTTTGGCAATGGCCATGGTGTAGGTTTTTTCTTTAAGAAATGCCGTCAAGGCACTCTGAATCCCGATTCCCGCCAGCAGCAGGGTAAAAACACCGATGAGGTTCAGGAAAAATAAAAAATTGTCAAAAAACCGCTTCATTCTCGAATTTGCATTTTGAAAGGTCTCAACCCGTTCCATATCCGCATCCGCGGCCCGGGACAGCAGCCCGGCAACGACATCCAGTTCGCCGGGGTTGTGGATTTTCAACAGCAGTTTGTGATGGATCCGGCTGCTTTTATCCACCAGCCCGAGTGCGTCCAGATCATCCGGGTGAACAAACACACGCGGTCCGAATGCGAAAAAACTGACCGGTCGATCCGGCTCAACTGCCACCACATCTGCAATGGTTAAAGCGATATTACCTACGCGCAGCACGTCCCCAACCGCCAGATCCAGACGTTCCAGCAACCCGGCATCCACCAGGGTTGTGCCGGGACGCAAAACCTGGTCAAACGGCCTCCCGGAACGCAGTTCCACCTCACCGTAGAAGGGATAACCCTGGCCGGCAATTTTGAGCATGGCCAGCACAGAGCGATTCTCCCCGGTAGTGCGGACAATCGAATAGAATTCGTACAGGCGCGCCGCGGCCAGTCGGCCTGCGTCCTGCAGGCGGGAAACCGCAGCCTGCAAAGAAGGGGTGAACGCGTAGTGAGACCGGACAATGATATCTCCGGCATGCAGGCGGCGGGCATCACTGAGCAGGGCCAGGTGAACGCTGGCTGAGAACCCGTTCAGGGCAATCAGTGTAATCATCGACAGCACCACGCAGAGCACAAAGACAACAGCCTGCTTGCGCGATCTGACGATCTGCCGTTTTATGAAGGCCGCATGCAGCATCAGTTGGACCTGTCCACAAGCCTGCCGTCCGCCAGGATTATGGTTCGATCAGCCCGGTCGGCAATCTCCGGGCTGTGGGTTACCAGTACCAGGGTCGCAGCGCGATCCTGCTTGGCCTGCAGGAGCAGGTCGAGGATAGCCCGGCCATTTTCAGAATCCAGGTTTCCCGTGGGTTCATCGGCAAAGATGACTTTGGGATCGTTCACCAGGGCCCGGCATATGGCAACCCGCTGTTTCTCGCCGCCGGACAACTGGTGTGGAAAATTGTGCCGCCGACGAGTAAGCCCCACCCTGTCCAGCAGTCGGGCGGCTTTTCCGTCGGCATCTTTGTCACCCCCCAGTTCGGCGGGAAACATGATGTTCTCCTGGGCGGTGAGTCCCGGCACCAGATGGAAACTCTGAAACACATACCCGATATCCCTGTTTCGAAAGGCCGCCAGGGTGTCCTCCGGCATATCCGTGATGTCCTGGTCTTCGATGAACACCCGCCCGTTCGTGGGTCTGTCCAATCCGGACAAGAGCGTCAGCAGGGTGGTTTTTCCACTGCCGCTGCTGCCTTTGATAACCACAAATTCTTCGGGGGTCACGGACAAGGACACATCGTCCAGTACATTGATGGCCCGGTTTCCAATGGTAAATGTCTTTGTGAGCTTTTCGGCCCGGAGGATCGTCATGTTTAGCACCGTAGGTTATAAGGATCGATCATGAAACCTGCTGAATCCGTAAGTTGTCGCCAAGCACGTCACTCGGGTGAATGTCAGAGACTATAACGAGTGCCCATCCATAAATGGAAGAATTTCTTCAAGTTCAAGGACAGCGAAAATTTTAACTACAGGAATACATAGAGTATTTCGAGGATTAAAATTTGAGCCGGACGCTGAAATTGGTGAAATTGGCCATTTATGGACGGGCACTAACTATCTGATGCCGTGAAACATAACCATGGCCGCATCCGGGGTCAATATCCTGCTTTGCATTTTCATAAGTAACCTCCTTCGTGGGTTGCCTTACAAGGTAACAGTCCCAGCAGGTCAGTCAAGGGTGGCCGTTAAAATACACGCCCCTGCTGTTAGAGGCAGATCCTGTACCGCAAGTTGCAATTGTCGTAAAAAAGACTATACTTTCAGTCATACAGAGTTCCGCCCAATACCAACCTCTGGCCCCTGATTTGAAGTACTGATTCAGGCGCAGGATCCAGGGAGTCGAAAAGCCAGCGTTTCAAGTAAATTGAGTAAAATCCACAAAACTCCAGCACTCCGTAACTCTGTAACTCTGTAACTCTGTAACCCGGTGATCATATGACCGATACCGATACAACCCGCATCCTGGTGATCGAAGACGATCCCAACACAGCCAACCTGGTGGCACTCTACCTGGAGCGGGAGGGTTTTAGGGTTATAAAGGCCGGCGACGGGCACACGGGTCTGGCCGCGGCCCGCAAACAGTTGCCGTCCCTGGTGATCCTCGATCTGATGCTGCCCCGGATGGACGGTTGGGAGGTCTGCCGACGGCTGCGGCAACTGTCCGAAATCCCTATCATCATGCTCACCGCCCGGGGAGAAGAAATCGACCGGGTCTCCGGTTTGACCCTGGGCGCGGACGACTATGTCGTCAAACCGTTCAGCCCGCGGGAACTGGTCGCCCGCGTTAAAGCGGTGTTGCGCCGTACCAGGGGACCGGCGCCAGAGCCGCAAATGATTCTCTCACAGGGGAGCATTTCGCTGGACCTGGAGCGCCGCCGCCTGCACGTGAACAATCGGGCCACAGAGCTGACACCACATGAATACGCTTTACTCCAAGCCCTGATGGCCGCCCCGGGGCGCACGTTTACCCGCGATGAACTGCTGGATCGTTTATACCCCCGGGGAGAGGCAGTGGTCATTGAACGGGTTGTGGATGTCCACATCGGAAAATTACGGCAGAAAATCGAGCCCGATCCGTCCAGACCGCGATTCATCCTCACGGCCCGCGGCATCGGATACCGGTTTGCCGAAAAACAGCCCGCACATGGGGAGGCCCCACCGTGAACCAGCACCTGATCTTCAAGCTGCTGGCCATTAACCTGGCCGTAATCGGTTTTGTCATGGCCGTGGTCTGGATATCCATCGACGTCCTGGCAGCCGGCTATTTTGTCACCCTGATGGAAAAATACAATATCTCACCAGAGCCGGCTCACGAAATGTTTGTAAGCGCCGTGCATCGCTATCTCATATGGTCCTGTCTGGGGGCCCTGGCCCTGGCCATCGGGCTCAGTTTCCTGATGCTGCGCCGGGTCCTGGCGCCCCTGACCCGGATGACAGTCACCACGCGGGAAATCGCGGCCGGAAATTTCACCTCCCGGGTCCCTGTAGAGAGCAAGGATGAAATCGGCCAACTGTCAGTGGCATTTAACCAGATGGCCGCAAGCCTTGAAAAAATTGAAAACCTGCGCCGCGGCCTGATGATTGACGTGGCCCACGAACTGCGAACCCCGCTGACCAATATCCGGGGCTACCTGGAAGCACTCCATGATGATGTCCTGCCCCCCTCCAAACAGGCCATCGTTTTGCTTCAGAAAGAGACGTTCAGGCTGGTCAGCCTGGTGGAAGACGTGCTGCACATGGCCCGGGCTGACGCTGCCCGCGGTCATCTTGAGAAAACATCCATCGACCTGATCATGGCGGTCAACCGGGCCCTTGCATTGTACACACCCGCTCTTGAAAAAGACAACAAGCAGGTGATTATTGCCGCCCCGCAACAGTCGGCAACCTGCATTGGCGACAAAGACAAAATCAATCGCGTCCTGCGTAACCTGGTGGAAAATACGGTCCGTTATACCCCGACTGGTCAAACCGCCCGGGTCCGGGTGACCGTAGAAAAGGACTTGCTCCGGGTGACTTTCAGCAACTTGGCAGAAGACCTTGTGGATGCTGATCTGCCCCACATCTTCGAACGTTTTTACCGTGGAGAAAAATCACGCTCCCGTGAGCATGGCGGTGCCGGTATCGGTTTGTCCATTGTCAAAGAGCTGGTTGAGGCCCATGGCGGCAGTGTGGGGGCAGAGTTGGATAACTGCCAGCTGTACATCTGGTTTGCCCTTCCCCATCCATAGCAACCCTGCTTTGAGCTCTTCTTTACAAAATCTTTACACGATTGTTAATGCATCTTTATAATTGTGTATTAAGTTCTAATCATACAAAACAATTATAGATCCACCGAGGACCGGGAGGTAACCCATGAAATTTACAACCATAGCAATTCTGGCAGGGGCGGTACTGGTTTTCGGGTACCACCAGGCAGAAAGTACAGATAAGAATATGACCCCGCCCGCCCAAAGCGGGGCCTCCGGCACCGCAACCGCTGTTTTTGCCGGCGGCTGCTTCTGGTGCACCGAATCGGATTTCGAGAAGGTGGCGGGTGTCCTCGACGCTGTCTCCGGCTACACCGGCGGAAAGGAGACCAACCCCACTTACAAGCAGGTTGCACGAGGTGCTACCGGTCATCTTGAGGCTGTAAGGGTCATCTATAATCCTGAACAAGTGACCTATGTGCAGCTGCTGGAAGTTTTCTGGCGTAGCGTGAACCCCACCGACCCGGGGGGCCAGTTTGTGGACCGGGGCAACCAGTACAGCAGTGCAATTTTCTATGCCGATGACCACCAGCGGGAACTTGCCCAAAAGTCCAAGCACCTCCTGGCAGATTCGGGTGTCTTCAGCAAACCGATTGTCACCCCGATATTGCCACTGGGCACTTTTTACCCTGCTGAAACCTATCACCAGGACTACTATAAGAAGAGCTCCGTACGCTACAAATGGTATCGTTCCGGTTCCGGTCGTGATAAGTTTCTCAAGAGCGCCTGGGAAGACAAACCACCCCTGGATCTGACGGCCCTTGCCTCCGCAGAGACCGCCCCGGCAGCAGGAGATGCATCCGCAACAACATTCACCGGTGTGGGCGGCGGTTACGTCATTCCTTCAGATGCCGAACTGCGGCGTGAGTTGACCGACCTGCAGTACCGAGTCGTCCGGCAGGATGGTACCGAGCGCCCTTTCAGCAACGCCTACTGGGACAACAAGCGCGACGGTATCTATGTGGACATCGTATCTGGGGAGCCGCTGTTCAGTTCGACCGACAAATTTAAATCCGGGACTGGTTGGCCCAGTTTCACCCGGCCCCTGGTGCCGAACAACGTCGTGGAACTCAGCGATACCAGCCTTTTCATGGTGCGCACCGAAGTCCGCAGCAAACATGCCGACTCCCATCTGGGGCACCTGTTTACAGACGGCCCCAAACCTACCGGTCTGCGTTACTGCATCAATTCCGCGTCCCTGAAGTTTGTACCGCTAAAAGAGCTTGAAACAAACGGGTACGGTGACTTTATGTCGCTTTTCTCAAAATAGCCCGGACCTTTATAGACGTTGACAAATAATTATCTATTGGAAGATGCGGCCAGCAGAACACCAAATCCAATAAAGATTGAACCGCTGGTGCGATTGAATACTTTCACCCTGCGTTGACTGGTCAACCACGCCTTGGCCCTGTGAGCCAGCAAGGCATAAGACATCAAAAACATGAAAGAAAAAAACATCAGGGTACCAATAAGCATGGAAAACTGGGGAATCAATGCCGCTTCGGTATTTATGAATTGCGGGAACAGCGCTGTCAGGAATACAATTGCCTTGGGGTTGCCCATGGCGACGCCCAGGGCCTGCAGGAAGATCATCCGTGCGGGCACTTCAGCTGCGCCCGGGCAGGGTTTGGGTGCTGAGAAATCAAAACTTTTCTGAAACATCATTTTAAGGCCCAGATAGACCAGGTAGGCGGCTCCCACATAACGAACAACGTTAAAAACAATTCCCGAGGTCTTCAGTATCGTACCCAGGCCGGTAACCGCAATAACGCCCAGACACAGCAGGCCACAGATATTACCCAACGCGGCAAACGAGGCTTTGCGCCAGCCATGCAGGGTGGAATTGGTCATGATAAAAAGCACCGCCGGCCCGGGTGTGGATGTGGCAATAAAAACCAGCGTTAAATACATCAACCAGGCTTGCAGGTTCATTTTTCAGTCCCCGAGGCGAAATTTTCGCGTGTCATCAGCCTGACCTCCCGGATGTTTGCCTGGACGTTTTTTCATAAGCTGCGTCCGGCGGCAGGCCCCCGGCTAATGCAGCCGCCGTGGCCAACTGGTCGCAGCGTTCATTCTCAAGATTTCCGGCATGGCCCTTGACCCAGATGAAGGTCACAGTGTGCCGTTCACATTGCGCCAGAAGCTGCTCCCAGAGGTCTGCATTCAGGGCCGGCTTTTTATCGCTCTTAAGCCAGCCATTCTTCTGCCAGTTCCTGGCCCAGCCCCGGGTGATGCCGTTCACCACGTATTGCGAATCGCTGTGCAGGGTCACAATTGCTGGCGTTTCCAGGGCGGTCAATCCCACGATGCAGGCCAGAATTTCCATGCGATTGTTCGTGGTATACCGAAAGCCGCCCAACAATTCCCGGCGACATCCGTTTTCAATGAGTACCGCCCCGTACCCGCCCGGTCCCGGGTTGGTGGGGCGGGCACCGCCGTCTGTGTACAGGACGACACCGATCCCATCGACTGCGGGCGCCATCGGTTTGACGGCAGGCGGTGCAGCCGCTTTTTTAGACCTGGGCCGCTTCCTTCGGGGTGCTGTTTTTTTCAGGAACTGCTCGGCCTCCCGATGAGTTGGAAACCCCTTGTAGCGAGCCCCGGGAAAACCGGTCACCTGCACATGGGCGCCGTTATCACCGAACCATTCAGTGTAAATACCCGGCTTGCGTCCGGCTGCTACCGCATAAAATTTTTTCTTTTTAGCCATAATATGGATTTCGCATTCAAAATCTTGTAATGTGGAAAATAACCCAAAACTGATAAGTTTGAAGTGCCTAAAGTTCTGGTGTCGCTTCTCTCTGCTGGTTTTATACAATCAGTAGAATGCCTTAACAAGATCACTTTAAACTTCACTTTAGACTCTTGCATCAATCAGTATGGCATAGCCAATTATCTCTGACCCCCGCAAAGCGGGACAGGCTTGTCCCTGACTATGTTTTATGGTCGAATCGACCAGGTAACCCATTAAAAAGGAGACCCCCATCATGTCAACCAAAAAGCCGCCGGGCGGCCAGAGCAGCCGCAACCGGGCTGTATCCGAAGCCCGGCAAGCCCAAAAACAGCGGGAAAAGTCATACCGCGAACGGGCTCTCAAGATGTACCCGCATATCTGCGGCCGCTGCAGTCGCGAGTTTTCCGGAAAAAAACTGCGTGAGCTCACGGTCCACCACCGTGACCACAACCACGACCACAACCCGCCCGACGGCAGTAATTGGGAGCTGCTGTGTATCTACTGCCACGAGAACGAACATTCGCGCCACCTGGAGGCGGACGCACAGGGGCCTTCCGGGGCAGAGTCCGAAACAGCCCCGGGTGCCACACACCGCCCATTTGCCGATCTGGCCGCTCTCTTGAACCAAAAGCAAAAGTCCTGATTACGGAACAGCCAATACGGTGCAATTACAAAGGTCATCGCTTTCAAAGGCCGTTCTATCGCCGGCCTTCAATCCGGGAACAGGAAATAAGCGTACAGTCAGGGGTTTATTCAGGCGAAAGGCCAGGGTCCCGGTATCGCGCATCAAGGCCGTGATCTTCGCAACAGGTGTGTCACCGGGGATGGGGACCGTATCCAGGCCGATCCCGCAGACGGCGCTGTAAGTCAAAAGTGCGCGAATATCGAATTCAAAGTTTCGGGTCCCCGCGGCCAGGCCCCTGTCTTCCGTCACCGCCAGCATCAATCCGGAAAACCCGACCAGGTTCACCCCCTGGATGGATTGGAAGACCTTCGTCAACAACGCAGATGCCTCAACAGTACCGGACGCGCCGAAATATTCAACGCCCATTTGCTTGTACACCGCAACCATGGACGCACAATTCTTGGAAGGAGCGGCGGAGCTGTCAATGCCTGCAAAAGAAAAGCCCCCCTTCTGTTGGAACCTGTCAACAATCTGTTTCACCCGGTCAATATGATACTGGAGGGCTGTATTCAATGCGTCGTAGTAGCCCTTAAACAATTCATTGTGGCCTTCAGAAAGAGCCCCGGCATTAAATATCTCCAAGGTGCTGACCAGCAGATCCGGGGTTTCCAGCCCAACGACAAAACAATTGCCCAGCTGCCGCCGGTGATAACCGGCGGGGAAATAGGGGATCAGGGGATCGCAGTTAAAATTCACCGTGAAGTTAAAGTTACCTTCGCCGCGCGGCGTCAGACGACTGATGTCGGTTACCACCCGGGCTGACAACCGGATCCGTTCATTATCGAACAGCCCGAATTTGTCCAGGCCGATGTTCACACAGGCATTACACAGGTCTCCGTAAGCCTCGATCAATTCGGGCAGGAGTTCTATTTCGGCAGGGGTGCGGGCTTCACCCACAGCAAATCGGATACGCAGGTCAGATGCGTCCGATGCGCTTAAAATTGAACTGACATATTCCAGGTCCGCCTTTGCGGCGGCCGCGTTGGTGGTCTGCAGGTATTCTCCAAAAGGATTGGTGACAATCCTGATGGATTGAACCGCATACCCGTCTGCAGCAAAGGCCTGCGCCAGCTCATTGCAAAATCGCGTAGCCCTTAAAATTAAACTTTTCCAGGCTGTCCGGTCTTTATCCAGAACCAGAAAAGTGGTAATGGTTCTAACCCGGCAAAGCTCTTTATTTTTATAGGTCATCTTTCTTTTCCTGGTACATCTTCCAGTTGTACTTTTTACGAGTCTTTCTTATTTCGTCAATATCCGGAAATATCGCGCCTCCCTTGATGACTTATGCGTCCTGTAGGCCTGACCAGCTGCTCTTGTTTTTCTACCCGCATTCTGGCATAAATGGGTTTTAGTGTATCTGACGACCTGCTGAGTATACATCAAATACGCCTTATTTCAACCTGCCTGGTAACCATGAGAACAATGCCAAGACTGATAACCTTTTGGGTGCTGGTTAGCCTGTTGTTGCCTGTTGCCCACCTGATGGCTGCGAAGCAGTTCTCACCAGAGAGCATCAGCCTGCCGCCAGCTTTAAAATCAGTGCCGAACACGGCTCCTGGAACCGCAGCGAACCCATCGGGTACCGGATCACCCTGATCACATTAAAAGAAGTGGAATTGATCAAACTGCTTAAGGGCAAAGATATACCGGCCGGCGCCATTGATGTCACCACTGACCGAATCGAAACGCCCCGGGAAGTGGCGGCCACCATCCGCAGTGTCCTGCAGTTCGTAAAACCGGAAAAACTATTCCCCTGCACCAACTGCGGCATGGTACCCCTGGTCCGGGCCGTTGCGGTGGGTAAGCTGAAAGCGCTGGCCGCCGGGGCGGCGTTGGTACGCGAAGAGTTGGGCTAATTTTCTGACTCAACTTTTTGGTTTCATGTGGGAGGGGCATCTTGCCGCGAATACCCAGACCTGCTACAGCCTCTTTCGGGGCAAGATGCCGCTCCCACAGGTATAATAGTCCCTATCTACCATGTCATACCGGAACAGCAGAACCCCAGTAGTTAAAGCAAGCGGGTTTCCAGCCGGGAATGTACATGGTCTCGACAGTTTTTATTTTGAATCCGCCCTGCTCTATGAGGTCTGGAATGGGCCGGTTCAAAGTGCACCCCCCGGCCATGCGTCTCCAGATTGGATTCAGGCGTATTTGCCACTGCCGCACCTTAGGATCAGGGGCCCGGCCATGCTCACAGAAAATCAGCTCGCCCCCAGGCTTCAGCACACGTTTCATTTCGCCAAGCGCCTGAACAGCATCCGGAATCGAGCACAGGGTATAGGTAATCAAAACCGTGTGGACACTGTTGGACGCCAGGGGGATCTCGTTGCCGGCCAGATCAAGCAGTTCAACCTCGTAACCCAGGTTTGAAGCCCGTTTGGCGGCCCTGTTGCGCATGCCGGCATTTGGATCCAGACCACAGACACGCTCAACCCGGGACGCATCATAATACTGGAAATTCAACCCTGAGCCGACACCGATTTCCAGCACACGGCCTTTTGCCAGTGGCACCACCTTTCTGCGCTGGTACATGATTGAGTTCCCGCTGCACACAATGTCCGTCACTTTCGGCAAGATGTATTTTGCGTATAGTCCCATCGTCCCTCACACGAGTCTGTTCACCTTCAATCAGCGGGGTTGTTGCTCAGACAGGGAAAAACCAAAAACACGTTTCCCGTATCAAACGAAGGCCCCTCCATTCAATTAAATAGTGCCCATCTAAAAATCCATGATTTCCAATCATGGATGGGCCCAGGCCAGTACGATTTTATTCCGTGGCCCTTAGGCCGGTGGCGCTATGGTGATGTGGTTCTCATCCAGGGTGTCTTTTATGGCCTTTAAGATCTCCGGCGCCCCGGGCGTATCCGAGTGGACGCACACCGTCTCTGCAGACATTGCCAGGGTACCACCCTCATAGGAAGTAATTTCTTCCCGGGTAATCAGGCTGAGCACCCTAGCGCCTAAGATTTCGGGATCGCCGCCGGCTTCCTCGATGGTCCAGTTGAACATCTTTACCTGCCCGTCATTGTGATAAGGACGGTCCGCAAAGAATTCAGCCACGGCCCTGAGACCTTTGGCCTGGGCTGCCTGCCAGGTGGCACTGTCTCTGATGGTGTAGAGCATCAGGGTGTCATCAAATGCGGCCACAGCTTCCGCCAGGGCCTGCGATATGGCCGGATCTTCCAATGCCATCATGTAAAGAGCGCCATGCGGCTTTACATGATGGAGCTCCAATCCATGCGCCTTTACAAAGGCAGTCAAAGCCCCGATTTGATAGGTGGTATGGTCTTTTATTTCCCGGGGGACGACCTGCATATTGCGGCGGCCAAATCCCATAAGGTCTGGAAATCCCACATGGGCCCCCACCTTTACATGGTGTGCCTGTGCGCCCGCGACTGTTGTTCGCATCACAGTGGGATCACCAGCGTGGAACCCACAGGCTACATTGGCCGAACTCACCAGCGGCAGCATATCAGCATCGTGCCCGTACGTGTATAGCCCGAAACTTTCACCCATATCGCAATTGATGTCAATTTGAAGGGTCATCTTAAATCACCTCATCCATTTCGCCTATGAATTATGCCCAAATTGAGTCTTACTTATGGTAGAAAAATCTGGTTATCGGATCGGTTTTTTTATTTGGTGGGGCAAATGGAGTATACACCACCCGCAGTTAATTTCAACTGGCGATCTAACCCATCCCCACACGATTGAAAAAATGACCTGCTGCGGTTATGGCAATCCCTTTTCGCAATTCAAGGCCAGGCTGCTGCTGAAGGCATTGAAAAATTCGGATTGTAAGGAATCACTGAAATCTACGACTACTACCCAGTGCCCGCCCTCTGATGGTATATTTTGCCCATCAGCAGCTGGGCACGATGGGAATTAAAAGTAAAAACAATCATAAACTTTGGGATTTGGGGAAATGCCCCTATCGATGCCAGTTCATTGTTCACGATGGTTCCCAATTTTGATTTCAATGCTTATAGTAATTGATAGGGTCTTTGCCAAAAACACGCAGACCTGAAAAACGACTGTAATCATGAGGAGAAACAATGGCTAACACAACCGGGATTGTAATCAGGGCGCTGGGAGATGGCCGGGCGGAAGTGGCGGCCGACAAACAGGGCGGCTGCGGCTCGTGTTCGGCCGCCCATAGCTGCCACACTTCAAAATCTGCAAAAAAAATGACCACCCGGGTGATCAACCCGGTGGGCGCTGACCCCGGCGACATCGTGGTTATCGATGTCAGTGCCGGCCAGCTGCTCAAAGGCATGGCCGTGATCTACCTGCTGCCGGTGTTCGGGCTTTTATCCGGCGCGGTTATCGGGGCAAATGTTACAGAGATGGTATCCATGAGCGAAACCGGCAGCGCGCTCCTGTTTGGCGGGATCGGTCTTGGCATCGGTTTGGGGCTGGTGGTCACCCTTTCCAAACTTCTGGCCGCCAATGAGGCCTATACGCCCGTTATCAGTCGAATTGTCCGCAAAGGTACCGTGGAGCCCCTGGTGGGCGGGCCGGCTGAAAACGTGCCGGAAAACTGTCCTTGCACCAGCCCTTGAAGGCCTCTAAATTTAAATTCCGGAATATTTATTCCCGTAGCCAGGCTTAACTTTGATCACTTCAATCTTTAGTTCACTTTAGTCACCCCAACGGAACGGTCACATATCCTTGTACTTGCGGGCATTGCCCCGGGCTTTTGCAACCGGATATTTGCTTTCATTTAAGCGGATCTTTTGCCTGGCTGCCTCAAGCGGATCGATACCCAGCTTATCTGCCAGCCGGGTGAGATAGATCAGGACATCCCCGATCTCCTGCTTTATAGCCGCCCGCTTTTCGGGATCTTGCACGTAGCTCTGCTCCTCGGTAAGCCACTGGAAGTGTTCGACCAGTTCGGCGACCTCCACGCTGAGCGCCATGGCCAGGTTTTTAGGAGAGTGAAACTGATTCCAGTCCCGCCGGGCGGCAAACTCTCTGAGTTGTTGTTTTAAAGCTTCCATCTATTCTCCCTTATCGTACAATCACCCACGCACCCTCTGTTTTACCGATCAGCATGTCAAAATAGTAGACGGCATCGCTGATCTGTTCCGGCACGGAACGCAGGAGGGGTTTCCAGTCCATGGCGATCAGTTCCACCATGTGACCGGCGGCGCACAGGCGCAGGTCGGGTGGCAGGCTTTCCAGCGGCTGCATGTCCCAGGTCAGGTCCTCCATGATCTTGGGCAGCATAGTTTCAGCTTCTCCCCGGCGGTCACCGTCGGGCAGGTAAGAGGATCGTTCCACATCCGCAAAGCGGTGGGCGGAGGCCTCAATGAACGGCTCCGGCATGGCGCCCGCAAACGCCAGGTGCAGCTGCTGGACAAACTCTGCAATTTCGGCCTGGGTGTCGCCGTCGAGGTTAACGGGTTCAAATTCCTGCCAGGGCCAGGGGCCGAAGGGTGACTCGATGGTGGTGGTCACAGCCCGTACCAACGGAAAGAAAAGTGGGGCATCACCTTCGGCATGCCATTGGATTGCAATCAATTCCTTACCATCCGGACCGCCCACAATCGCACCGCCTGGATAGGTGCACAAACGGGCCGAAACATGCGCCTGTGGATGGGCTGAGAGTCGCTGACGGCCGTTTTCCGGGCCGCGCAAAGCCAGACCGGGACTTTCACCCGGCCCGATGACAAGCGTGAGGGTGTTGATACCGGGCAGGATGTATTCGTTGACCGGGGCACCGAAAAAGTGGCCCCACGCTTCACCCCGGGTTGCCAGGGGAAAATCGTTCAGGTAAAATTCAGCCTTGCAATTGCTGGCCTTGCATTCCAGGACATAAAAGATCTTTTCACTCACAGCCATGATAATCCTGTCCAGGTATTGGCAGCCAGGGCCGCCACGATTTTGTTATAGAACAATGTATGTCTCCTTGTAATTGTCTTGAGCATTGATTCTCTTCCCGCGAAGCGGGGGAAATCAGGAGGCCCCCTCGAAGGGGGCTGACAATCTAATTGGTTTTGACCTGCCCTACCATTTTTGGCGCATCAAGGCGTAATAATGCAGCCCCTCAACCAGGTTGCCGAAGTCGCGCAGCTCCTGTTTCTTCATATGGCGATAGTCGATCGCAGGGTCATTCTTCAACCGTTCAGCAGCATAGAGCAATGATTCACTCTCCGAGGCATCCACCACATCACCTGAGCGTTCCAGCACCGCTTTAACCTGCTCCTGCAGGCGGGTGTATTTCTCGTCCAGCGCATCCAGGGCCCGCAGTCTATGGGCAATGACGCCGTCCACCAGCCGTTCGATACGCGCCTGCTTGCTCTGGAGGCGATCCTTCAAAGGCTCTTTCGACAGCCACCAGTGCCGCCGCTGGACCGTTTGGGTTTCCTCCGCAAACGCCTGTTTGCAGAGGGTCCACTGCCGGTCCCAGTCAACCTTATTTTTCTCCCAGGCGCTCGGGGACTCAAAGGGTCCATCGGCTTCATATCCCAGGTGGGGAACCACTGCCGTAAAGGGATACCGGGTGCCGTCGTCGATTTTCTTGTCCGCCACCATGAGCACCTGCAATTCCTGGTATTTGTGCAAATGGCCGACAAATCGGTTGCGGGTAAATTCAATCCGGTTAAGTCCCTGGGCTATGGATTTGTTTACATACAGCATGCGGCGCTCGCCTTTACCTCCCAGGGTGAGTGAGGCCTGGGGCCAGCCGGCTACATTGCCCTTGATCAGGACTTTGGTGAACTCTTTGTTGCAGATGCATTTAATGGTGATAACAGCTTTAACAGTCAACCCCTGCCAGTAGACCTCCAGGTCAACCCCGTATTCGGTGGTGGTCCGCCAGCGCAGGGTGTAACCGGTCTCAATGGCCGCCATGAGCTGGAAGTAACAGGGTTTGCCGATTACAATCCGTGCCCCCAGCTGGGCGATAAAGGCGGTGTCCACCCATTTTTCAACATAGCCCGCTTCTGTTTTTTTTGTTTTGGACCGGTTCTTACCCCATTCATAAACCTCCTGGGCTTCCGGCGCATCAGGTTCATTTTTTTCAAAACTGCGGTGGATGTCCAGGCGTCCGGTAAGCCCGCCAAAAATCACGGCCTCCAGCTTGAGACCGCAGAACCCCAGGGCAAAACCGAAAAGGATTTCCAAATTGAGTGAGATCACCATCATATCGATATTGTTTGCATTCCACCAGAAAACACGGTTGTCCCGGCACTCTTTATACCCCCAGTAGCGAACATAATGCCCCTGTAGAAACCCCAGGGAAAAACTGAAGCCAAATCCGTAAGCCATCTCCGGACTCCCGCCGTTGGTGAAACGCAGGATCGTGGTCAGGGCATCGAGCAGGACCAGCAGGGCTTCCCGGAGGTAGTGGTTGGCTTTGGGATCATTGACTTTGCCGTTGCGCCCCAGGTGAATGTGAATATCAGCCAGTTTTTTCAAAAAGCCGGTGTTCAGGGCCTTATCCCAGGATTCGTTGGCAGGATCGTTTTCCTTTTGATCGTCCGGCTCCCAGATGGGCTTGTTGATTTCGGTGCCCTGGTATTCCAAGTCTACCTTAGCATCGGGCACGTCGATCTCGAACAGCACCTTTGAAGGCGGCTGGTCGGGCCTGACCACGAAATCGTGGTCTTCCCGGTTTTTGGGATTGATCAGCAGGGTCTTGAAAGCCCTTTTTTCAGGCGGCAGGGACTCATCGTTGGGTGCAGTTTCAGATTCCGGCGGGGCAGGCTCCATGTCTCGCCAGGTGGTTTGCCCGGCCTGCAGGGCCAGCTCTGCCTCTCCGCTGTCGGTCACATGCCCTAAAAAAGGCTCCATTTTAAGCTTCGCGCCGCCCAACTCATTGTCTACCAGGATCAGCTCAAACTGCTGCTCGGCAAGTTCTCTCACCACGGTTTTAGGTTGGGTGGCCGGGGAAAGCTTGGCACCGGAAAAGCGAATCACGGCATCTGCATTGAGGACTGTTTCCAGGATCACCTTGACCGTACATTTCAGATCCCCGACACTTTCGATAGAAATATTCAGCCGGCGCTGCCCCAGTTCATCCGGTGTTTCGTCCTGGGGCCCCAGGGTCGGATCCGACTCCTGACGCTCAAATGGATAAACGCCCCGAGTCAGTTGGCCCTTCTCATCGGCCTGAATCTCCTCGGCCGACTTGATGGCATCTTGAATATTGAACCCTGCAGAGGGGTCGAATTCGGAACGGACTGTCTTTTCCCCGTAACGGGTGTGTTCCTGGGTGGGCCCGATGAACTTGCCCTCATCCAGGTGTTCCACCACGGTGCTGTCCGAAGCACCGCCGATATAAAAGCAGTATTCATCCGAAGGGAAGACCTCCACAATGGCGCGCAGGTTTTCGGCCGGGCCATAGGGTTTTTCCGTGTCTGGCAGCGCGCAGCACTGCGCCTCGATCAGATACTGCTGGGGAATGACATCCGTACGGCCGACAAACAGGTGCCGCAGCAGGGCAAACGCACTTGAAACAGCGTTATAAAACCGTGACCCGCGTGAATCAGGCGGTTCCTTGACCAGATCAGTATCGATCAACTGGTGAGCGCACAGCAGATCGAACTCGGCCACTGTCGCAGGGATGTTGTAATCCGGTTCCACTTCGGGATACAGGGGTGCCCAGCTGTAGCGCTGACGTTCATCGACCCGGCGACGGTATATGGACATGGCCCGGGGACCGGCCGGGGCCAGCAGCCCGCTGTGGCTGGTGTCCGTAAGCGGTTGCCTGCGAAAATAGGTGGTCGCGTCCAGACTGCGTTCGGCCACAAAAATAAACGGGTGAATATAAGGTGTGCTGCTGAGGGTATACTGGGCCCCACAGTATTTCTCTTCGGGATCCAGACCGATCTTGAGGGTCGACCACAAGGCTGAGCGACGATAATCCGTCACCTTGGATTCGCCCTCGGGCCGGCCGCCGGTCACCTGGATAATGGGTGCCGTGTAACGACTGCAGATCAAGGCCTTATTTTTATCTTTGGCCGCATTGGGGTGTCGGACAATTTCAAAGGTCCCGTCATCGAAAGGCCCGCGTTCCAGGGGATCATCGGCAGTCGTATTCCCATGGTTGACGGTGAGCAGCAGGTGCCGCAGGTTGCAGGGCTGGTCCGGGTAACTGCTATCCCGGAGGATGACGCCCTGACGGCCGAAACGGACCTGCTCCCGCCGGCTTTCGCTTTCAGACCGTGAGCATTCGGACACCGGTTGATTGCCGGGGGGTGTTTTGACCTTGACCTGGACAATGTGCGGGTTTCCGCCCGCCCAGCCCGTCGGCGGCGCCAGGACAATATCGTAGGGGTTCTCGGCGGCCAGCTCAGGGGTTTTACCGACGGTGAAGGAGACCTTCTGGCTGACCTCGTCCTCCGTATCTTTCGGCAGGGTCACCACGTAGACGTTGGCACCGAAGGCCGCGCTCTGCAGGCGAACCTGCAGATTATTCGCGGGTTTGCGTTTGGGTTTGATCTTCAGGATGGCCTCGTCCTTGCCGCTCACGCCGACTTCGTACAAGGTGGGATAATCGGTCTGGGTGAAAACAATCTCCGGCGGCTGGGCAAAGGTCACGCTGGCCGGTCCGGAAGGTGCCGCACAGCGCTCTGGGTCCTCAAAAGCAATCTCTACCACAATGGGATCGGGGGGTACATAGTCAGATTTGATCAGGATGTTGGCATAGGTCTGATTGCCTTTGAACACCCCGTTTTTAGCATACTTGTTCTGGTCCTCGGCAAAAACGAGCTCATATTTGGTATCCGAACCGCCTTTGAAAGCAGCGGAGGAGATCTTGATGGTACACCCACCTTCGGGACAGGGGTGCTGTTTCAGGATAAAGGGCATCCGCACGCTCCGGCCGGGAATACAGGCCTTCTGGTCCAGCTCTTCACGCTGCCAGTTCTCTTTGGTGCCCCATTGATCCGTATCAAAGGTCACTTCCGGCTTTTTAACCAAGACTTTCAGCTCTTTGCGTTCGGCATGCAGGGTGCAGTGCTCCGGGGCGCTGAGGCGGATGGTCTGTTCGCTGCCGGATTCAGCATTGAAGTTCACTTCGATGAGGGCAAAATCCGAACGGGCGGGAATCGTCACCACACTGCCGGCCACGGTCGCCTCGGTCCGGCCGGCCCGGGGCCCAATGATATCAAAGGGCCCTTGCAGGGTAGCCTTGGCAGCACCCACCGGCGCCGGGTGGTTCAGGCAAATTTTAATATCGGCGCGGTCGTCGGGCACGAAGGGGCCGTTGGAGCTCAAGGCCCCGGTGACCGGGAACATCACTTCCCGCTTTTCAATTATTTCCAGGCTGGCCACGGCTGCATCATAACGCTTGCAAGCGTTCCTGGATCTCCGGTCGCTTAACTCAATGGAAATCGGCAGGCTGCCCCAGTTCTGGGAGAACCAGGCGCCCCGCTCTTTGAACACAACATTGATGGGGTACTTTCCGGCTGGCGTTTTTGCGCCGGTGTTGATGCTGAAAGGGTAGCTTTCCTTCAACACCGGGCAGTCCAGGGTACCGTTTATGGGTTCTGGAGCACTGTTGGGAGCGCTGAGTGAAATGAATATTTCGGCGGTATCAGCGGGCATAAAAGGGATACCGGGCGGATCGATCCACTTGGTACCGTCGGGTTCGTCCACCTTGCCGAAACGCAGAATCGGCAGTGTTTTAAGTCGAATGGCAATCGGCTGGTAAGCGTCCGGATTGCGTGTCAGAGCACTGCGCACCGACCCGGAGCTGCCTGTCTTTTCATACTCGCTGAGCAGCCTGATCTCTTCATACTCACGAAAGCGATATTTGAACTCAACCACAGCCTTTACGGTGGTGGCTCCCGCCGGGATGGTGACCTCATAGGCAGGGACCGGATCACGCTTCATTGAACCGGTTTGGTCTATGTCGTAAAAAGCGTCACACGCCAGGGCAATGGTGGTCTCGATCGGGGCGCGCCGGCTTAAAACGATATTTATCTCGGCCTTATCGCCGATGGAAAAGGTCGGCAGGTTCTGGCTGCCGGTGCGCCTGACACTGGCCCGGCTGTCGCCGACGACCAGGCGGTTTTCCACAATGGGCGCCAGCCGGTCAAAAGCCACAAACACCGGTGGCGGCAATTTGGGGATTTTTACAGGGAAGCGGTCTGTGTCACTGGACGTGGTAAGGTTGCCGGCAAACGGCTCAACCGTAAGTTCCAGGTTCTCGGGAGGCACGGGGTCCACATCGAATGTCATCTCGAAAGTGAGGTGATCCTGGGCGGGTGCAAAGCTGAGTTTGTAACCGTTTTGGGCGTAGTTGCTCTTTACCACAACGATGGTATGGGTCCGCGCCGGGTGGGTCAAGTTGATGTGAACCGGGTGTTTTTTTATACCGCTGACAATATCTTCTTCCAACCGCTGTACATCGTTGCGCCGGGAAAAACAGACACAGCGTTGGCTGACCACAATCTTCGGGTGGATGCCGGGAAAATCCAGTCCGGCCAGTGGATCAGGCGTTACGGTAAGTTCAAATTCTTTGGTGTCGCCGGTACCGCCCGTCAAATCTACGGCCGGGTCCATGCGAATACCCTTGAGCGGGGCTGCCGGTTCAACCGACACGTATTGCGATCGGGCTGGGTCCTGCTGTTTGAAAACCACATCGTATTTGCGGGCGCTGTTGGCCGGGTTTTCGGCAAACGCCTCGCACTCGATGGTTGCGGCCGTCACTTCTTCCCCGACGAGCGGCGGTGCATCACGATTGAGCTTTATCCAAATTTGATCGCCGGGGGCGGCCGGCAGCCCCTTGGGCGTCAGCCAGTCGTCATCCACGTACAGGTGCGGGGGGACTGTCTTGAGATTCAGGGCCCGGCCGATTTCCGGAACAATACAGTCTGAAACCGGTTTGATACTCAGCGTGGTAACAGCGGCTTCGTTTTGCAGGCGAACTGTTGCTTCGGCGGTCAGTTCACCGACCCGGAACGAGACGGCCACATCACCGCCTGCCAGGGCAGGGCTTTGCAGGTTCACCCGGGGCGTAAAAACATCCTTTAGCACCGCGTTACGTTTAAGTTTGACGGTATGGTCACTGCCCGTACCAAGCTTGAAAAGAGATTGGGTCTGCTCGGTAATCGCGGTGCGCCCTTTGACCGGCTCCTCGGAATCAAAGGTGACCACCGGCAGCATGGAGATTCGGAAGTTGCTGATGCGCTCCTTGGCCTGCTGCAGATAGGCGTAATTTTCATTTTCCACTTCGATTTTAACCGTAAAGGTTTCATCGCGGGTGGGAGCCGTCTTGTTGGAGGCCAGCGCCAGGGGGTACTCGACTTTGACGGTTTCCGAGGCCTTGCGGCCAACCGGAATGGTAAACTCAGCGGTTGGCTTTAAAAGGGCCTCAGGTCTCTGCGCGGGGCGGTAAACCTGCAAATGACCCCTTATGGCCTTGCTGCAGGTGGCGGGCAGGGTAATGGAAAATTCAGCGTTGTCATTCAAAAAAAACAGGCGTCCGTGGTCTTGATTCGTGTTAACCGGGTTTTCCTCAAGTTTAATTTCATAACGTCCTATCTCAATATCGTTCTTTTCAGCATGGATTTCTTTGGTGGTAAGATGTGATCCGTCGGCGGCCTCGATGAGGTGTTTGTTGCCGCTGCGCGGGGTTATCACCCTGAGTAGCAGGGTTTCCGTTTCAGCCTGCTTCTGGGTGGGAAATCGGACATGGTCCAGCTTAAGGTCAAATTCCACCTCAACAGCCGTCTGGCCTTTGCCAATTGTAAAGGGTGGCGGCGTATGCTGAATTTGTCGGGGATTATCAGCATGAATGAGCTGAATTTCAAATTTTAAATTTTCAGGCGCCGCCTTGTCTCCCCTGATCTTGACCCTGACCTGAATTTTGTCGCCCCGGAAAAAACGGTCGCCATTGTTTTCCTGGGTGATGTTTTTAATACCGCCGGTACCAAAACCCGAGTCGAGTTCAAGCTTCCAGGTCTTGAAATCGAGGGTTTGTTCGACGGTCTTACCCGTGCCGGGCTCAAGGCTGTGCCTTTCCATGCTTTCAATCTTGAAATGCGGTAGAAATCCATGGGCTTCATCCGAGGCAATATTGACCTGGTCGGAAAGATCAAGGACAAAGGTCTGCCGGGTCCTGCCCCCGGGAAAACTCACTTCAGGCGTGCCTTTAAGTGCCGGGCCGCTGAATTTAATTCGGGCAGGCGCGGCCAGTTTGTCCTCAATGGTAACACTGGCCTTTATCTGACCATTGATTGTGAAAGGTTTTCGGGCGGTGGGTGCTTCATGAGAAAGTTCAGCCCAGGGCAACTGGGTCGTTTTCTCAGCCTGGCATTCATTTCCAATTCCAGGCGCCTGGCCTTTGGGATCAAATCCGTCGTCCCACCAGAAGGTATAATTTTCGCTGTTTGTGCTGCCATCAAAAGATTCCAGTTTGACTTTGATCGGAGTGACCGCCGTCAGGATAACTCTTTTTTCCTGGTTGCGTTTGAATTCGAATTCAACCGGACCGTCCTTGAAAGATGAGGACGAAACTTTCACGTGTTTGGTATTGGTGGTCAGGGAACGGAGGGCATTGCCGTCCTGTTTAAAAGCCGTAATGGAAAGGGCTACCGAGTCGCCGGGGAGATAATGGCCGCGGTCCGGCCTGGCAATGGTGAGTTTGTATTTGCGATTCTCAGTCATACAGGCATTCTAACGACGGTTGGGAGCCGTCAAGATCGGCAAGGGCCTGGCGGGCGCGTTTTTCCAGGGCGGCCACCAGCAAACCGCTCTCAGCTCCTTCCCAGGCGAGTATATTTTGAGCCCAGGCCGTCTCTGCGGAGGCACCCAGCCGATCAGTGTCAAACATGACCATCAACTGCACAAAACGAATCTGATGGCCTTCATCGGTGATGCCGTGTTCGGCCGCCTGCTGCAACCCCTTCAAGATGCGGGCCTGTACAACGGCATCATCCAGGTGGGCACAGGCCGCCGGGCAGGCCCGGTTCAGCAGGTTCTGAGTCTGCCGAACAAAGGTGTCGCTCAAGCGTGCCTCCAGGGCGTCTATCTGGTTTTTACGTATCGTCAGCATCGGTCCGCTCGCTTTCTGCGGTGGTGGCCCACAAAGCCTGCCGGCAAGCTATTGCCATACCGGCCACGTCTGGAGCAGGGTTATTTTCAATCAAGGCGGCCAGGGCCGCGGCCTGGTTTTCAAGCCCGCGCACAGCCTGACGACTGCAGGCAGCCTGGCTGTCGAATACAACACTGCGGATGCGCGCAATGGCCGGCCGGACATGTTGATCCAGGGCAGTTATATTTTCCGGCAGGGGATCGAGCGCATTCACAAGTTCTGCATTCAGCGCCGCCAGCCGGTCATTGAGACGCTGACTGCCAGCGTCTGGCAAGCCAGCGTGAAAGGCACCCATGGCATCTGCAAGTACCTGTACATCCGGTTCAAACTGATGGCCTGCCAGCAGTTCCAATTGTTTTTCCAACAAAGATGGTGCTGCTGCATCTGGAGCCCCGGCCAGATCCGGATCAGTGTCAGCGGTTGCCCCCCCGTCCGCAAGGGCTGCCAATTGCCCCTGAAAGGCCGGTGTGGCCGCTGCAAAGGCAACATAAAGCGGCAAGGATCCAACCGCTGTCATGGCCGCCCACAATTGTGCGGGGGCAAAGTCGGGTGCCAAATCTATGATGCGCCTGGCCAACAGTTGTACAGCCGACTGGATATACTTCGGTTCTGGGGGGATGTACGCTTCCAGGGAATTCAGGTAGGTAGGATGGCCGGGATAATCCCACAACGCCTGGCGCAAAATAGCAACCGGGCCGGCATCGCCATCTTCCGCTGCCTTTGCCAGGGACCACATGTTCTGCCACAGCAGGTGTGGATCGGGGTCATAGACCAGGGCGGTCTCCCGGCCACCGGCCCACAGCCACAGCGCACGGGTGGCCACGGGCCCGGGATAATGCTTTGTGAGGCAGACAACAACATCCTGATCATTCACAGTCATGCAACAACTCCTGCGTTGCGGCCGGACCACACTCCCACTGGCAAAAGCCTGTCAATCTGGATCAAGGCTGGCCCATGCCCGGCCTGTGAATCGAAATTCTTTCATTGGATGGTCAAAAAAGAGGTGGGGAGGCGAACAGTTGTAAACCTACAGTCAGTGCACGGAAAGTGGCCTGAAATTCTGGATACCGGTTTCGTAGAAGCACCTTCATCCCCTGTATGAATTGCGTACCCCGCTGCCTTCCCTGACAGGGCCGAATTAACCTTAAGCACCGGGATAAGTCAAGAGCTGATTGGAAACCCGCCAGAAGGATATATGCGGTTGAAGGTGCCTTTCTTATTCCGGAGAGACAGACTGGACAACCAGGCAACCCGCCTGCCCTGACTTGAAAATCGATTTTACACCCAGACCCTGCAAGATGTCCTGCTACAGGCAACCTGGAAAATCATCCGCTTTGAATATGAGCTGTAGCCCTGGAACGGACATTTGGCTTGTGTTTGCCCCGCACTTCACTTAATGTCGGCCTCAGCAAGCAACCCCAACTGAGCGGCTCAACATGACTTTGGAAAAAATCATATCCGCCGGCCTGACAGACACGGAGCGCACCGCGCTGAAAGTGGCCCGGCACTCAAGCATCGCGTACGAGGTCAGCATCGACCCAGCCCACGATGCGGACGGCATCCTCATTATCACCAGTGGTCCATTCACGTTCCAGCTTAAAAAAATCGGCGATACTTTTGCCCGACACAAGAAACCGGCCCGGCACCTGAACCTCAAGAAAACACCGGCGCACCACGCCCCTTATGAAATCAACCCCTGGTTGGCGGCCAACGACATCAAAACCCTCTATGTGACGGGTCCCAACCGGACCGAAACCCCGGAAATAGTAGAATCCACCCGCCTGGTACTCAACGGCCTGCTGATATTCAATGAACAGCCGGACCCCGAGGTGACCGAGGAGATTGCCAATGAGATCCTGGAAGATTTGCCCCTGCGGGAAAAAAGTATCATCGCCAACATGAACACCATTGAACTGGATACCCTGCAAACCATCCTGGATCGTTATGTTGAGGGTAAGGGCGTCCACATCCGGGATGGCAAAGGGGTCATGCGAACCGTCTGGAAAAGACTGCGGGACAGTCACCGCCTGAAATTGATTTAAGATGGAGATAGTTAAAACAATGCTGCCTAAATTACGCGTTTACGTCATAGCCATTATGGTAATCCTGCTTTTGACTGCCCATGCCGGGGCTGAAGTTCCGGCGGGTATTGAGATGGAAGATGCCGAACACCCGCTGGTTAAGATGACCACGGACAAAGGGGTTCTCTACCTGGAGCTGTTTCCGGAAATTGCGCCGATGCATGTGGACAATTTCCTGACCTTGATAAAAAAAGGCTTCTACAACAATCTTTCCTTTCACCGGGTTGTCCGGGGAATGCTCATTCAGGGGGGCTGCCCCCAGGGTGACGGCTCCGGTGGTCCCGGGTACACGATTCCCGCCGAATTTAACTTCCGCCAGCACAAACGCGGCACCCTCTCCATGGCCCGAGCCAGTGATCCGGACTCGGCCGGCAGCCAGTTCTATATCTGCCTGAAGCGGTTGTCCCAGTTAGATAACAAATACACAGTTTTCGGTCAGGTGGTTAAAGGCCTGGATATCCCCGATAAAATTCGCAAGGGGGATCGGATGGGAACGGTTGAGGTCCTTCAGGACTTTTAGTGGTGAAATTGACATGATCAGCCTCGGTAACCGTACGCCGGTCAGTTTTATAGATCGTGTCGACCTGGAAATCTTCAAAAAACAAGCCTGTCTTGGGCATTTTCTCCCTTATAACATAAAAGACCGGATAAATTCCCGGACCTTGTCCCGGCCTCTGAAAACACCGTAATGACCTTCCAGCAGAAGATCGGCATCCAGATCGAGAAGTTTCTGCAGCGATACCTGGTAAGCCGACATATCCGACAATAGGTCGGGGTGAATCGGCCCGTGCACATCCTGCCCGAACAGCACTTGCCGGCCATCCATTTCAGTGGTCAGCACCATGGAACCCGGAGAATGTCCCGGCCAATGGAGCGCGTTGCATTGGCTGCGGCCCACGGCACACTGATTTTCCGCGCCGGTCAGCTTAATATCCACCGGCAGCGGATTCATGACCGCCCCGTACCAGCCTGCAGCTGTCACCTCACTGTCCCCGGATTCCAAGTAAACCGCATCTAACGCATGGGCTACAATTTTGCATCCGAATTCAGCGCGCACAGCCGCAGCCCCGCCGGTGTGGTCAAAGTGGCAATGTGTTAGAAACAGATGGGACAGGGGCGCTGAATCCTGCAGACAGATTCTTATATTGGCTGCCAGCTTCCCTGGCCGGCTTCCGGTCCCGGCATCTATCAAAGCCGCCTGGTTGCCAAAACGCACCAAGTAGGCCGCAGCGTCTCCCGCGTTTGTATGGCCGGGCCCCCCAACCTGCCAGAGGTTTTTCAGTATTTCAGTAACCATTTGACACCTCCGGATTAAATTTTCCCAATAAATTGCACAAAGAAATCGATGGCTTCCGGGTTGCTCATGGAGTCCCGGTTGACAGCGGCATCCACGTCTGCTCCGGCCAGAATCCGGGTCACCGGCACCTCCAGTTTTTTCCCGTTGAGGGTGCGCGGAATCTGCGGGGCGGCAATGATCCGGTCCGGCACGTGGCGCGGGGACAGACTGCTGCGCAGGGTGGTCATAATCCTCCTGCGCAGTTCGTCATCCAGAACAGCCCCCTCCCGGACAACCACAAACAGGATGATGCGGTAGTCTCCCTGTTGGTCAGATATTCCCACGATAAGGCTGTCCGCAATCGGGTCCATCTCTTCCAGGATGTTGTAAAAATCACTGCTGCCCATGCGTACACCCTGGCGGTTCAAGGTAGAATCACTGCGGCCCTGGATGACGCATCCGCCGGAAGACGTAAACTTAACCCAATCACCATGCCGCCAGTTACCCGGGTAGAGTTCAAAGTAACTCTCCCGGTAGCGCGACCCGTCCACATCAGCCCACAGGTAGAGGGGCATGGACGGCAGAGGTTGAGTGATCACCAGTTCACCGACCTGATTTTCCAGTGCCAGGCCGTTGTCATCCCAGGCCTGGGCGTTCACGCCCAGGCAGCGGCACTGGAGTTCCCCGGCGCGGACCGGCAACAGTGGGCAGGCGCCCATAAAGCCGGTACACACATCGGTGCCGCCGGCAGTGGAACCCAGCAGCAGATCTGCGTGGACCCGATCGTAAATCCATTTGAATCCATCCGGCGACAGGGGCGATCCGGTAGAGCCAACGGCCTTTACACTTTTCAGGTCGAACTGTTCTCCCGGCCTCAGTCCGGCCTGCATACAGGCTGTTATAAAAGCGGCACTGGTACCGAAAAATGTGACGCCCGCCTCAGCCGCCAATGCCCAGAGCGTGTTCAGGTCCGGGTGAGCCGGATTGCCGTCATAAAGCAGCGGCACGGCCCCGGTCAGGAGACTGCCCTGGACGATGTTCCACATCACCCACCCGGTGGTACTGTACCAAAAGAACGTGTCACTGCTTCGTAGATTGCAATGAAAAGTCAAAAACTTCAAGAACTCAAGCAGTATGCCACCCTGGCTGTGGACCAGCCCCTTGGGCTTGCCCGTAGTCCCTGAAGAGTATACGACCCAGAGGGGGTGGTTAAAGGGCACAGCGGTGAATTCCAGCGAATTTTCTAAGGCGATGATCTGCTGCCAGCCCATTGCTTCCTCTTTTCCAGCGGATGCAGCCCTTAGGCCGCGATACGGCACGATCACAACCTGTTCAACTGTGGGCAACTTTGCGTGCAGTTCTTCCAGGGCGGCGGCACAGCTGAATGTTTGTCCGCCGTAAACATATTCATCCACACCAAAGAGTATCCTCGGTTCTATCTGGCGGAACCGATCCAGCACACTGCGGCCGGCAAAATCAGGGGAACAACAGGACCAGACCGCCCCGACACTGGCACAGGCCAGAAAAATAACTACCGTTTCCGGGATATTGGGCATATAAGCCACCACCCGGTCACCGGGCCGGATGCCGCTGCGGCGCAGGAATGCAGCCACTCCGGCCACCTGGTCATACAGTTCCTGCCAGGAAACCTCATGCAGGGAATGCACCTCGGAGCAAAACTTGAGAGCCGGCCGGAGGGTGGTCTGCTGGCGGAACACGTATTCGGCATAATTGAGCCGGGCCCCTTCAAACCAGTGTCCGCCAGGCATCTCGCGTCGGGAGAGGATCTGCCGGTCCGGGTCGGCGGTGGAGATTTCAAAATAATCCCAGACAGCTGCCCAGAAATCTTCGATCCGGTCCGCTGACCAGGCCCACAGGTCAGGATACCCCTTAAATACCAGGTTGCATTCACTCTTGAGCCACGCCTGAAAACAGCTGAGATTGGCAGCTTTCAGCACGGCCTCGTCTGGTTCCCAGAGGATGTCACCCTCTTTTATCCCGGCTGCAGTCACGTCCCCTCCCTGTGTTGGTTTGGCAGTTGAATTTGACTTGTTTTTATGACGACACTCATTTAATGTCAAACCGTATCAGAGCAAAAACCCGGGAGGCCTGCCCACTCAGGCAGCGTCAGCCCACGTTACTATTGACCGGTCGTGATTGGCGACCCCACCCAAGGAGATGTGTGTCATGTCCAGACAAATTGTAATCGGCATCACCGGGGCCAGCGGGGTTATCTACGGCGTCCGTATGTTGAAGTTTCTGGCAGACACTGATTGTGAAACCCACCTGATCATATCAGAAGCGGGTCGACTCAATATAGAGATCGAAACCCGCTACCAGCCCCAACAGGTAGAAGAAATGGCAGATTATACCTATGATTACAGAAATATATCTGCCGCGCCAGCCAGCGGTTCATTTCTCACAGACGGCATGGTGGTGGCCCCCTGCACCATTAAAACCCTGTCCGGAATCGCCAATGCCTATACGGAAAACCTGCTGGTCAGAGCCGCGGATGTCACTTTGAAAGAAAAAAGAAAGCTGGTCCTGATGGTCAGGGAGACCCCGCTGCACAAAGGACACCTGAGGTTGATGTCACAGGCAGCAGATATGGGCGCACACATCATGCCCCCCGGTCCCGGCGTTTTACCATCGGCCGGAGACCATTGAGGACATCGTGGACCAGGCCATCGGCCGGGTCTTTGATTATCTGGGGGTTGGGCATGGGTTGGGGCAGCGCTGGAATGGCCCTTAGTGTCCATCCACAAGCGGCAGCTTTTGGGCCAGGGCTGCATTCTCGTTTCTTTGCAATCCTCAGCGTAGAGGGACGTTGAACTATCAAGGAGATTGTATGGGTAACCCGGTTTATGAAAAACTGACTGACAAAATTATGCTTACCGGCTCTAAAATCATCCCGCAGCTCTTTGCGATGATTGCCGACCCGGACGAAGCCGCCCTGCTGCTGGTCATGCCCGGTACACCGGAACAACTGGCCGCAGCCGTCGGCCGCCCAACAGATGAAACAGAGAACATGTGTACCGAACTTTATCGCAAGGGTCTCTGTTTCAAGTCGTTCAAAGGCGGTTCGCTCGGCTACAAAATGTGCCGGGACATGATCCAGTTTCACGATGCCACCATCTTGTGGGACCAGGCGCCCCGGGCCTACTTTGACCTTTGGCAGACGTTTATGGAAGAGGAGTGGCCTGGTTTCGCGCGCCTGGCGGAACAGTTTTTTCCCAAGCCTTTCACCCGGGTTATCCCCGTCAATAAATCCATCGAGGCCGGCAAACAGAAAATCCTGGATGCCGACAGCGTTGATAAAATCATAGAATCCGCGGAAGTGATCGCCGTCACCCGCTGCACCTGCCGGGTAATTGCCAAGAAATGCGCCAAACCCCTGGAGGTCTGCCTGCAGGTGAATAATGCGGCCCGCTATACGCTCGACCGCGGCAGCGGACGGGAAGTGACCAAATCAGAAGCTTTGGAGATACTGCGTCAAAGCGAAGAGGATGGGCTTGTGCATGTAACCATGAACAAGATGCACGTGGGACACTTTATCTGCAACTGCTGCGACTGCTGCTGCCAGGCCCTGCCCCTTGTGATCAAGGAAGGCTTAAAGATCTGCGACCCGAGTCGTTTCCAGGCAGTCATCAATCCCGACCTGTGCAGTTCCTGCGAGACATGCCAGGATCGATGTTATTTCAATGCGTTAGAATTAACGGAAGATGAAGGCGGCAGCGAAATCATGAGCGTCATCGGTGAAAAATGCATGGGATGTGGCCTCTGCCAGATCACCTGTCCAGAGGAGGCCATCAGTCTTACGGCTGTGCGGGAGGAAGATTTTATTCCCGCTTGAAAAGGTCGCCAAACCTCGCCAATGAGACACTTTTTGCGACCAATCATTTTGAGAGCTCGTCAGATTAGCCACCCTATTCCAGAACTGAATTTAACCAGGCCAATAGGGCTAAAATGGGGCTTTTTGTGCACAAAATTTACCCAATTTAAAAACCACCCTCGAAAGAGAGCGCATGCCGCCCTGCTATGTAATTTGCCAGCGTATCACCGGTATGAAAGGCTGACGGCAGTGCTTTCGGGGATTCCCTGGAACCCGCTAAAGGCCTATGTTTTTTAGCATTGACCGAAATTGCCCGGGTTGTTTTGGGGTGGTTTTATGACCTTATTGGTTAAGATGTGAAATAGTATGTCAAATATTAAAGACGAGTCCGACATTCGTGGCGCAGGAAATTTAACGATTGACGCCATTACCGGCATTACCAACCTGGTCGAATCAATGCATCATACAATTGCCAGTTTAGGCGGAATGGTGGGTGAACCGAACCAGAATCGAACAACAGGCATCACAAGAATGGTTTACCGTAACATTAGCACAGTATCTGGATTGGTAGGGGGTGGTATTGATTTATTACTTAAACAGTTCTCATCACTACTTGGAGAAAAGTGTTCATCACCAGAACGTGAAGTGGTTCTGGCTGCGTTAAATGGAGTCTTGGGTGATCACCTTGCAAGGAGGAACAACCCACTTTCCATCCCGATGCAATTTCGCCGGAATGGGGTGCCACTAACCATGGGCGATCAAGCTTTTAACCAATCAGTTCGGCAGGCTGATGGAAAAATCACCTTGATGGTGCACGGGTCCTGCATGAATGATTTACTATGGAACAGGCGAGGGCATGACCATGGAGAAGCGCTTGCCCGCGATCTGGGATATCTTCCGGTTTATCTGCACTATAATACGGGTCTTCATATTTCCCAAAATGGCCGCGAATTTGCCGAGCTAATTGAAGTGTTCATTAAGCAATTATCACAGCCAATAGAACTTGTGATCATTGCTCATAGCATGGGCGGACTCGTTTCCCGGAGCGCCTACCATTATGGAAAGATAGCAGGTCATTCTTGGTTAAAGCATCTTTTGAAGGTCGTTTTTCTCGGCACGCCGCATCATGGGGCACCTTTGGAACGTGCCGGCAACTGGATTGATATCATTCTTGATATAAGT
>CAZWPX010000039.1:0-50353 GCA_964636125.1 uncultured Desulfobacterales bacterium | reverse complement strand
AAGTTCGATTCTTGCCGGGGGCACCACCCCTCCCCCACCGATATTCAAACAGCCTTCGATATTGTTCAAACATGTGTAGCAATTGACTTTATCCCTGTTTTTGTAGTAAATATGTCCCTATCGCCAGCAGAGGAAACCCGGACCAATGCCAAACACGCTACCTGTCATTGCTGTTGTTTTAGCCTTTTGCCTGGGCACCTTTGTAAATGCCGGTGAAATATCCATCTACAAGGACACGAATGGCGTCATCAACCTCACCGACCGCCCCGCGCCAGCCGATGTCGAGGTTAAGGACGTGCTGCGTTTTAAGGAGCGCAGTGCTGCCGAGGTTGAGCAACAACAACAGCTCGAGGTACGCGACCAGCAAAAACGTCAGCAAGATCGGAACTCCCAAAGGGCCAGGGAGTTAAGGGAAAAGGCAGACAAAGCACAAGCCCAGGCAGCCGCAGAAAGTGATCAGGCCCGTGAAAAAATCCAGGCAGCCGAAGATTACCTGGAGCGCTACAAGGACAAGCGCAGAAGCCAGCGGCGGCGTCATCGCAAAGCTGCTGAACAGATTGTAAAAGAAGCCCAGGAAGCCCAGGCCCGGGCCAATGCGGCCATCGCTAAAGCTGCGGAAGCGGAAAAACAAGCCCGGGAAGCTGCCGGGCCGGCTTCCAAACCCAAGGTTCAATGATTTCCGGAAAGGCCGGAACAGCCCCTGCTCAGTCCTTGCCCTTTTTTGCCACAGCCCCCCGTCCGGAGCCTGCTATCAAGGTCTCCCTATATTTCCAACCGCTGTAAAATTAAAAGTCATTATCATTGCTTTGTACAGAAGAATAGTATAATTACAGAACAGTTGCCTTCTCCTAAGATAGAAAGGAAGAATGTTTTGCGAAAAATTGCTGTCGCTATGGCCAAAGGGGGGGTGGGAAAAACCACGACTTCCGTGAACCTGGCCCACGGCCTGGCACTGCTGGGGCACAAAGTGCTGCTGGTGGATTGTGATACCCAGAACCAGGCCGCACTGTTCCTGGGAGTCAAGCCGGACCATGGCCTGTACGAATTTATTACCGCTGCGGACGAAAAAGGCCAGCCGATCTCAAAACAGGCCGCCATCACCCCCGTGCGGCAGAATCTCTGGCTGCTGGCCGGCGGTCTCAAACTTGTAGAACTGAAAAACTGGCTTGGGGAGCAGCCCCGGCAGCAGCGCCAGACCTTGTTGAGCACCCGCTTCGCGCCGCGTGACGGCACCCTGGACTACCTGATCTTCGACTGCGCCCCCGGTTGGGATATCCTCAGCGTGAATATCCTCATGGCCGCATCGGAAATTATATGCCCGGTGGCCCTGCAGAGCCCGTCCCTGGAAGGTCTGAAAACATTTTTCGGGTACCTGCTGTCTGCTCAGAAACTCAACAGTGAACTGCAGCTGAAATATATTCTGCCCACCATGTTTGACAAGCGGACCCGGCACAGCCTCGTGGTTCTTAAGCAGTTGCTAAAGCTTTTCCGCAAGCAGGTCTGTGACCCAATCCCTTATAACGTCAGGCTTTCTGAGGCACCCGCTGCAGGCAAAACCATTTTTGAGTTTGACCCGCGCGCAGCTGGTGCCAACGGCTACAAAAAACTGATCAGGAGGATTACGGATGATGGGAACTGATAAAGGCAATCCGGCCGATTTTTTTGAGGAGAACCTGATTGACCCAATCCAGGCAGTTTCCGGTGGCAAACCGGCGACAGTTGCCAAAAAAAAGGCCGGCTTTTACCTGTCGGTGCAAATGCTGGAGCGTTTTACGATGAAATTTCATGAGCTCAAACTGGCCGGCCGGCCCATCGAAAACAAGTCCGCACTGGTGGAAGCAGCCTTAAACTTTGCCCTGGACGACCTGGACAAGGATGAAAACAGTCAGATCATGGCGGCCTGGCGCCGATAGTTCCAACCCTGGCTCCATAAGCTCCACGCGTTAGGAATTTCGGGTGGGAAGCCAGGTTTTGAAATTGAATATCTCTTTGACAAAGAGACATTCTTTGTTATCTATGTGCAGTTAAAATCAGGGAAGGCAAAATCAAACATTGATCACCTCCCAGGGCGGTAACAGTCGGCCCTGGCATCTGAAGGGAAACAGCATGAAAGGCATCATACTCGCGGGAGGTTCCGGCACTCGTCTTTATCCCATCACTCGGGTCATCAGCAAACAACTGCTGCCCGTATACGACAAACCCATGATTTACCACCCGCTGGCTGTTCTGATGCTGGCCGACATCACGGAAATCCTGGTCATCTCCACCCCCCATGACCTGCCGCTGTTCAAGTCACTCTTAAAAGACGGCTCCCAGTGGGGTCTCCGGTTTTCATACGCCGAGCAGCCCCGCCCGGAGGGACTGGCCCAGGCCTTTATCATTGGAAAAGAGTTTGTCGGTGATGGCCCGGTGTGCCTGGTCCTGGGCGACAACATCTTTTATGGTGGTGGCTTGACTGAAAACCTGGCAAAGGCCGCCGCCAGACAAACCGGCGCCACCGTTTTCGGCTACTGGGTCAAAGACCCGCAGCGCTATGGGGTAGTTGCATTCGACCAGGACGGCCGGGCCATTAGCATAGAAGAGAAACCGGTCAAACCCAAATCAAGTTACGCGGTCACGGGACTCTACTTTTATGACAACCAGGTCCTTGATATTGCGGCCAGCCTGAAACCCTCCCCACGGGGAGAACTGGAGATCACCGATGTAAATGCGACCTATCTGGCCAACCAGAAGCTGCATGTGGAGAAACTGGGCCGGGGCATCGCCTGGCTGGATACCGGCACCCATGAAAGCCTCATGCAGGCGTCCAATTTCATTGAAACCATCCAGGCCAGGCAGGGTATGAAAATCGCCTGTATCGAAGAGATCGCCTACCAGAAAGGCTACATCGATGCCGAACAGGTCCATAAACTGGCGGCACCGATGATGCACAGTGATTATGGCCGTTACCTCCTCGAAATGCTGCAGTACGAGAGGTATAACCTTTGAAAACCCACGAGACTGAAATTGAAGGCCTGCTGGTTATTGAGCCGGACATTCATACGGACCCACGCGGCTATTTTACCGAAACCTACCAGGCGCTGCGCTACGCGGACACCGGCATAGAGTGCCCGTTTGTTCAGGACAACCTCTCTTATTCCCGCCAGGGAACCCTGCGGGGTCTGCATTTTCAGGTCAGGCGTCCACAGGCCAAACTGGTGCACGTCATCTCCGGTGAGATCTTCGATGTCGCTGTGGACCTCCGGTCAGGATCTCCCACCTTCGGACACTGGCAGGGAATCACACTATCCGGAAGCAACCATCGGCAATTCTACGTGCCCGAGGGTTTCGCCCACGGTTTTTTCGTATTGAGCACGACGGCCTACTTCTCTTACAAATGCTCAGATTTCTACGCTGCGGATGACGAAGGCGGCATTCTCTGGTCTGACCCGAAGGTCGGTATCGTCTGGCCGGCCGGTGATCCGATCATCTCCGTGCGGGATCAGGATCTGCCCTGCCTGAGCGAACTGGGCCCGGATGAACTACCGGGGCAACCGCACCGAAGTTCCAGCTAACAGAATAAAGGACCAGAACTTAGCATGCGTATTCTTCTAACCGGTTCGAAAGGTCAGCTGGGACGGGAAATTCGGCTGCAGGCACCCGCCGCCGCGGTCGACTGTATTGGCATTGACATCAATGACGCGGATATCACCGACCCGGATCAGGTTCACCGGATTTTCGCGGACACCCGGCCTGAACTGCTGATCAACGCAGCCGCCTACACCCAGGTTGACGCAGCCGAAACAAACCCCGCCGCGGCTTTTGCGGTGAACCGGGATGCGGCTGCGTATCTTGCCCAAGCCTGCGCCACTGCCCGGGTTCCCATGCTGCACATCTCCACGGATTTTGTGTTCTCTGGTAAACAGCGCACGCCCTATGGTGAAACTGATCCGGTAGCGCCCCTGGGTATCTATGCCCAGAGCAAAGCAGCCGGCGAATCTGTGGTCAGGCAGAGTGTAAATCGGCACCTGATCATCCGGACGGCCTGGCTGTATGGCGCCTATGGTCAGAATTTTGTCAAAACCATGCTGACTCTCGGCCGACAGAACAGTCGCCTGCGGGTGGTGGCCGACCAGGTGGGCTGCCCCACCTGGGCAACGGACTTTGCCGGCGCCCTGCTCACCCTCTGCGGCCATATAGGGCGGCGACCGGACATTCCCTGGGGCACCTATCACCTCTGCGGCCGCGGGGCGGTGTCCTGGCACGGTTTCGCGGAGCGCATCTTTCATATCGCTGGTCGGCTGGGCATGTGCGGTGATGTTAAAGTCACACCAGTCACCACCCCGGAATACCCGACACCCGCACCCCGCCCGGCCTATTCGGCGCTGGCATGCGAAAAGATTGAGGCCAACTTCGGCATTGTCGCCCCACCCTGGCAGGCAAGCCTTGAAAAAATGATACGTCACCTTTACCAGACAGAAAACAGGCAGGTCTGATGGCACCCGCACCCACTGGAAAAATCGAACTGCTGGCCCCGGCCGGTAACTTTGAGAAACTTGAGATTGCCATCCACTACGGGGCGGACGCGGTTTATCTGGGGGGCAAGGAGTTCAGTCTGCGGAATTTTTCAGGGAATTTCAGCCTGGAAGAGATCCAGCAGGCCATCACCTATGGGCACGCACGCGGCATTAAGCTTTATATCGCCTGCAACATCTATCCCCGCGATGCTGAACTGCAGCGTATCCGCGCATACCTGGCCGACCTGGGCGCCCTCAAACCGGATGCCATCATTGTGGCCGACCCTGGTGTATTCCAGCTGGCCCGGGATATCATCCCGAGAATTCCGGTGCACGTAAGCACCCAGGCCAACACGACCAACTCCGAAACTGCCCGTTTCTGGCAAAAAATGGGAGCCGCCCGGGTGAATGTCGCCCGGGAACTGTCCCTGGCAGGAATCAAACGGATAACGGATACCGCCGACCTCGGAATCGAGGCCTTCGTACACGGCTCCATGTGTATTTCCTATTCCGGAAGGTGCCTTTTAAGCAGTTTTATGGCTCAGCGAGACGCCAATCGTGGGATGTGCGCCCACCCCTGCCGCTGGCAGTATTCTGTGGTCGAGGCCCAGCGACCGGGCCTGTACATGCCGGTCGCTGAAGATGAGCGTGGCACCTATATTTTCAATTCCAATGACCTGTGCATGATAGAGCATATCCCGGATCTGATTCGAGCGGGCATCGCCTCGTTGAAAATAGAAGGCCGCATGAAGGGCATCCACTACCTGGCGGCAACGGTCAAAGTGTACCGGGAGGCAATTGATGCCTGGTATGCCAATCCCGAAGGATTTCGGACAGATCCCCGCTGGTCGGCCGAAATGGTGCGCCTGAATAACCGGGGCTATTGTACGGGCTTTTATTTCGGCGATCCGGCCCAGGTGGCGCCCAATCTGGAAAACCGTAAACCCGATCCGGGCGCCAGGTTTGTGGGTAAAGTATTGCCGACCTCCGGGGCAGCCCCCCTGGTTGAGGTCCGGAATAAGATCCAAACCGGAGATCAGGTTGAGATTCTTCCCAAAAGAGGGCCCGCCCAAGCTTGCATCGTAGACAAGATCATCGATGCCGACGGGCAGGTCGTCCCCGTTGCCCAACCGGGAAGCGTTGTCACCCTGGTCATTGCCGCAAGCTGTGCCGAGAGGGACCTCATAAGAAAGTTCAATTAAACCTAATTTAATAATAATATATGCTAAATTTTATCTCACAGCACACTATAGTGTGTTTTATTGTCATTAATTATATATAATTAACTTCTCAAGCCCCTTGCAGAAAGGGTTTGCTTTCCATGACGCTCCTTTCCTGTTTCACTCCGCGATTTCATCCCCCGGTCCTTACCCGATACGTACAGACCGCTTCCCCATCCCTGGCGACGGGTATACTGAACTGGACGGTGAAAGCATCTTTTTTTTCATAGGGGTGACTGCTCTTCACAATGCGCCCGTTGGCCGGCAGCGTCTCGACCACCTCGACAACAATATCCTCAGGTTTGTGGTTCTTGAAGCTAATTTTCCAGGCTGACTCATGCTGCTGGGGGCTTAGTTTTCTATAATCAGTTTGGACCCTTTCAGCCACCACGTCAAAGGCTTCCCCAGCGCGCAGGTTGAGCGTCTCTTTTTTGGGGGTATGCGCAACCCGGTCCTCACCGATAAACTGGACGCTCCCATCAGTATCCGCTTTGTATAACCGGACGATCCCGGCCGGCAGCGGCCGCCCCAGCTTGTTCCCTGCGGTATTGCTGAAACGAATATAAACTGCCACCGGGATCCGATTGGGCGTCCGTCCGTGCGAACGCCTGGCAAAATGCGCCCCACCGTGCACCTGCAGCTTCTTTTCAATTTTTACCGGGGACGCATCCAGCAGCTTGATCTGCTTGGTCTGCTTGTTTTTCAGGTCGGTTTGGCCCTGCAGATTGTAGACATGATATTCAAACAACGCGCTTTCGCTGAAAGCGGGTGGTGCAGCTGCCACCGCCGTCTCTTCCAGGCCATAGGCAACAGCCCTCTTGCGGGGGGTGACCCTGTTCGGGTTCCCGGCTACAAGTTTTAACGCCGCCTGGATGTATGTGCTGCCGCTCCTGTTTTCAATGGTCACCCACCCCGACAGGTCCGCCAGGGTATCGGTTTTATTCAGAGCCAGCACATAGTCCGCTTTCCAATTCATTTCACCGGTTAAATACGTCACTTCAATCAACTGGGGCTTTGTCTGCCGATTGCGGTATTTCCAGGTAAGGGTTGGTGTGGCAATGAGTTCTTCCGGCAGCTTTGGTAAAACCCGGATACCCGGATAGCCCAGGTAAACCTTCCCGTCGATCCGGAAGACCTGCCCGCGGTTATTACTCAGCAGCAGTGCGTTGACCGCCCCGCACGTTCTTTCCCGGTCATTGCACTCAGGATCGATAATCCGGATCTCCTTGCCCACATATTTATCCAGCAGCCGGTTGGCATCCATCAGGTCATATTCGTAATTCTGTTCCACAATGGTAAAACCGCCATTGCGCGCCAGGGACCTGGCCCGGACGGTAACCGGGAGAATGTGGGCGGCCACATCCATAAACCGCAACTCACCGGAACCCGCCGGCAATTGTATGGAGCGTACGTCCCGGACAAGCCCTCGATTGTTGTTATAAACCGTAACCGTCACACTGTCTTGATCCGCTATGTGACTTTGGGTCGTCGTCTGGGCGAATCCAGTCCAGGGCATCACCAGAGCAGCCAAAAGGATCACTCCCCGCAGAGTTTTCATAACCCGCCTCTTCTATTTTTTGATAGTCGCCAGGGCCTGCTGGAATTTACCGGTAATCTGTCCGGTCAATTCCGCAACCTCAACAAGCAAGTGGGCCGCGGTTTTCATATCCTCGGCACTGGCCTTTTGCGCCCAGTCCCGATATGAATCCGCATGATCATCATTATGTTTGATCCAGTGTTCGAGTAATTTGCTCATTTTCTCTTCAAATGATAACGTACCGCTGGCACCATGGGTATGGTCCTGATGATCGTCATGGGTGTGATCGTGATGATGGTCGTGGGGGTGCCCGTGGGCGTGGTCATGGGAATGATCGTGATGGTGGCTCATTTTAATCTCCTGTAGTTGAAAGTGTCATCCCGGGATGGACTCGCCTGCCCGGGGCGGAATATCGTCTCTTCTGGATTCATTATACAGACTGGATGAGAATGCAACTAAAAATAAGACTGGATAAAAAAATAGCAACCATTGCTGCGACAGTCGGCGGCGGCATCGTTTTCGGTGTCCTGGTTGGGGGCTTCCTGGCCTTCACCCGGGACCTGCCCCAGATCCGGTCTCTGGAAGTTTACACGCCGTCCGCAGTTACCCGAATCTATTCAGCAGACAATAAAATCCTCGCTGAACTGTATGTGGAAAAACGCGACCCGGTAGGATTTCAGGATATCCCGGGCCACTTGAAGCAAGCCCTGATCACCACCGAAGACAGGCAGTTCTACCATCATGGCGGCGTGGATATCAGGGGCATTGCACGGGCCATCGTGCGCGACGTTCGCGCCGGTGAATTTGTCGAAGGGGCCAGCACCCTGACCCAGCAGTTGACCAAAACGCTTTTCCTCACCCCTAAAAAAACCATCAGCCGCAAAATCAAAGAAGCCATTTTGGCCTTTCAGCTTGAACGGCGATATACCAAGGATGAAATCCTGACGCTGTACCTTAACCAGGTCTATTTTGGCAGCGGCGCCTACGGCGTAGAATCTGCGGCCCGGCTCTTCTTCGGTAAAGCGGTCCGGGACCTGGACCTGCCCGAATGCGCCCTGCTGGCAGGCATGCCCAAGGCGCCCTCGCGCTATTCCCCCCTGGTGGATCCGAAACTGGCCGCCCGACGCCGAAATATCGTCCTCAAACAAATGCTGCAAACCGGTATTCTCACACGGGTTCAGTACCAGGCGGCCATCAGCACCCCGGTACGTCCTCCGGAACGGGCGCCGGCCAACCTGACGGCGCCCTATTTTGTCGATTATATCAAGCCCGTCCTCACAGATGCCGTGGGTGAATCCCTGCTCTACAGAGGGGGACTGACGGTGTTTACTACCCTGGAAACAGATTGGCAAAAAAGCGCCCGGCAGGCCGGCCGCAATGGCATTGATCAACTGGCGGGCCGCATGCAGCGCCACCAAATCCAAACCCCGCCCCCCCAGTTTGCCCTGGTAGCGCTTGATGTAAAAACCGGCGGAATCCGGGCTATGGTCGGAGGGACTGATTTCACCCAGAGCCCTTTCAACCGAGCCACCGCTGCTTACCGGCAGCCGGGTTCAGCCTTCAAACCCATCGTTTACGCGCGGGCAGTTGAAAAGGGCAATTCACAGGCCCGGCTGATTCTTGATGCTCCGGTTGTCTACCCCCGTGGCGATTCGCTGAAACCGTGGCGGCCGCAAAACTATTCAAAAGGCTACGCGGGAGAGATAACCCTGCGCAAAGCCCTGGCGCTCTCAAAAAACATACCGGCTGTGCGTTTGATAGAAACCCTGGGCCCACTGACTGTGGTGGAGTTGGCTCGGCGATTGGGAATCCAGGCCCACCTGCGGCCCAACCTTTCCCTGGCGTTGGGAACATCGGAAATGACACTGCTGGAATTGACAGCTGCTTACGCGGTCTTCCCTAGAGGAGGCAGCCATATTCGCCCCTATGGCGTCACCCAGATCACAGATTCAACCGGCAAGATACTCTGGAATGTGACACGCCGCCAAACCGTGGCAATGCGCAGAGCGGATGCCGCCGTTATAACGGACATGCTCGCGGGGGTTGTCCTCGAAGGTACCGGCCGCAAAGCGCGGGTACTTGGCCCCCGGGTCGCCGGCAAAACAGGCACCACCAACGACTACCGGGATGCACTTTTCGTGGGCTTTTCACCTGCCCTGGCTGCCGGGGTCTGGGTGGGAATCGATACGGCCGGCACCCTGGGCCCGGGCGAAACCGGTGCCCGGGCCGCACTGCCCATCTGGATCGATTTTTTCCAGGTGGCCTTGCAAAATGAAGCACTGGAATACTTTGATATCCCGGACAATACCCGCCACCTGTACCTGCACCCAACCACTGGCCAAACGTCCCAGAATGTTTTCCCCGGGGCGGTTTCCGCCCTCTTTCGAAAGAATTAGGAAATCAACCGGCCGGCGTGCCCGCTATTGCCCATCGGATGTTGACTTATCGCCCATCTTGAAATATAAAAGTATAACACCTTCGGGTGGTTAACATTTCCAGCAATAGATTTCAGGTATCCATCTTCTAATCACAAGCCAGCCAATCGACACGGGCGTTCACCCACATGGTGCCTTTATGAAAAAACTGTTGAAGCTCTCACCGTTCAAATTGTCAATTGTCATCACCGTGGCGGGAATTATCACCTACATGGCCGGCATCCCCTTTCTGGATCTCATGGAGCTCAAAACTCTGGACCTGAGATTTAAAACCCGGGGCAGAGCTGCTCCGGCAGCACCGGTTGTGCTGGCCGTCATCGATGAAAAGAGCATCAACAAAGAGGGCAAGTGGGTCTGGCCGCGTTCAAAACTGGCGAAGCTGATTTCAAAACTTTCCCAGGCCGGCGCCCGGGTTGTGGCGTTTGATATCGGGTTTCTGGACCCTGATGACCAGCGGGTCGTAAGCGCCATAAGCCAGATACAAAATGACCTTGGTCAGTTTGGACTCAAGACTGATAACGTCCAGGCCTACCTTGAAAAGCTCAAAATCAGTTCGGATGAAGACCAGATGCTGGCCAGCACCATTAAAAATTCCCAGGCAAATATCGTCCTGGGCTATTTCTTTCATATGAGTCAGGCGAACCTTGAGCACGTGGATGAAAATACAATCCTGGCCCACCAGGACAATGCCAAGACGGGAACCTACAAGTTCGCGCATTATGCCTCTGCGGATGCCCAGCAGGCACCGTTGATCTCGGCCACTTTTCCCCAATCAAACATCGCCCAAATCGCCAATGCCTCACCGTATGCCGGCTATTTCAACATGTTCCCGGATCCCGACGGGGTGGTACGGTGGATCCCGGCCGTACTCAAATTCAGGGACAACCTCTATGTGCCGCTTTCCCTGATGACCGTCAGCGCCTATCACAATGAACCGCTTTCGGTGAAGATTGCGAATTTCGGAGTCAAATCAATTGATATCGGCACCCAGTCCATACCCACGGACGAATTCGGCCGGGTACTGATCAATTATCATGGACCGGAACAGACGTTCCCGCACATCTCTATTACCGACATCCTGAATGACGCGGTTGCCCCCGAAATGCTGGCCGATAAAATCGTGATGATCGGTGCCACGGCCGTGGGTATCTACGACCTGCGGGTCACGCCTTTCGGGTCGGTCTTCCCCGGGCTTGAAGTGCACGCGAATGTTGTCAGCAGCGTGCTGCATAACCGCTTTATTATCCACCCCGCCTGGGGAGCCATTTTTGATATCATTGCCATCATCACCTTCGGCTTTCTGCTGGGGCTTGTCCTGGCCAAAACCGGCGTAATCGCGGGCGGCATCACTGCTTTGTCCCTGGGCACCGCCTTTATCATTTTCTGCCAGTACATTTTTTCAGCCCAGGGCCTGGTGCTGAACCTGGTCTATCCCGTCTCGGTTTTGATCGTCACCTACACCGCCATCACCGGGTACAAGTATCTGTCGGAAAGTCATCAGAAAAAATTTATCAAAGAGGCTTTCGCCTCCTACCTGGCCCCCACCGTGGTCAAACAACTCATTGATTCGCCCGAGACCCTCAGTCTGGGTGGTGAAGAGCGTACGATCACTGCATTTTTCTCCGATGTTCAGGGTTTCACCAGCATTTCCGAGAATCTTACCCCGCATGAACTGGTTGAACTTCTCAATGAGTTCCTCACGGAGATGACAGACGTCATTCTCACCCACGAAGGCACCGTTGATAAATTTGAAGGTGATGCCATTATTGCCTTTTTTGGCGCACCCAACCGCCTGGAAAACCAGGCCGAGGTTGCCTGCATGGCCTGTATTGATATGCAGGCGCGCCTGGAAAAAATGCGGGCCCGCTGGCGTGCCGAGAATCGCCCGGAACTGCATATGCGCATTGGCCTGTGCACAGGCCCGGCGGTTGTCGGCAATATGGGATCAAAAAGCCGTATGGATTATACGATGATGGGAGATACAGTGAATACCGCCGCACGCCTGGAAGGGGTCAACAAGGTATACAGCATCTTCACGCTGATCAGTGATACCACCCGGCAGGCCGCCGGCGACAGCATCGTGACACGCGAGATCGATTCTATCAACGTCGTGGGAAAGGCCATCCCTATTACTGTCTACCAGATCCTCGGGTACCAGGGCAGTACCGACCCCAATCTTCTGGAGGCCGCAGACCTTTATACCAAAGGACTTTATGCCTACCGTAACCAGGAGTGGAACCGGGCCATCATTCAATTCAATACAGCTTTGAGTCTCCTGCCGGATGACGGTCCCAGCCAGACCATGCTGAAGCGTTGCAACAATTTCAAGAAAACACCGCCACCTAAAGACTGGAACGGCGCCTACACCATGACCTCAAAATAGAAGGAAGTCGAAAATGGGCATGCTTAAGAAGTATCCAACACTGGTTCTTGGAGTTACCATTACCATTCTTTTCTTGGCAATGGGCGTGACCCGGACCGGCTTTCTGGATGCTCTGGACTTTAAATTCTACGATGTGTGCATGGACCTGCGTACCACCCCTGACAGTCTGAGCCACATCGTGATGGTGGATATAGACGATGACACCATCGAGAAGCTCGGTCGCTGGCCGTGGCCCCGGGCTCTGGTCGCCGCCGGCCTGGAAAAAATTGATGCTGGAAATCCCCGGGTTATCGGTCTCAACTTTATCCTCAGCGAACCTGAAAGCAACCCCGGCATCATGGCCATCAAGGATCTTGAAATCCTGTTCGCCCAAGAGCTCCTGGACAGCACCGGCGAAAAGGGCCGGATGTACATGGAAGCCATGCAGGAAGTACAGAGCTTTCTGGACAACGATGGGGCGCTGGCCGACGCCATGGCTTTTTCCGGAAAAGTTATCCTGCCGGTTTTTTTCAAACCCCCTGTCCAGGGGGTCGCCCCGAACCAGGGCCTCTCTGAGATCCTAGCCGGCAGCATTATCCCCAATGTCAGCAACCCCGAAGGCTTTTCGGCGCCCCTGGCCGGCGATATTATCTTGCCTGTGAAGGCTTTTTTTGACGGCGCCAAAGGCATCGGGCACATCAACCTCGCCTACGATGCCGATGGCACCGCCCGCCGTGAAAGGCTTCTCTACGACTACAACGGCCGGTATATCCCCGCGTATACACTCAGGCTGGCCAGTGCTTTTTTAAACATACCGCTCAATAAAATCAGGGTGGAGCTGGGCAGCGCCCTGCAGCTGGGCAGTACCCGGGTACCGCTGACCCCCTTTTCCGAACTTCTGGTAAGCTTCAAGGGGCCCACCGGATCATTCAGCCGCTATTCCTATTTCGATGTTCTCAATGACAAAATCCCGTTGCAGGTTTTCAGGAATAAACTTGTCATTGTAAGCGCCTCTGCGTCCGGGATCATGAATCCTTTGAGCACCCCGGTGGATTCCACCATGCCCCTGGGAGAATTCTCGGCAAACACCATCTGGTCCCTGCTCAACGATCAGTTTATAGCAAAACCCGCCTGGACCGGGTTGGCCAGCCTGCTGATGATACTAGGCGTGGGCCTGATCATCACTTTTTTGCTGCCCAGGCTAAAAGCGATGATTGCCGGCCTGGTATTCTGGCTGGTGGTATTTTTGCTGGTGGGTGGATCGACTTACCTGTTTGCAGCCGAAGGCTTGTGGATCGGCATCACCAGTCCCCTCCTGCAGCTGATCCTGGGCTACATCGGCGTGGTCACGATCAAATATTTCGTCACTGAAACCGGTAAAGAAAAAGTCGAAGGTGAATCCGCCGAAACCAATCGCATGCTGGGACTGAGTTTTCAGAATCAGGGTATGCTCGACATGGCGTTCGACAAACTCAGACGGGTCCCTGTGGACGACGAGGTAAAAGACATCCTGTATAACCTGGCCCTGGATTTCGAAAGGAAACGCCAGTTCAACAAAGCCGCTTCCGTTTTCGAGTACATCGAAGAACATGATGCCAAGTTCAAAGACGTTAAGGACCGCAAAGCCAAACTGATGCAGGCCAGTGAAACCATGGTGTTCGGTGAAGGCATACTCGGCGGCGGCGGCGGCGGAGACGGCCTGCTGGCCACCGGTACGGGCACCAAACCAACCCTGGGCCGCTATGAAATCTTAAAGCAGCTCGGCAAGGGCGCCATGGGTATTGTCTACCTCGGGCAGGATCCACGCATCAACCGGACAACCGCCATCAAAACTTTTCGGTTTGGAGACGACCTTGAAGCTGAAGAAGCCGAAAAACTGAAAGAAAAATTCTTCCGGGAAGCTGAAAGTGCAGGCACCCTGTCCCATCCTAACATCGTAACCATCTATGACGCCGGCGACGAACAGGATTTGGCCTACATCGCCATGGAGTTCCTGGAAGGCAGTGACCTGGAGCAGTACACCAAAAAGGACAACCTCCTGCCCATGCGCCAAGTCATAGATCTTGTGGCCGATGTTGCTGATGGGCTTGACTACGCCCACGACAAGGGCATCGTTCATCGTGACATTAAGCCGGCCAACATCATGCTCATCAAAAATGATATCATTAAAATTACCGACTTCGGCATTGCCAGGATTACAGCCACTTCGCAAACCCAGACAGGCGTGGTCAAAGGCACCCCCTTTTACATGTCCCCGGAACAATTTTCCGGTGAAAAAGTGGATGGCCGTTCAGATATCTTCTCGCTGGGCACCATGCTCTACCAGATGCTGACGGGGACCTTGCCTTTCCAGGGTGACAGCCCACCGGCACTCATGCACCAGATCATGAACATTAAACATAAGAATCCCAGGACCCATAATCCCAGAATCTTCAAGCCCTTGGTTTCCATTATTGATAAAGCCCTGGAAAAAGAACGTGACAAGCGGTATCAGCGGGCTATCCTGATGGCCAAACACTTGAGGACCCTGGGTAAAAAAGTCGATGCCGCTATTGCCCATCGCAAAACCACGGAATCCGGTTAAAGATCCCCACCGGCAGGGAAACCACCACCACGACGGACACGTTCTCTGGCTGGGATTATCAGTCGCAACTCACCGGACCTTATTGAAAAGCTTGACCTTTTACCGTTTATTATATATAAAGGACAGGTTACAAAAGGTTGTGATGCGGACGCATCTTACACCGAATCAGCCATCGATGCAGTACCATCTATTCCTGCGTGTTCTGAGAATTCTTAACGGAGTCCAGATGAAATGATTGTCATAGAGTCTGCGGGCATCACTGATGTTGGCCAAAAAAGACCCCTCAATGAAGATTCCCTCTTCATTGATGAAGATCAGAACCTCTATGTGGTCGCGGACGGGATGGGCGGGCACCAGGCCGGCGAGGTGGCCAGCAAGCTTGTCGTGGACACCATCCGTGACTATATGAGCCGGCTTCACGAGGACGACAAAGCAGAAGCACTTGAAGATACCGATGAATCCCTCTCGAAAGATGCCAACCGCCTGCTTTCCAGCATCCAGCTGGCGAATCGGGGTGTCTACCACGTGGCCTCAAGCAAAGAGAAATACAAAGGTATGGGCTCAACCCTCTCGGCGGCCTATTTCACCGATGATGCCCTTATTCTGGCCAATGTGGGTGACAGCCCGATTTACCTCGTTCATAACGAGGACATCGAACTGGTATCGGTTACCCACAATGTTATCAGCGAGCAGATGGCCATCGACCCTGTGGCGGCCCAAAAAATCGGGCCGCAATACCGGAACCTGCTCACCCGGGCCATGGGGATCGACGAAACAGTGTTTCCAGATATCAGTGAAATACCCTATTTCCAGGGCGACAAAGTGCTCATAAGTTCAGACGGGCTGACTGATCTGGTTGAACCTGATGAAATCCTCGACGTCATTCTCAACGAAACAACTGAAAAAGCCTGTAAAACACTGGTAGATCTGGCGAATGAACGCGGAGGACATGATAACATTACGGTTATTACGCTGGATGTGAAGAAAATCAAACATCAAAGTGGTGGAATCATGGGCGTGATTTCATGGCTGATGTCACCCTTAAAAAAGTTACTTAATTAAGAAGAGGTCCTAAGATGCCGACGCTGACGTTAAAATTCAAAGACAACAAACTCGGTGAATTCCAAATTGAATCTGGAAAATCCCTGACAATCGGCCGTAAGGAGAGCAACGACATCTCCATTGAAAACCTGGCCGTCTCCGGGCACCACGCAAAGGTTGACGCAGTGGGGGACGACTACCTGCTCACTGACCTGAAAAGTAAAAACGGCAGTTTTGTGAACAAGGAACTGGTGACAACCCACTGGCTGCAGCATGGCGACAAGATTATCATCGGCAAGCACTGCCTGGTCTTCGAGTATGGCGAAGGTGAAAAGAAGCCACCTGCAGCCGCTGGCGGCAACATGGATCAGACCATGGTCATGGACACTGACAAGTACAAGGATATGCTTTCCAAGGCCGCTCCTTCCGCTAAAAAACAGCAAGTGGCCACCGGTGTGCTTTCTTACCTGTCAGGCGGCGAAGGCGAAATCGAGTTGTCTAAGAAGCTGACCAAGTTAGGCAAAGCCTCATCAAGTGATATTGTCATCGGCGGTCTCATGGTGGGAAAAACGGCCGCCACGATCAGCAAGCGCCCGAATGGCTATTCACTGGCCTATGTGGAAGGCATGACCAAACCCAAGGTAAACGGCGAAACCGTGAAAGATTCCGTGATGCTCAAGGAATTCGACAATATTGAGATCGGTTCGGTCAAGATGCAGTTTTTCATTAAGAGCTGATTCAATCGAGAAGCTCGATTCAAAAGAAAAGGCCTGCACCGCAGGCCTTTCTTAATTGAGGCGACATGATACGCAAAGCTGCCATAAGCGACATCAAATCCATTCACAGCCTGCTCCAGATTTACGGAGAGACAGGGCAATTGCTGGCAAGACCGCTCAGCGAACTGTACGATCACGTCCGTGATTTTTATGTTTATGCATCACCTGCAGACGGTGTCGTCGGCTGCTGTGCACTGCAATTCTGCTGGGAGGACCTTGCTGAAATCCGTTCACTGGCTGTGCACCCGGACCATTTGAGAAAAAACATCGGCTCCCGGCTGGCTGATACCACCATAGCGGAAGCAGCTGACTATGCGATTGAAAAGCTTTTCACGCTCACCTACGAGCCAGATTTTTTCAAACGCTTTAAATTTCACCGCATCGACCGCGCCCAGCTGCCCCTTAAAATCTGGAGTGATTGTATGACCTGTGTAAAATTTCCCAATTGTGACGAAATAGCCATGATGCGGTCGTTGGCATAGACCGGTGCAGTCTCTCAGCAGTCAGAATGAGAACAGTGTTATGAATAAATCAGGTTCAGAGGAAGGGGTGGATATTTCCAGACCCCGGGCTTGGGCAGGATATGCTGTCCGCCCACTGAAAGCCAGTTCAGGTCTGGTTTTAAATCCCTGAGTTTACCATCTTCGGGCGGGCGGGAATGGTCTGTATAGGCATAGGTCGCCTGGAAAACACACAATCCTTTGGTGCGTTTTTTAATGGCCACGTAATTCTTCCTGAAAGTCCGCGGCTGAATATGGTGCTCATGGGCGATCTGGTCGATTTCTTTGGCCGAAAACTCCATGAGAATCATTTTCGACACGCCTCTTTCCGATATTCTTATCAGGGCCCGGGACTCACTTGAGCCTACGTACACGGTAGAAATGCAGGGGATGCTTTTTAAATACTGGGCGGCGACAATTGCGGCCGTTCTTCTCCCCCCGACCATCACCGGCACCCCGAAATATTCGAAAAACTTCTTTTGAATATCTTCTGCGTATTTGTCCCCACGTTCATACAGGTCTTTTGAAATATACCGGAGGTTTCGGGCCAGGCTCTCAGCCGCATCTGCAATGGGCCAATCGATCCGGACATGAAAATGACTCAGCGTGTAGACACTTCTCATCTGGCTGGCCGGGTTGCGCTGAATCAGCAGGGCATAATCAATGGGTAGCAGTTTTTGCAGAAAGGCGTTGAAATGGACTGATTCCAGGCACTTTTGATTTCTGTCGAATTTTTCCTTCAAGGGGAGTGCCCCGGTTTGCAGCAGGTTCTTTTTGGTCGTCTTGTTCACATCGAAAAAACGGATGTATTTCTTGTGCGCAGCCGGAATGCTGTCTTCAACAAAAAGAACCAGAAACGCGTTCTGGGGCTCATATTCCGTGCCGGGAATCCTTGCCCGGGGTTTCAATTCACGCTTTTCTACAAAAGGATACTTGATCTTACGCCGGATGAAATTATGGTAGGATTCTATCAGGGCATACTTGATCATGTCCTGGTCCAACTCGTCCCTGAGAAGTTCATAGTAGGATCGCCGTACCCGGTTTACCTGGCTGAGTTCTTCCCTGACACTCCAGAATGCCACGTTGCTCTCCTGTAAGTGATTTTAACTGATATGGACCCTAATATGCTGTTTTTCAAGGAATATAACACCTTTTCAGGGTACCGTCAACCATCCGCTGCAAATCGCGTTGCCGTAGCAGTTCCTTTGGGAATTGTGTATTCAGGCTCGAATGATTGCCACCCTCACCCTTTCTGATATTTCTGAGCCTCCATCAGGGCGACAACCGCCGGCAGGGGTTTGCCCTCCATCAGCCTGAGGAATGCGCCCCCGCCTGTGGAAATGTAGGTGATGCGCTCAGTCTCGCCGGATTTGTGGACAGCCACATCCGTATCACCGCCGCCCACAATTGTCATTGCATACGAATTGGCGACGTTGTGCACCATGGCAGTCGTCCCCCGACTGAATGCGTCCACCTCGAAGACGCCCATGGGCCCGTTCCACACAATCGTTTTAGCATCATAAAGGGCTTCCGCATACAGCAATGATGTGGCCGGGCCGATATCAAGCGCCATCCAGTCCTTCGAAATTTCTTTTGCCGGTACAATCTTTGTTTCCGCCCGGGCGTCCAGTTCCCGGGCCACCACAAAGTCAACGGGCAGATAGAACTTGATACCCTTGACGGCGGCCTGGGCCATAATCTCGGTTGCGCTGTTCACCAGATCATCTTCGACCCGCGAAGCCCCCATGGCAACGCCGCTGCTTTTAAGGAAGGTGTTGGCCATGGCCCCGCCGACAATTATTTTGTCGACGATGTTGAGCATGTTTTCCAATGCGCCGAGTTTGCTGGACACTTTGGCCCCACCCACAATTGCCACCAGGGGCCGCTGAGGGGCCGCCATTGCCTTTTGGAAATATTGAAGCTCGGTCTGCAGTAAAAACCCGGCGGCACACACGGGGGCGTGCCTGGTAATGGCATGCACAGATGCATTTTCCCGGTGGGACACTGCAAACGCATCGTTCACATAGACATCACACAGATCGGAAAGTTCATTCCCGAAACCGTCTTCGTTGACCTGTTCCTCCGGGTGAAACCGAAGGTTTTCAAGCAGCAGGATTTCGCCTTTACCCAGCCTGGCCACCTGGTCCTGCACTGCCGGCCCAACACAGTCCGTAGCCATCTGGACCTCTTTTTCAATCAGGCGCCCGAGTCTTTTGGCCACCGGGGCCAGGCTCATCTCGGGAACGATCCGGCCCTCGGGCCGCCCCAGGTGGGAGGCCAGCAGCACCCGGGCACGATGGTCCAGGGCATATTGAATGGTGGGCAGCACGGCGCGGATGCGGGTATCGTCCATTATATTTTGATGTTCATCCAGGGGGACGTTGAAATCCACCCGGATGAAAACCCTCTGGCCTTCAAGCTTGACATCTTTAATAGTGTTCATCTGGGTCACTTTTTCCATTTTTTAGAGAGTGTTTTCTTTCGGGACCAACGGTCAAAAAAGCCTATCATCCCTGCTTCATATGCCCGATCCACCTTCTCTTCGCGTACAGCCAGGCCTTCGCGGCCCGCCAGAGCACTGCGCAGGCACCTGGTTTTATAGATGCATACCTGGCATGATTCGGGTGTATGCCGCAGGTCGTCTGCGCCTTTGGGGAACACCTCTTCCAGTTTACCAAAACAGTAGGGATATTTCTCTTCAGTTTCTATCATGTCGTTTGTGTTTGGATCTGTTTTTCGTACTCCCGGTTCATGCTCGCAATGTGCCCCTGGTCGGCAAAACTGAAGTATCGGTTGTCACCAATGATGATGTGCTCGTGCACCGTTGCGCCCACCACCCGGCAGGCAAAAACCAGCTGCCGGGTAACGGCCATATCCTCAGGAGATGGCTGGGGATCACCGGACGGGTGATTGTGAGCAAAAATCAGGGCGGCCGCATTCTTTTCAAGGGCTGCTTTAACCACCTCACGCGGATAGACTGCACTGGCTGTCAAGGTTCCCCGGAAAAGGGTGTCAACGGCAATGACCCTGTTTTTAGCATCCAGGAACACGGCCTTGAAACATTCCTGGGATTTGCCGCGCATGCTGTGGGTGAGAAAATCGGACAATTCCTGTGAATTATTAATGACCGTTTTACCGACCACTTTTTTATTAAGATAGCGATCAGCAACCGCTTTGACAAGTTTGATGCCGAAAAGATTTTTGGGTCCGATGCCCGGCACCCGGGTCAGATTTTCCGCAGAGGCCTCCATCACAGCCGGAAGGGATCCGAATTGGGCCAGGGCCGCCTTGGCGCTGTCTTTGCAATCTTTTCTGGGCGTTGCCAGGGTAAGCAGCAGCTCAATCACCTCGTAATCGTGAAATCCCTGCAAGCCCCCGGCCAGAAACTTTTCCCGCAGTCGTCCGCGGTGTCCGCTGCCTTTGTGTGGTGTTTTCTCGGTCATAGGCCAAATACAGATTTTCTTCCCGGATATGATTCAACTGGCATCCAGTTCATGTTTCAGGTCCCGGGTCATCAACTGCCCCAGCACTTTCATGGGATCCAGTCTGTCGTAAAGAATCCCGTAAATACCGTGGGAAATGGGCATTTCAACATTCAGCTTCTTAGACAGGTTGTAAACAGACTTGGCAGTTTTAACACCCTCAGCCACCATGTGCATCTCATCGAGTATTTGAGCCAGTGTATGCCCCTGACCTATCTTTTTACCAACCGTGTGGTTGCGGCTCAGATCACCGGTACAGGTTAGAATCAGGTCACCCACACCGGAAGGGCCGGCAAACGTGTCAAACTGGGCCCCGAGCTTCAACCCCAGGCGCCTGATTTCCGCAAGCCCTCTGGTAATAAGCGCCGCCCGCGTATTGAGTCCCAGGCCGAGACCGTCTATGATGCCGGCTGCAATGGCAATCACATTTTTAACTGCCCCGCCGAGTTCTACGCCGATGACATCGTCGTTGGTGTAAACCCTGAAATAAGGCGTCGCAAAAACCGACTGCACCAACTCCGCCACAGCAAGATCTGCAGCAGCCGCAGTTACCACGGTGGGCACCTTCTGTGCCACTTCCCGGGCAAAGCTGGGCCCTGTCAGTACAGCCAGGTTTTGGGCGCTAAGACCGGGAAGCGTTTGTTTCAATATGCCCGTCATGGTCAGGTGGGTGACATTTTCGATCCCTTTGGAAGCGGATATCACCAGGGTGTCAGGGGCGAGAAAGGCTGCCATTTTCTCACTGGTGACACGCATGACATGGGATGGTACCACCACCAGAACAATGTCTTTGCCGCCCACCACCGCACTGATATCGTTTGACGGAACCAGATTGTCACTGAGCCTGAAACCCGGCAGAAACATCTTGTTTTCGTGAGCTGTTTCAATCTGCTCGCGTACTTCGGTTTCGAAAACCCAGTGGTCTATGGTAAAGCCTTTCAAAGCCAAAAGGTTCGCCAGGGCGGTACCCCAGCTCCCGGCACCCACAACACCTATTTTCAGCCTGTTTGGATTATTTTTATTATTCATCTTCAGGCAGTTCCTGTTCTTCCTGCTCCACAAGCCTTGCCGCTCCGGCAACCCGCTCACCGGAAGTCATCCCGATCAGTTTGACACCCTGGGTATTTCGGCTGATGACGGATATCCCTTTAACCGGCATGCGTATCAGTATCCCCGAGTCTGTCATGAGCATGAGGTCATCGTCTTCTTCCACCAGCAGTATCGCGACAACCTGTCCGTTACGCTCGTTGGTTTTTATCGTTATGACACCTTTTCCGCCCCGCTTTTGAACGGGATATTCATCGATCAGAGTTCTTTTTCCAAATCCATTTTCGGTCACTGCAAACAGTGTCTGCCCATGGCTTAAAACCTCCATGCCCACAATCCGATCTTCAGCACCGAGTCGAATTCCCCGGACCCCCCTGGAAACACGACCGGCCGTTCTGATCTCCGATTCGTGAAACCGGATCGATTTGCCGCTGGCAGATCCCAGGAACACGTTGAAGGTGCCATCGGTTATCCGGGCGGCGATCAGTTCATCTCCCGGCACGAGGTTCAGGGCAATAATACCGCCCGCCCGGGGTCGGCTGTAAGCCATGACATCCGTTTTTTTAACCAGCCCATTCCGGGTCGCCATGAGAATAAACGCACCGGGGCTGAACTCAGCCACGGCCAGAACCGTCGTCAACTCTTCTTCCGAATCAAGGTCCAGCAAATTCACCACAGCCTTGCCTTTGCTCATCCGGCCCGCCTTGGGGAGTTCGTATACTTTGCGCCAGTAAACCTTGCCCAGATTGGTAAAGAAAAGGAAAGTATGGTGTGTAGAGGCCACAAAAAGGTGCTTGACAAAATCCTCTTCCTTGGTCCCCATGGCAGTTTTACCCCGTCCCCCGCGATGCTGGCTCTGATACAGGGTGATGGGATTGCGCTTAATATATCCGCCGCTGGAGATGGTGACCACCATGTCCTCTTCAACAATCATGTCTTCAAGGGTAATTTCCCGGGTGGATTCCACGATTTCCGACCTGCGCGGGTCCCCAAAAACCTCCTGCAGTTCATTCAACTCGCTCTTTATGATGTTCAGGACAAGCTGTTCGCTGGCCAGGATCTTTTTAAACCCGGCAATGGCCTTGAGGATATCATGGTATTCTGCCACGATTTTCTCTCGTTCGAGTCCGGTCAAGCGCTGCAGCCGCATGTCCAAAATGGCCTGCGCCTGTATATTGCTCAGATCAAACTGCTGCCGCAAGCGGGTTTTAGCCTCGCCCGGCGACTTGGATTCCCTGATCAGTTTGACAACCCGATCCAGGTTATCCAGAGCAATTTTGAGGCCCTCGAGAATATGGGCCCGGGCTTCCGCTTTCTTCAAATCGTACCGTGTCCGCCGAATCACAATCTCTTTGCGGTGACTGATGAAATGCTCCAGAATTCGCTTGAGCGGCAAGAGCTCCGGCCGATTGTTGACCACCGCCAGGAAAATAATACCAAAGCTGTTCTCCATCCGGGTATGCTTGTATAACTGGTTGATGACGACTTCAGCCATGTGGTCCTTTTTAATCCCGATGGCGATGCGCATGCCGTCACGGTCGGACTCATCCCGGATAAAACTGACCCCGTCCACCTGTTTGTGCCGGATCATACCGGCTATCTTTTCTATCAACCGGGCCTTGTTGACCTGGTAGGGCAATTCGGTCACCACAACGGTTTCACGCTGGGTCCGCTTATCCGTTTCCACATTCACCCGGGCCCGCACCCGGATGATGCCCCGACCGGTTTTGTAGGCCTCGAGAATTCCATTTGTGCCGTAGATAATTCCGGCAGTTGGAAAATCTGGCCCTGGGATGTGCGCCATCAGTTCCTGCCAGGTGATGTCGGGATTATCGATAACCGCTTTGATGGCGTTGATGGTTTCAGAAAGGTTGTGCGGGGGAATATTTGTAGCCATACCCACCGCAATACCGGAAGACCCGTTCACCAGCAGGGAGGGTATCTTGGCCGGCAGGACGGAAGGTTCCAGCAGGGACTCGTCATAATTCGGCACAAAGTCAACGGTCTCTTTATCCAGATCGGCCATCATTTCATGGGCAAGTTTGTGCATACGGATTTCCGTGTACCGCATGGCAGCCGGCGGGTCGCCATCCACACTGCCAAAGTTCCCCTGCCCGTTCACCATGGGGTATCTTAACGAGAAATCCTGGGCCATCCTGACGATGGTGTCATACACGGCGCTGTCGCCATGAGGGTGGTATTTACCAATTACATCGCCGACGATGCGGGCGGACTTTTTGTACGGCTTGTTCCAGTCATTTTTCAATTCCCGCATGGCGTACATGACACGCCTGTGAACCGGTTTAAGCCCATCGCGTACATCCGGCAGAGCCCGACCGATAATGACACTCATGGCATAATCGAGATAGGACTTCTTCATCTCTTTCTCGATACTGATACCTGGAGTTTTTACAGCTTCAATCATATTCAACACCCTTTTGGTCATAGGTTTTTGAGGGCAGGCACTCGCGGCGTCCAAATTCCCCTGGCCGCGGCTCCAGGGCCCCGCCGGCCTGATTCATTCTTCATTCTGTAAGCAGGCCCAGGTTGCTTGATATAGTACAGCGCGTTACTGCGACAGGTCCTTTGTTCGTTGAAAGATTACACGGATACAGGGGCCTAACCCTCCCCGGTTTCAAAGAGTTTCTGGTAGTTCGCATGGTAAATATCCGTCAGGGTTAGAAACGCAGTGATGATCAACGGGCCGTAGATAATGCCCAGTATCCCAAAAAGCTGCAACCCGCCCATGATGGAAAGGAACACCAGCAGCGTGTGCATCTTCACTCTCTGCCCGACGATCCGCGGCTTGAAAAGATATTCAATCCCCCCGGACAGCATCACGTAAAAAACGATAAAAAAGACACCGCCGCCCGTGTTCCCCTTCAAGAACAGGAACAGGGCCGCGGGGACAAACACCAGGCCGATTCCCAGAATGGGCAAAAACGCCAGCAGCCCCATGATCACACCCCACAAAAAGGGTGAATTCAACCCGAACAGGTAAAAAACAAACCCACCTAGAACGCCCTGGATGATTCCGCAAAGCCCATTGCCGATCAGGACGGCTCCGGACATGTCTTTAAATTTTAAAATCAGTTTTTCATCCTGATCATCAGGCAGCGGAGAAAGATCGATAACAAAGGATTTCAGCTTTTCACCGTCTATGAGCAGGTAAAAAATTATGATCAGCATGAAAAAAAAGTAAGCCAGAAAATTGAGTATATTCGAAGCAATGGCACTGGCCTGCTGGTATAGGAACAGGCCCACCACCCGGCCGGCCTCGGAGAGCGCCCGGTTCAACTCTTCGCCCGTGATCTGATAATTAAAGCCTGCCAAAGCATGGTTGGTTCTCTCGAGCACCTGGCTGCCGGCCATGAGGTCTTTAACCTGGTTGCTGATGACAGCGCTTTTACCCATCAGGTACAGGCCGTAGGCTTCTCTGGCAAGGGTGCTGACAAAGAAGACAATTGGAATAAACAAAACGATAAATATAAGGCCGCAGGTCGCAAAAGAGGCAAACCCCGGGCGTGCATTGCGCAACAGGAAAGCGTACACAGGCCTGAAAATCCCCGAAACAACCGCGGCCAGGATGAGAACGGAGAGAAACGGCATCAACAAACGCCCCAGCAGGTAAATCGAGACCAGAAACAGGGCCAGGAAAAACCAAATGATTGCACTCCTGGAAGTTCCGCTTAGCATGCTACCTCCGGATAGAGTGAAAAGTGGGGAGGATTTTATCAGGGCACCGCTCTGAAAAACCAGTGGCACCGGTTTTTGTACAACTGACAACCGGTGCCACAGTGTTCGTTCGAAAGGATAGGTGCAAGGGTCGGGGCAGGTGTATTATTTGCTGACAAGTGCGCCGGCGAAGATGTACAAAACAACCTCATAGACCGCAACAGAAGTGTAATCTCCATGGGTAAGAGCATAAACAATACCACCACCGACGATGGCCGGCACACCAAAAAAAACCAGGGTCCCCAATCTCCTGCTAAGACTCATTTTGCACCTCATTGTAAAAAAGTAACGTTCTTTATCCGAAATTCAGCGGCCGTTGCCGGGTACCTCAAAAACTGTTCTGAAAGCACTTTCTGTAACGGATGGATATTAGCAATAACTGTTCATTATGTAAAGGAAAAAACAGCCAGTCAGGCCTTAGCGTTCAATCACCATGGCCATACCCATGCCCCCGCCGATACACATGGTTATCAGGCCGGTATTGTAGTCTTTTCTCTGCATCTGGTACATCCCGGAAACCATCTGGCGGGCACCGGTGGCCCCGATGGGGTGCCCCAGGGAAATACCGCTGCCCAACTCGTTCGGTTTATCTGTATCGATTGCGAGCTCCCGCATGCAGCCCAGGGCCTGGGATGCAAAGGCTTCGTTTAGTTCTATCATGTCAAGATCTGCTACATCCATGGACACGCGCTTTAAAGCTTTGCGGACAGCCGGTACCGGCCCGAGTCCCATGTAGGCCGGATCCAGCCCACCGGATGCAAAGGCCTTGATCTTGACAATGGGAGTAAGCCCCAGTTCTGCCGCTTTGTCCGCGCTCATCAGCAGTACTGCCGCCGCGCCATCGTTGATACCCGAGGCGTTGCCAGCTGTCACGGTACCATCTTTCTTAAAAGCCGGTCTCAGCTTGCCCATCTTCTCAACGGTGGTTTCCATGGGCCTTTCATCTGTATCGAAAATGATCTCGCCTTTGCGGGACTTGATGGTTACCGGTACGATCTCCTTGGCGAAAGTACCATCCTTGATAGCGGCCATGGCCCGGTTATGGCTCAAAACCCCCAGTTCATCCTGCTCCCGGCGGCTGATGTCGTACATCTCGGCTATATTTTCAGCGGTCATGCCCATGTGATAGCCATAAAATATCTCATAGAGGCCATCAAACACCATCAGGTCATAGACATCACCGACCCCGGTTAATTCCATCCGGTGCCCCCAACGGGCTTTCGGCAGGGCCAGCGGGACCATGCTCATATTCTCCTGGCCGCCGGCAATAATAGTGTCGGCCTCCCCCGTCATTATTGAAGCTGCGGCAATGGCGATGGCTTTAAGGCCCGATCCGCACACTTTATTAATCGAAAAAGCCGGGGTCTCCTTGGAAATACCGGCCCTGATCATGGCCTGCCGGGCCGGATTCTGCCCCTGGTTGGCCTGCAGAACATTGCCCATGATGACTTCGTCGATAGCCACCGGCATAGCAGTCTCCGCATAGTTATACCCGGCTTTTTCAAGATCCGTAATACCCTGGCCCTTAAGTTTCGCAGGCGCCAGGTCTCCGTAGTCCGCCCCGGGAACCGGTCTCAAGTTGAGTTTCTTAAGAAGATCCTGCATGACAATCGCCCCAAGATCTACAACCGGTACTGTTTTCAACGCCCCCCCGAAGTTACCGACCGCGGTTCGGGATCCGCCTACCACGACAACATCTTTCATTACCTTTCCTCCTCAATGATAGATCTGGATAAATCTGGAATAATGTTTTATTCTCATTTCTAAACAGGTGCTTAAAAAAGTTTTATTAACATAAAAAATGACCTCTGGTCAATGGTGCGTGCGAATGTGCCTGATTCTATTTTCATATGAGACCCATCCGGTTTTCAAACTGGTGGTGGCCGCCAACAGGGACGAGTTTTATAATCGGCCGACGGCAGCACTTGCGGGCTGGACGGACAAGCCGGACCTGTTGGCCGGACGGGATCTAACGGGTGGGGGGACCTGGCTGGGGGTAAGCAGGCAAGGCCGACTGGCTGCCCTGACCAACTACCGGGACCCGCACACCTTAAAGCCCGGGGCACCCACCCGGGGTCTGCTCGTAACCCGCTTTATAGAAGGTGCAATGTCGGGCCGGCGTTACCTGGAGGCGCTCAGCCTTACCGCTGACCAATACAACGGGTTTAACCTGATTGTGTATGATCGCGATGGCCTCTGGTATTTCTCCAACCGCGAAGGTATCGTACGCCCGGTTGCACCTGGCATACACGGGTTGAGCAATCACCTCCTGGATACCCCCTGGCCTAAAGTCAAAAGGGGCCTTGCACTGTTTAAAACCGCCACGGCCGCGGAGACAGTATCACCTGAGAGGCTGCTCGAGCTGCTCGAAGACCAAATGTCCCCACCCACCAGGGAACTGCCCGAAACCGGTATGGGGACCACGTGGGAACGTATTCTGGCACCGATTTTCATAAAAAGTGAGATCTACGGTACCCGCGCATCTTCTATTGTCAGTATTGACCAATCCGGGAAGGGTACTATCTGCGAACGCACTTATGATTGCGGCCAGGACGGCAAAATCAACCGGCACACCCGCAGTTATTTTTTCGGAGAGGCACTCTGACAAGTTGGATTACGACTAGCGGTCAGCAGCCTGAAGCGTGCAAAACCTGCACTTAACTCGTTTTAATCGCCTCCAGGATTTCAGCCAGGATGGTGTCCGCACTGTCGTAGGGGACCTGGCAGGTACCCACTTTTGTGTGGCCCCCCCCGCCATATGTAAGCATCAGGGCTCCCACATTGACATTGGAGGTCCGGTTCATGGTACTGTGGCCGATGGAGATCATGGCAAATTCACGGTTTTTACCATCCACCACCCGCACCGAAATGTTCTGTTCAGGGAAAAGAACATATTCCATAAAACGATTACCGGTGGGAATCCCTTCCAACCCCCTTAAATCAAGCAGGATAACATCCCCTATGATCTTTACGTTTTCTTTTAGAAAGGCCTTATAGACTTCGGTCTGCCGGGTGTAATATTCAACGCGCTCGACCACGTCCGGAAGGGCCATTATTTCTTCAATATCCTTGGTGCGCATCAGTTCAGGCATGGATTTCATAAGGTCGAAATTGGAAATCCGAAACTCCTGATGGTAACCAAGCCCGGTCCGCGGGTCGGCAATAAAAGCCAGCATCATCCAGCCCCGGGGGTCAAGAATATCCGCTTCGGTAAATTGAGCCGCATCAGCAATGTCCACGATCATCAACAGTTCGTTAAACCGTTCCAGTTTGGCCGCATACGCTTCATTTTTGCTGTAGTAATTGGCTATCACGCGGGCAGCGCTGGGAGCAGCTTCGCTGGCACCCTGAAAACTGCCGTCAAGCCGCACTCTTTCATCCTCACTTGAATGATGATCGAACCAGAGCCCGCAGCCCTCAGCGAAAGGCACATTCGCGAGCACATCATTTTCTGTAACAGGAACTTTTCCATCCTGCACATCTTTGGGGTGAACATAGTGCACCGCATCCACTATGCCGAGTTCCTCCAGGATAGCCGCACAAACAAGACCGTCAAAATCTGAACGTGTGATTAACCGCATAACACCCTCCTGTCTGGAAGTTTATAAAGTGGTATTAAACTGCCCTGTTCAATTGCATCACTTCTTTTGTGTGTATATCATCCGGCGCCACTTCGTCAGGCGCTGCTTCACCGTCTTCTCATAGCCCCGGCCCACCGGTTCATAGAAACGCCGGCCGCTGATCTCATCCGGCAGGTAAGCTTGGCCGACAACTGCTTCGCGGTAGTCATGCGCGTACTTATAGCCCCTGCCGTAACCCAGTTCTTTCATCAGACCGGTGGGCGCATTCCGGATGTGCAGAGGTACGGGCAGTGCCCCGGTATCCCGGACTGTTTTAACTGCTTTTTTGTGAGCCACGTACAAACAGTTGCTCTTGGGGGCCGTGGCCAGATAGGCGGCTGCCTGAACCAGTGCCAGGTCTCCTTCGGGGTGCCCGAGAAACCGGAAGGCTTCCAGGGCATTCAGGGCGACAGTAAGCGCGAAAGGGTCGGCATTGCCCACATCTTCCGTGGCAAACCGAACCATCCGCCGGGCTATATAAATTGGATCTTCGCCTGCTTCGAGCATCCTTGTCAACCAATAAATAGCGGCATCCGGATCGCTGCCGCGCAGGCTCTTATGCAGGGCTGAAATCAGGTTGTAATGCTGCTCGCCGCTCTTGTCGTATAAAAGAGCTTTTTTCTGTAAGGCCTTTTCAACCATGGCAAGGGTAACGGCGCCGCCTTGGCCGCCTTGGCCAACCGCCGGGCGGGAGATCATGGCCGCCACGACCTCGAGACCATTGAGGGCCGACCGTACATCGCCATCGGCCACGCCGACGAGATGTTCCAGGGCGGCTTCTTCAAAGCAAAGTGCCAGGGCCGCCAGGCCGTTCTCACTGTCTTGCAGCGCTCTATCAATCACCCGGCGCATGGCTGCGGGGGAGAGAGCCGTCAGGGTCACAACCCGGCACCTGGATATCAGAGCCGGTATGACCTCGAAAGAGGGATTTTCGGTTGTGGCCCCAATCAGGGTGATCAAACCATTTTCCACGTGCTGCAGGAAGGCATCCTGCTGCGCTTTGTTAAATCGATGGATTTCATCCACGAACAGAATGGTCCGCCGGTGATGCAGGTTCAACTGGTTCTGGGCTTCGCTGATAACAGCCCGGATGTCCTTAACGCCGGAAAGAACCGCTGAAAATTCAACAAAAAACGAATCTGTTTCCGCAGCCACAATTCGGGCCAGCGTTGTTTTACCGCACCCCGGCGGTCCCCAGAGAATCATGGAAAAAACCCTGTCATCCTCAAGGGCGCTGCGGATGAGAGTGCCGGGACCGGTGATTCGTTCCTGCCCCACCACTTCATCCAGGGCAGTCGGCCGCATCCGTTCCGCCAGCGGCCGTTCCGGCGCAGTCACTTTTTGGGCGCTGTACTCAAAAAGGTCCATTACTTTCTCTTCCGGGTCCGCTTGCCCCGGCGGGGGTCTTTTTGCTTGCGACTGCCGAAATCAATTGCACCGGTACGCTGCCGGAACAGCACGCGCACCGGGGTTATATCAAGTCCGGAACCACTCCGTATCTGGTTGATCAGGTAGCGCCGATAGGAAAAGTGCACGGCTTGTGGGAAATTTACAAAGAGGACAAAAGTCGGCGGCCGGATAGATACCTGGGTGGCAAAATAAAATTTAAGCCTTTTCCCTTTGTGCAGGGGGGGGGCATTTTTCTGCACTGCCCGCTCCAGAATCTTGTTCAAAGGCCCGGTACTGATGCGGGTGATATATTGCGTATAGACATCCTGGACCAGCTTAAATATACGACTGACCCGTTGTCCGGTCAGGGCGGAGATGGTCACAGCCGGCGCAAAACTGAGAAACTTGGCCTCCATACGCAGCCGCTCGTAATAATTTTTTACAGTGGTGTTGTCTTTCTCGATCAGGTCCCACTTGTTCAACAGGAAAACGCAGCCGCAGCCGCGGTCATGGGCGTACCCGGCCACACTGATATCCTGGTCGGTGATGCCTTCATCGGCATCGATGACAATCAGGGCCACGTCGCAGCGATCCAGACTCCTGAGTGCTTTGATAATTGAAAATTTTTCAATTTTCTGGGACACTTTGCCCTTGCGGCGGATGCCGGCCGTGTCGATCAGCAGATAATCCCGGCCGTCGAAACGGCACAGGCTGTCAATAGAATCACGGGTGGTCCCGGGAACATCGCTGACCACCAGCCGGTCTTCACCCAGAAGCCGGTTTATCAGGGAGGATTTGCCGGCATTGGGCCGTCCCGCTACGGCAACCTTGATGGCCTCTGCCGAATCAGGCGATTTCTGCGCGGGAAAGGTCGTGACCAGCGCATCTAAAAAATCGGGCACACCATACTTGTGCTCGGCAGACACAGGATACAGTTTTTCCACCCCGAGGGAATAAAATTCGTACAGGATTTCTTCCTGTTCTATGCCGTCAATTTTATTGACCGCATAAAAAACCGGATTTTCGACGGCCCTGAGGATCTGGGCCATCTCGCTGTCGTAGGGTGATATCCCCCCTTTGCCGTCCAGGACGAAAATGACCGCGTCTGCATCGTCGATTGCCTGGAGGACCTGCGCCCTGATTTTCAGGGCAAAGGCGTCCTCATGCGCCTCAGCAAACCCACCAGTGTCAACCAGCGTGAATTCCACCCCATCCCAGCTAGCGTCTTTATAGTGGCGGTCCCGGGTAACCCCCGGGGCATCATCCACCAGCGCTTCGCGGGTACGGGTAATGCGGTTGAACAGGGTCGATTTGCCTACATTGGGCCTGCCGACAATGGCTATGATTGGTTTCATTAATTCAGAATCTGACTGAGAAAAAGCTGCGTTCTTTCATTCTGCGGATTGTCAAAAAATTCATCGGGTGTGTTGCTCTCAACTATCTTGCCATAATCCATGAACAGGACCCGATGGGCCACACTTTTGGCAAACCCCATTTCATGGGTCACCACCAGCATCGTCATCCCCTCCTGGGCCAGGCTGATCATCACGTCGAGAACCTCCTTGACCATTTCCGGATCAAGGGCCGAAGTCGGCTCGTCAAAGAGCATGACATTGGGCTTCATACAGAGGCTCCGGGCTATGGCCACCCGCTGCTGTTGGCCGCCGGAAAGCTGGCCGGGATATTTTTGGGCCTGTTCGGCAATGTGTACTTTCTCAAGATAGTACATGGCCGTCTCTTCAGCCTCTTTTTTGGGAGTTTTCCGAACCCATATCGGCCCCAGGGTTAAATTCTCAACGATGGTCAGGTGTGGAAACAGGTTGAAGTGCTGGAACACCATACCCACTTCCATCCGAATTTTCTCGATATTCTTAATGTCATTGGTCAGCTCAATGCCATCAACAATGATCTTGCCGCGCTGGTGCTCCTCAAGCCGGTTTATGCACCTGATCAATGTGGACTTCCCGGAACCGGACGGTCCGCAGATAACAATCCGTTCACCCCGGGCCACTTGCAGGTTTATCTCCTGCAATACATGGAAATCACCAAACCATTTATGCATGTCAATGATCTCTATAATCGGCGCATCCGCACCAGCCGCCTGATTGTTTTCTCTGTTTTCTTGATTCATAAACCGCTCTCTTGGTTGGGTGTTTTACAAACTCCTGTCCAGTTCTTTCTCCAACCGCCGGCTGTAGTTGGACATGAAAAAACAGCAGATGAAATAGATGATCGCCAGAAAGATATACGCTTCGGCCGAGTATCCCATCCACTTGGGGTCGGACAGCACCGACTGGGTGGTTTTCAGCACATCATACAGTGCAATGATGACCACCAGCGAGGTATCCTTGAAGGCGGAAATCAGTACGCTGACCGTGGGTGGAATGACAATTTTGAGGGCCTGGGGCAAAATGACCAGGCGCATGGTCTGGTAATAATTCAGTCCCAGGGACTCGGCGGCTTCAAATTGCCCGGCACTCATACCCTGAAGCCCGCCACGCACCACTTCAGCCACATAGGCGGCCGTAAAGAGAATAATCGCAACCTGGGCCCGGAGGATCTTGTCGACGGTCATCCCTTCCGGTAAAAAAAGAGGGAAGACCACCGAAGACATAAACAGCAGGCTGATGAGCGGCACGCCCCGAATCAGCTCGATATAGATCACGCACAGAGTCTTGACCACCGGCATTGTTGACTGTCGTCCCAGGGCCAGCACAACTCCCAGCGGATAGGCGGCCGTGAGGCCGAAAACAGACAGCAAAAGTGTTAACGGCAGGCCGCCCCATTGGGAGTTTTCGACCAACTGCAACCCGAACAGGCCGCCCTTCATCAGCAGGCCCATGGTAAACAGGCCGACAATCCAGGCCCAGGCCAGATACCGGTTCCAACGGGTACGCTCCTGGCTGTAAAAAAGCAGGCCCACAAGCAGAATCATGGCTGCCAGGGGCCGCCATTGCTGATCATGGGGAAAGAAACCGAAAGTAATGAAGCGAATGTTGGCGGGAATGATGGACCAGCAGGCCCCCCCGGCCTCCCGGCATTGCTCGCTGGTAGAAAACCAGGCACTGTCAATAAAGGCCCATTGGACAAAGGGCGGGACCGATTTCCACATAATAAACAGCGTAAACAGCGTCAACAGGGAATTGAACCAGCCGTTAAACAGGTTGCTCCGCATCCATCCTATCACCCCCACTTGGATGACAGGCGGTTTTATCTTGGATTTTTGGGGATCCGTCTTCAATGGTTTCGTTTCGCTCATAGTGAATCTGTGTCGTTTGGGGCAACGCCGTGTCCTGAGGATGCCTTCGTCTGATCGCGTCTAGCGCTCCACCAGTTTAATTTTTTTATTGTACCAGTTCATAAATGCCGAGGTCGCCAGGCTGAAACAAAGATACACGGCCATGATTAAGGCCACACCTTCCATGGCCTGCCCGGTCTGGTTGATGGTGGTCCCGGCGACCGATACAAAATCCGGATATCCAATGGCAACCGCCAGAGAGCTGTTTTTTGTCAGGTTCAGCATCTGGCTGGTTAAAGGTGGAATGATGACGCGCAGGGCCTGGGGCAAAATTACCAGGTTCAATACACGCCCGGGTCTGAGCCCGATGGCCATGGCGGCCTCGGTCTGGCCATGGCTCACGGATTGGATACCCGCCCTGACCACTTCGGCCACAAAAGCCGCAGTATACAGGACCAGGCCCAGGAGCAGCGCGCTGAACTCAGGTGTCACACTGACCCCGCCTTGAAAGTTAAAACCTTTGAGAACCGGAATGCTCATGGCTGTCGGCATGCCTGCCAGCAGCCAGACAATCAGCGGTAATCCTGTCAATATGCCGAGTCCAGTGCTGAAAACTGGAAAAGACTGCCCGGTATCCGCCTGGCGCTTGCGGGCCCAGCGGCGCATAAAATAAATCCCGATGCAGCCGGCTAAAAAAGCAACGCCCATATACTTGAAAGCCACATGGTACTGAGGCACGGCAAAAATCATACCCCGGTTGCAAAAAAACAGCCCCGTAAAGGGATTCAGCGCCTCCCGGGGCGAAGGCAGCATTTCGTAAAAAAAAGCGTACCAGAAAAACAACTGTAAAAGGATCGGAATATCCTGAAACACTTCAATATAGACAGCCGCCAATTTCGAAACCAGCCAGTTTGTGGAGAGGCGCGCAACCCCGATGAACGTCCCCAGTATTACCGTCAGGGTGATCCCGATAAAAGAGACCAGGAGCGTATTCAAGGCCCCGACCATGAGCGCCTTGCCGTAGGTGTCGGCCGCTGAGTAGGAAATCAGGGTTTCACCGATCTCAAAAGCGGACTCTTTTTCCACAAAGCCGAAACCGGTGGCAATGGACTGCCGTTCAAGGTTTGCCAGGGTGTTGGATATGAGATAATACCCCAGCAACGCCACCATGCAGGCAACCCCTATCTGGTAAAGGATCGCCCGTTTATCAGGATCGTTAAAAAACGGTACTTTTTCTGGATCAGTATTGCTCATTGCTCGATATTATCTTGAAGGTCTTTTTAAATCAAGTCTGCCGCTGTTGCCGGGACCTTTAAGCGGGCCAACAAAAGCTTACGCGCGCCGCTGTCTCCAACGGCGCGCGTAACCAGTCACTTGACAAGTATCACTTATTTAAACGGCGGAGAATACAAAAGCCCACCGTTTGTCCAGAGCGCATTCAACCCGCGTTCGATTCCCAGGGAGGTGTTCACGCCTACATTGCGTTCAAAAATCTCACCATAATTACCCACCTGTTTTACAATATTGTACGCAAATTTCTCATCCAGGCCCAGGGCTTTACCATTTCCCGGGGTCACACCCAGAAAACGTTTGACCTTCGGATCTTTGCTTTTCAGCATTTTGTCGACATTTTTAGAGGTGATGCCCAGCTCTTCCGCGTTGATCAGTGCCAGGACTGCATAGTTGACGATATCTTTCCACTTGTTGTCGCCATGCCGCACGGCCGGAGCCAGGGGTTCCTTGGAGATAATTTCCGGCAGGATGATGTAGTCTTTGGGGTTGGGCGCAACCGCCCGTGTACCGGCCAACTGGGAGGCATCAGAGGTCAGGACGTCACAACGGCCTGCAAAGAAGGCTTTGGCAAGTTCAGCCGTATTTTCAATAACAACCGGATTCATCTTCATACCAGTGGCACGAAAATAGTCAGCCACATTGAGCTCGGTGGTGGTTCCCGGAAGAACACAGACAGCGGCGCCGTCCAGTTCTTTGGCACTCTTGACACCCAGTTTTTTCGGAATCAAGAAACCCTGGCCATCGTAGTAATTGACCTGCACAAAATCCAGGCCCAGAGCGGTATCGCGGCTTAGGGTCTGGGTGCAGTTACGGGTCAGCACATCAATCTCTCCTGACTGGAGGGCCGTGAACCGGGTTTTGGCTGTCAGGGGCGTATATTTAACCTTGCCTTTATAGGACCCGAACACCGCGATAGCGACAGCTCTGGCGGTATCAACATCAAGGCCTTTCCAAACACCTTTTTCATCCGGCTTCCCAAACCCGTACAGGTCGCCGTTTACACCGGCTTGTACAAAGCCTTTGGCTCTGACATCTTCAAGAGTTCCTGCCGTAGCCACACCGGCAACGACGAAAACAGCAACAACGACTGCTACCATCCCAATTCTGAAAAGTTTCATCTGTTAACCCTCCTTATAAATATTGCTAATTACCGTTGTGGATTGCGCCCGTGCAATCCAATCAAAAGACGTGCGTTCAGGCCGTGTGTATCCTGGCATAATACGCCATCCAGGCAAGTTTGAACCGTTCCGGTTCAGGTCCGCGGTATCCCTTGAGGCACTCGCAACGGGATATAAGCACAATTACCTTACGGACCTGCTTTTTGCAAGGGCAAATCACGGCTGCCTCTTGACTTGCCGCAGGTGATAACGTTAGTGTTCCCTTCAGGATGCGCTGTAACGAACAGTGTAGAGCCCATGACCCAAAACCGCACTTGGAGGAGCTGCCGATGTTATCACTCAGATTTTTGACCCGGTTGGCGACACTCGCTATGATCGTCGCTTTTTTATCAGCAGGCTGTGCCGCCCCCTCTTACATAGAGGTCACCTATAAACTCCCCGATCCGCAACGGGACATGGGGCAAAAATCAGTATTTCTCACCGTGGTTGATCAGCGCCCGGACCCGGCCCTGGCCGGTCCCAATGCCAAAAAAGATCTTGAACATTTTACCGGTCTTTTTTCGCTCTATGTAGAGCCGGAAGGCAAAGAGCCGACCCTCATTGGGGCGTTTGACCTGGCTGCCCTGTTTAAGGAAGCCCTTGGGCGCCGTCTGGTATCGGAAAAAGTTGTGATTCTGCCCCAGAAGACCGCCGGCATGCCAAACATTGAAATCCAGATCAAAGAATTTATCCTGGACCGCAACGGTAAAAATTGGGAAGCCACCCTCGCTTACAAGGCGGTTACCAGCCAAGAGGGTCGGGTCCTCACCAGCCAGTCCGTCTCCGGAAACGCTGAGCGACTCAAAATCGTGGGAACCCGTGAGGCCGAAAAACTTCTGGGAGATATATTCTCGGATATGGTCAACCGGCTGGATCCTGTCAAACTGCTCGATCACCCGGATCTGTAATCGGATCTATAAACGGCAGCGATGATCAGGAAAGTTCTCTGCGGCATGGGCCAAAAGACTTTTTTGAGATGGGTTCTATTCAGCTTCCGGGTTTTCTATCTTCACAGTAAGCTTGGTGCGGGCAACTTTTCCGTCCTGGCGAAGGACTAAGAATATCCCGTTGACACCCGCGGGGATCAGCCCGGCCACGATGTTGTGCCGGTCGGTCTTGATGGACTGCTCCCGCAGGGGTGTGAATGCTATCAGTTTAAAAGGCACGATATCCCTTGCGAGCGTCCCGCCGGGCGGGATCACATCTCCTGGGATGGTGGCATTCTTTACAGAGTCGGGATTGACCCCGCTAAACACAAAAGGCCCTTCGTCTTTGCCTTTGAAGGTATATTTGCTGCGGTTCCAGTCAATCTCCAGATTGTGCTCGGATTTATTGACAATCGTCAGGCGGAACCAATTGAAAAAGTCAGTGCCTTCTTTCAGCGGTTCCAGCCTGGCCGTGTAGGACATACTCTGCATTGTCTGAACCTGCGGTGTGCTCAGCCAGATTCTTTGGGGGGTACAGGCCAGACACAGGCAGCAAGTACAAAAAAGTGTTGTAAAGAAGAGATTCCTCAACATCTATTGGCGCCACCCTTTTTTCTGCATACAGGTTTTGATCAATCTCATTTCAGTCGCGGTGTCGTAGGCTTCCGGGTTGGGACGCACGCCATCACGGACAATTCGCTCACACTCAGCGTGATCCGTGCCCCATTCCGACTGGTCTTTGGAAGGATGCCGGGTTCCTGTGCGGCTGCCGCATGCAATTAAGAATATACTCAGCAACAATACCAGGGCGATCTTTTTCTGCATTGATAAGTCCTTATTTCTTCACATCCATGTCCAGGGCACCCAGTCTTTCTTGACCGATACCGCCCCGGCGGAGGTTTTCGAGATAACACGGGAGTGAGTCTCCGCAAACATCAACCAGTGATTCCAGGTAGGCAATATTGTTTTCAATCGACTCGTTGTATAAATCCTGATCAACGTTCAGCCAGTTTTTAAAATGGGTCCGCATATAACGACTCACGCCGCCCAGATCTTCTGCGAGCCTCTTCTGGGCGATTATCTCAAAAAAATCCTTTGTCTTCTGCAGCAATTCCAGTTCAGAGTCAAACCCGGGTAGCCGGGCTTCTTCAAATTCTTTGTACAGCAGCAGCAGTTTTTCCAGGTAGAGCCTGTCCGCCATCTGGGCCATCAGGTCCGCCGTTCCGACTATAAAGCCCAGGGTTTGATGCCCTTTGGAAGTAAAGGGGATCTGTTGGGGGGCAAAACTTAGAATTGTACAGCGGATCCAATTGGCGCAGATTTCTACGTCTGCCGCTGAAAACCCCTTACCCAGCAGGTATTTTCTCAAAAATGAAATGCTGCGCTCCTCATGTCCAACTGTATATTTGGCCCCGGAACCATTCCGGTCGCTTTCCTCCTGGATAAGCCCCACATCGTGAAAAAGTGATGCAATCAGCGTCAGCAGGATCTCACGGGGAGAAAATTCATACCCGTCCACAGAACAACCGTGGATCAAGCGGGCTGCTGCCAGTACAACCGAAAGGGTGTGCTCAAAGTTATGATACTTGGTATTGGAGGACCGGTATCCGGGGTATTCGCCCTTGAAGAGCAACGCAACATCTTCGCAGCTCTGATCAAGCACGGCAGTTTCGTTGCCGCCCAAAAGACAGCCGGCAATTTTCCGGGTCTCATCCAGCGTCGCCTCGGGGTCGCCCACCAGGATAATTTCTCTTGTCTGGTCACTGGTTTTCGTTCGCATGGGAACAAGACTCCCTTTCTTTTAGCGTGAGAATCAGTCGTACCCTGGAAGAGTGCACTCACCCTCCCGGAGTGGCCGCTGACATCAATTTAGATTTTATATCAGGTAATCTACATAAAATCAATATTTTATACACACAAAGGTGCCTGGTGGACCCGTAATTAACCCGCAGACGGACCTGAATACGGATCCGTTTTTCCCTTGACAGTGCCCCATTTTGTTTTATATAAAGAACGCACGTTTCCTATAAAAAACCAACAAGGCCTGTCATGCCCCCAGCGTTTAAAAGAGTACCCGCCCTTGATAAATGTTTTGCCATTCTGGAGCTGCTCGCCGGAACAAAAGAACCCATGGGCATCAGCGACATTTCCGGGAAGCTGGACCTGAACAAAAGTACCGTCTTCAACATTGTGCACACACTCCGGGATCTCAGTGTTCTGGAAAACCACCCGAACGGAAAGTTTGTCTTCGGTACCCGCATCTATATCCTGGGCAATATCGCCGGCAAACGCTCTGAACTCATCCAGTCGGCCCACCCGTATCTTGAGATGATAAATACAAAAACCAAGCTTTCGGCCTTTTTGGGAATCCGTTCTGATCGCCAATCCATCCTGATTGATAAAGTGGATTCGGCTTATGGGATAAAGGTGTCATCGGAAATTGGGCTGCGCATGCCGGTATTGGCCGGCCCTGGTATCAAGGCGATGCTCGCACAACTTACGGATGATGAAATCGAAAAAATTCTCGTTCGCACAGAGCTGAAACAATATACCCCTTACACCACGACGGATAAAGCCCGGTATAAAGAAGAAGTTCAGGAAGTCCGCCGGCTCGGCATTGCCTATGACCACGAAGAATACATAGAGGGTATGGTCTCTTTCGCCATACCGGTCAAGGGCAAAGACCGGCGCCTGCAGGCAGCCATCTGGGCCGTTGGTCTGACTCGCCAGGTACCAGAGGCATCAATACCGGAGATAACCACGTTGTTAAAAGGTATTGCCTCAGAATTAAATTCTGCGGCCGGAGAATATTGAATTGTGAGTGTTACCCGAGCGGTGAAACAGGTGGGCAAAAGATATTGTATGCCATCCTTCCGGGCTGAGCCAATGTCACCTGGGTTCACTCCAAGGGCCAGTTTTTTTCAGGCTGAATGTAAGTCAAAACAGTTCATAAAATATAAATCATAAACACACAGGAGGATAATGTGAAAATTCTGACAACCGTAAAAAAAGTGGTTGATGTGGAATTGAACATCAACGTGGAAAAAGGGGCCATTGTTGAAGACGGCCTGCAGTATGTCATGAATGCCTGGGATGAAAACGCGGTGGAAGCTGCGGTCCAGTTAAAGGAAAGCAACGGTGCGGAGACTGCTCTGGTCACTATCGGCGGCGGTGATGACAACACCAAGATGATCCGGAAAGCCTATGCCATGGGAATTGAGAGCGGGATAGAAATTGATGACCCGGCCCTGTCTGGTGCAGATTCGTTTGTGATTGCCCGGGTATTGCAAAAAGTCTGCGAAAATGGCGCTTACGATCTCGTAATTTGCGGTAAACAGGCCCAGGACACCGACAGCGGCCAAACCGGGATCATCCTGGCCGAGTATCTGGGGGTTCCCTGTGTGAGCAACGTCATCGCCATCGATGTGGTGGACGATCAGCACATCAACGTATCGCGCCTGGGGGATGCCGGCACCGAAATAGTTGCGCTGGAATTACCGGCCGTGGTCACCGTAAGTGATTCGATCAATGAACCGCGGCTGCCCGCCATGCGGGGCATTATGCTGGCCAAGAAGAAGAAAATAGAAGGGACCGACCTGGCAGGTCTGGGGATTTCTTTCGATGAAATCGGCGGCCCGGCACCCACATCGGAAATTGTTGAATTTATGAAATCGGAAACACGCCAGGCCGGGCAAAAGTTTGAGGGTGATGCAGCTGAAATCACCGCCCAGGTAGTGAACCTGCTGGCCACTGAAGCCAAGGTGTTTTAAGGCAGTCAGCTGTTTGCCGCTGATCACCATTCGACTTTAACTTTATGCACATAAGGAAAACAATATCATGGCTAAAGTACTCGTAATTGCAGACATCAAACAGGGGGCGCTTAAAGGCAGCACCGTTGAACTTCTATCAAAAGCCCGAGCCATCGGGGCGGAAACCGCGGTGGTGGCTATCGGCAGCGGCATCGGGCACCTTTTGCCGGCATTGGCAGACGCCGGCTCCGACACCCAATATATCATCGATGACCCGGGGCTGGAGCTGTTTTCAGCCGTCCCCTATGCCGCCTGTGTCGCCGAAGCCGCCCGGCAATCCGGGGCCAACCTGATCTGGTTCGGATTTTCCGAAAGCGGTAAAGCGGCTGCCCCGCGGGTCGCCGCGCAGCTGGGCGCCGCATGCGCCACCGAAATCACCGATGTAAGCCTGGACGGGGACCAGATTGAAGTGGTCCGGCCCGCCATAGCAAATAAGGTGATGCAGCGCATCAAGGTCAATGCCGATCAACTGGTGGCCGTTGTCAGGGCTGGCGCATTCGAAGCCGCAGAAGAGATCAGCGGGACTGAAAACATGGTCACGCTTTCCGCTCCGGAACCAGATCTAAAAGCCGTGATCAAGGAGCTCGTATCGGATGCCAGTGGTGAAATTGATCTTGCCGATGCTGATATCGTCGTTTCGGTGGGGCGCGGCGCCAAGGATCAGGCCGGTATCGACCTGGTCAAGGAGCTGGCCAGCGACCTCAATGCGGGATTCGGTTCTTCCCGGGCCATGGTGGACGGCGGCTTCATGCCGCACAACAAACAGGTCGGCCAGACCGGTAAAATCGTGGCACCGACCCTCTATATGGCCATCGGTATTTCCGGAGCCATTCAGCACCTGGCCGGCATGAACGGTTCAAAGGTGATTCTGGCGGTCAATAAAGACCCCGAAGCACCCATCTTCAACGTGGCTGACTACGGTATCGTTGGTGACCTTTTCGACGTGCTGCCGGTGCTGCGTGAAGAAATCAGTAAAGTCAGAAGTTAGAGCGGTTGTCCAGGAACGTTCCGCTCGATCTATTTGTCATTCTGAGGAGTGAAACGACGAAGAATCTCCCCCAACGGAGCACGACCTTTGCTTGCAGGAGACTCTTCGCTTCCCTCAGAGTGACAAAATAACGGAACGTAATTGTGCCAATCAGCTTAAATAGTTCGTTTATTTAGCACAGATCGTATGAGGTAAACATGAATCCCCTCTTGATGTCTATTCTGCTCATAGTCGCCCTTGCGGTGTTCGGCCGCACAATGTTCTCCAAAATCCAATTGCTGAAAGCTCTCGCCCCTGTGGATAGAGCCAACCATCTCAAAAAGCGACTGGCCAGCATGCTCGTTCTGGCCGTCGGTCAGAAACGCCTGGTCGGCCGGTCCAAAGAGAGGGGTTCGGGCATCATGCATGCCCTCATATTCTGGGGGTTTTGCGTTTTGCTGATTCGCAGCCTGACGCTGTATGGCGAAGGCTTCCAGGTCGGATTTCACCTGCCCCTTTTTGGGGATGACTATCTGCTCGGCTACCTTTATATTTTCGTAAAAGATCTCATGGAGGGGATCGTCCTTTTGATGATCCTTTACGCGATTTTTCGCAGGACGGTTTTAAAGCCGGAACGCATGCACAACACCTTCGAAGCCTACCTGGTCCTGGCCATGATCGGGCTTTTAATGGTGTCCGACCTGTTGTACGACGGCGCCCGGTACAATTTGATTCAGTTGTACAACAATCCAGAGGGCCTCCACTACTTCAACAATCCCCACTACGGCTCTGAGTTCGTCTGGACGCCGGTATCCGTGGGCGCGGCTTCCCTGATCTCGGGATTGAGCGCGGATGCCGCTACAACCCTCATGACCCTCATGTTCTGGACCCACATCTGCACCCAACTGGTTTTCTTAAACATTCTGCCCATGGGGAAACATTTCCACGTAATCACCGCGCTGCCCAATGTCTTCCTGAAAAGCCTGGGGTACCCCCATGAAAAAACCAAATGGCTGGATCTTGAAGATGAAGATGCCTGGGAAAACGAGTCCCTGGGCATCAACCATATCCATCAACTCAACTGGAAACAGGGTCTGGACCTGTACACCTGTACGGAATGCGGCCGTTGCAAGGAGGTCTGCCCGGCCTACACAACCGACAAACCGCTGAGCCTGCATGAGTTCAATGACAGTCTGAAGCTTGAACTGTTGGAAAATTCTGGAAATATTATAAAAAGGGCCGGATTGACAGCCTCGCTCGCAGCCAACGAAGATGCAGATCAGGCTGAAAAAGTGAAGGAAGAGATCGCCGGCCTCAACAGCGAAAAACAGCTCGTCGGCGATGTCATCGCAGAAGATACCCTCTGGGCCTGCACCACCTGCCGGGCCTGCGAAGCGGTCTGCCCGGTGACCATTGAACAGGTACCCCGCATCACTGCCCTGCGCCAGGGGCAGTTTCTGATGGCGGAAGCCTATCCCAAAGAGCTGAACACCGCCCTGAAAGGCCTGGAGCGCAACGGCAACCCATGGGGCATCGGCTATGACAAGCGTGCCGACTGGGCCGAGGGACTGGACGTCAAAACCATGGCAGAAGATTCCGATGTCGATTATCTCCTCTGGGTTGGGTGTGCCGGCAGCTTCGATGACCGCACCAAAAAAGTATCGACCAGCCTTGTCAAAATCCTGCAAAAGGCGGGGATCAGCTTTGCGATCCTGGGCACTGAAGAAAAATGCACCGGTGACTTTGCCCGACGAGTCGGCAACGAGATGCTGTACCAGATGATGGCCGAGGAAAATATTGAGACCCTGAACGGCTACAACGTTAAAAAAATCATCGCGGCCTGTCCCCACTGCCTGAACACACTGAAAAATGAATACCCTCAAAAGGGCGGCGACTACGAGGTCATTCACCACGCCGAATTCATCGACCAGCTCGTAAAATCAGGTAAAATAAAGATAAATCCGACGCTGGAAGGTGCCCTGACCTACCATGACCCCTGCTACCTGGGCCGTTACAACAATGTTTTCGAGCAGCCCCGCGCGCTCATGCGCGCCGTATCAAAAGACGGCTTCAAGGAACTCGAACGCTGTGGCCAGGAAAGCTTTTGCTGCGGGGCCGGCGGCGGCCGCATGTGGATGGAAGAGACGATCGGTAAAAGGATCTACCTGGAGCGTACCGAGGAAATTGTCCGCCAGGAGGTTTCCAATGTGGCGGTGGGCTGCCCTTTTTGCCTCACCATGGTCGAGGATGGGATGAAGGAACTGGGCAAGGAAGAGGAAATCAAGACAATGGATATCGCTGAACTAGTGGAAAAGAATATGGCGTAAAGCACCCTAGCCTAGTCCAGAGAGGCTGTAGCATAATTCAAGAAATTGTTCAATTTATCTACTGCCAACTACGTGATTTTGACAATTTCAACACAGTCTCCGAGGGCCAGGATTTGCCTATTCCACTAAGCGACCTTTTCCAGTTTTACCGCACAGACTTTCAGTTCCGGAATCTTGGCAATGGGGTCATAAGCCGGGTTCGTCAGTTTGTTCACGTTGGCTTCCTCAAAATGGAAGGGCATGAACACCACTCCCTTTTCCACCCGGTCGGTGATCATAACCCGTGTCTCGATCTCTCCTCGTCTGGAGGCTATTTTTACCCTGTGGCCGTCCGGAAGGTCAAGGGTCCGGGCATCGGATGGGTTGATCTCAAGGAACCCTTCAGACACTTCAAAGTCCAGGGCCTTTGAATTCCTTGTCATGGTCCCGGTATGATAATGGGCATAGACCCGGCCGGTGGTCATCCAGAACGGATAGTCCGCATCCGTTACTTCTGCCGGTGGTTTATAGTCAATAGCATGGAACAGCCCCTTGCCCCTTGTAAACTTTCCACCAGTGTGGAGGAAGGGAGTTCCCGGGTGTTCTATGGACGGGCAGGGCCACTGCAGGCCCGGGCCTTCAAGCCGCTCATAGGTAATCCCGGCATAGGACGGGGTGAGTTCGGCAATTTCTTTGAATATGGCCTCGGGAGAATCATAGGCCATTGCATATCCGAACCGATTGGAGATGTCCTGGATAATCTCCCAGTCCTGGCGGGATTCACCGACAGGTTCGATGGCCTTTCTCACCCGCATCACCCGCCTTTCAGTGTTGGCAAAGGTCCCGTCCTTTTCGGCAAAGGAAACCCCGGGCAGGACCACATGGGCCAGTTTTGCCGTGGGGGTGAGAAAAATATCCTGGACAATGAGAAGTTCGAGTTTTTCAAGGGCCTTGACCACTTGATCGGCATCCGGGTCCGATACCACCGGGTTTTCACCCATGATCCACAGGGCTTTGACTTCATCATTTTCAATGCCGCTAAACATTTCAGGGCTGGTCAGGCCGATCTTTGTAGGCAGTTGGTCAACGCCCCAGGCATCGGCAAATTTCTTATTGGCTGGACCGACTGTGACCGGCTGGTAGCCGGTATAGACATTGGGAAGTCCGCCCATGTCACAGGCACCCTGGACATTGTTCTGCCCGCGAAGAGGGTTGACGCCGGTGCCGGGTTTTCCGATATTGCCGGTCAGCATGGCAAGGTTGGCCAGGGATTTGACGTTGTCGACACCGGTAGTATGCTGGGTAATTCCCATGCAGTAAACAATGGAACCCGAGCCTGCTTCAGCATAGGTCAATGCAAGGGTTTTGATCTCTTCCGTGGATACACCGGTGATTTTTGATACTGCGTCCAGGTCAACCTTTTCTATCAGGTTTTTGAATGCCTCAAAGTCTTCGGTCTTCTCCTGGATAAAGGCCTTTTCTTCAAGCCCCTGATCCAGGATCACCTTCATCATCCCGTTCAGCAGGGCCACGTCGGTGCCGGGCTGGTGGCGGACATAGAGATGCGCTAACTCCGCAATCTGATTTTTTCTCGGATCCGCCACAAGGATTTTAGCCCCCTTTTCCCTTGCCCTGAAGATCCGGGTGGCCACTAGGGGATGGGAGGTGGCGGTATTGGACCCGATAATGAAGATGGTATCCGACCCTTCCAGTTCAGACACGGCATTTGTCATTGCACCACTACCGAAAGCTGCGGCAAGACCTGCCACAGTGGAGGAATGTCAGAGCCGGGCACAGTGGTCGATACTGTTGGTACCTATACCCGCCCGGGCAAATTTCTGCATGAGATAATTTTCCTCGTTGGTGACCTTGGCTGAGGCAAAAAATCCCACGGCATCCGGGCCGTCGGTTTTACGGATCTCTTTGAGCCGTGATGCGACAAAGTCCAGGGCTTCGTCCCAGGAGACTTCCACAAGTTCTCCGTTCTTTCTTAACAGCGGCTTTTTCAGCCGTCTGTCAGACTGGACAAACGCATGGGCATTCCATCCCTTAATGCAGAGTTTGCCTTCATTGACAGGGCTTGTTTTGCAGGGGATGGTCCCGGTCAATCTGCCGTCAAGGGACTCAAGAAAAAGGTTACATCCGCATCCGCAATAGGTGCAGGTTGTCAGCGTATTCCTGTAATCCATGATCTTTCCTTTTTATAGAACCCTGATTACGCTTCCGGCTTTTCAGGCGAAGGGCCCATCAAGCTCAAGGGTGATTTTTCATTTTTATTGATCCCGGAGGTATACCCGAATTCGGTATTCATGATCTTGGCCGTCTTTTTATACAACAGCCTCAAGGGAATATCCGCGGGGCAGGCTTCATCACACAGACCGCAGTCGATGCAGCGATCGGCCATGTGCATGGCCCGGGTCAGGTGAAATGTCGGGAGATCCACGGGAAGGTCGCCCTTTGATATGAGATCTTCACATTCAAGGCTGCATTCCTTGCAGAAACACATGGGGCAGATATCCCTGCACCCGTAACATTTGACGCATTTTGAAAACTGGTCCATCCAGAAGGTGAATCGCTGTAGCTGTTCCTTGCCTTCTGCAGCCTGTAGCCGCTCTTGTTCCATGCCGTCCGATTCTTCTCCGGCTGTCATCTCATCGGGCCAGGGTTTTTTACATTCACACGCAAGAGCAAGGCTTTGGGGGCAGGAGATCCCGATAGGGACTACCTTGTCCATATCCAGCTGTTTCAGGCGGTAGAGGCCATAAAGCCCTCTTTCATCACAGCCCCGGACCAGGATTCCAAACACATCCTCCGGGTATTGTCTTGCAAGGGTGATCAGGCTCTTGTTCAGAGGGTATCTTGCATCCCCGGCACTTTGCATATCCCCGAGACTCAACACGCCTAAGTCATCGCCCTTCTGGAACAGGCAGGGAGCCACATGGCCGTTGGCATGGGCAAGAGCCACAACGCCTTTTACAGACCCTTTTGAAAGCAGCTCGTTGATTTCTTGTTTCACTTGATCAATCATAAATACACCTTATTCTAAGCAAGCATCATAGCTTGTTCATTGTTCAATGGTGAGGGCCCCAATGTTTTCAAGACATCAACAAAATCTTTGATCTCTTCGATATACTCCGGTGCTTCGACCGAGGACACCCACCTTGCCCGAAGCCTCTGTTTTTCTATACCGCAGAAATCAAGCATCTGAGACAGAATGGTCACCCGTTTCTCAGCGGAATAATTACCGTACAGGTAATTGCATTCGCCCTTGTGACAACCACCCACAAAAACACCGTCCACTCCCTGTTGAAACGCCCTCAGCACATGATGAGGAGACACGCTCCCGGAACACGTGACCCGGATAACCCGGTTATTTGACGGGTACTGCATACGACCGACCCCAGCCAGGTCAGCAGCGGCATACGCTCACCAATTGCAAAGAAATGAGATGATATGGGGTTCAAAATTAGTGTCACTCATTGGTTTCTTTCCTTATATATGTGTTCTGCATTAATCCTTAATCACGCTGCCCCGATCTGGGCCAATATCTGCTCAGGTTTATATCCCAAAAGATTTGCACAATGGCACGGACAGGCGGAGGCACAGGTCCCGCATCCTTTGCACAAAATCTGATTCACCACGCAAACCCGTTTTTTACTATTGTACGATATAGCCTCGTAGGGGCATAGGGGCAGACACGTCTGGCAACCTACGCATGTGTCATAATTGATTCTGGCCACGGTCCCTGAAGTGGTCACCGTATCTTTTGCCAGAAGAGTCAGTGCTCGGCCGGCAGCACCATATGCCTGATTGATGGTTTCCGGAATATGTTTGGGATAATGGGCTGTTCCGCACAGGAATACACCGTCCGTTGCAAATTCAACGGGCTTAAGCTTGACATGGGCTTCCTTGAAATACTGGTCCTCACTTAGCGCCGCCTTGAACATACCGGCCATTTCAGGAGTAGATTCTGCCGGGATAACGGCCGCAGCAAGAGAAAGGACATCGGCATCCAATTCAAGCCTCTGGCCCAAAATCGGATCGGGCACGGTAACCCTGATCACATCTTTGCCGCCTTCTTTGGCTTCTTCAACCTGGGGAGGATCTTCCGGTGTATACCGTACAAATTGAACCCCGAGTTCCATGGCTTCCCGGTATGAATCCTCTCTGAATCCATAGGTTCGAACATCGCGGAACAAGACATAGATTCTCATTTCCGGATTGAGCTTTTTCAGCTTAAGGGCATTTTTGACCGCATGACCGCAGCATACCCGCGAACAATAATTTCTTTCCTCGTTCCGGCTGCCCACACACTGGATCATGACCAGGGCTTCAGCATTGAGGACGGCTTCATTGCTTGCGGCAATCTGTTCTCCCAGCTCCATATGGGTAAACACGTTTTCATTCTGTCCGTAAAGGTATTCGGTGGGCTTGTATTCCTCTGCGCCAATGGCCAGAACCGATGCGCCGTGTTTGATCTCTTTTATCCGCCCTTCGGTTTCAATGGTAGTGGTGAAATTTCCCAGATAACCGTCAACATCCTTGATGACCGCCTCATGGGATACATGGATCAGGGGATTCTGGTAGACCTCACGGATCAGATTGTCAAGATAGGTCTGAACATCCAGACCTTCCAGGGTGGTGTGAAGTCTTCTGGCCATACCGCCCAAGTCTTTATTCTTTTCCACAAGGTGTACTTCATGGCCCTGTTTGGCAATGGAAAGCGCGGTAGTCATACCACCGATTCCACCGCCAACCACCAGGGCTGCCTTGTTTACCGACAGATCAAATTCCTGCAAGGGTTCCAGTGCGCCGGCTCTTGCAACTGACATCCTGACGATATCATGTGCCTTTTGGGTGGCCTCATCCTTTTGCTTGGCATGCACCCAGGAGCAATGTTCCCGGATATTGGCCATATCAAGATAATATTGATTCAACCCGGCCTCTCTGAGGGTATCCTGGAACAAGGGTTCAAGAGTCCTGGGGGAACAGGCCGCAATCACCACGCGATTGAACCCTTTTTCCAATGCCAGTTCTGTTATTTCCTTGGCGGAATTGGTCGCACATGAAAAGATCTGCTCCGTAGCATACACGACATTGGGTAAGGTTAAAGCATAGTCAACTGTGGAAGGAACATTGACAACACTTGAAATATTTGCCCCGCAATGACAGACAAAAACGCCTATCTTTGGCTCTTCGTTGGAGACATCCCGCTCGATCGGGTATATTCTTTCTTTGGCCAGCTTCCCCCGTCTGTAGTTAAGGAGTTCACCCGTTTGGGCACCGGCCCCGCTGGCGGTAAAGACTGACTCAGGAATATCTGTCGGGCCCAGGAAAGCACCGCTGACAAAGATCCCGGGTCGGTTGGTTTTGATGGGATTTGAAGAGTCTGATTTGGCAAATCCGTTTGAATTAAGGTCGATTCCAAATCTTTCTGATATTTCCTTATAAGCCTTTGGTGGATTCAACCCAACAGATAGTACCACCATATCGAATTCTTCTCTTTTTACACCATCATCGGCAGTGGCATATCGGACCACAACATTCTGACTGCCAGTGATCTCTTTTTCAATGGATGCATAGCTTCTTATGAATTCAACTCCGGGCAGTTGCTCGGCTCTTTGAAAGAAGCGTTCAAAATCCTTACCAAAAGAACGAATATCATTATGGAATATGGTACACTCGGCATCTTCATAATGGTGTTTTGTCAAAATCACCTGTTTCTGGGTATAGGTACAGCAAACACCTGAGCAATAGCTGTTATCGCCTTCGGTCACTCGTCTTGAACCAACGCATTGAATCCAGGCTATCTTTTTGGGATGTTCCTTGTCAGACATCCTTTTTACCTCGCCCTCATATGGACCTGTGGAGGATAAGAGCCGTTCATAATCCATACTGGTGACAACGTTTTGATATTTGGTATACCCGTATTCTTCCCTGGCAGACGGATCAAACGGCGTAATACCTGACGACAGAATAATCGCGCCTACGTTTATGTCTGTCTTTTGGGTTGTTTGTCTGAAATCTATGGCACCTGCCTGGCAGACACCTCTGCAGATATCGCACTTTCCCTCTTTAAGATAAAGACAGCTGTCATCAATATATGAAACAAGCGGAATTGCCTGGGAAAAGTATACATGCACAGCTTTGTTCATGGATATCGCCTGGTTAAATGGATCCGGATATTCCACAGGACAATATTCAACACAGGTGGTGCAGCCGGTGCATTTGTCTTCAATAATATATCGCGGCCTTGTTTTCAGGGTTACCTGAAAATCACCTATTTCGCCTTCTACGGTATCAACTTCGGTAAATGTGAGAACCTCTATGTTTGGATGCCGGCCGACCTCGACCAGTTTAGGAGAGAGAATTCACATCGAGCAGTCATTGGTGGGAAAGGTCTTGTCAAGCTGGGCCATGTGGCCGCCAATGC
>CAZWPX010000038.1:0-50884 GCA_964636125.1 uncultured Desulfobacterales bacterium | reverse complement strand
ATGTAACCCACCTTAATTAAAAGAAATATCAGCGTTTATGTCGTACAGCTTGCCAAGTTCCAAATATATCATATAGAACAAAACCATTGTGATATTAAAATATCACCAATTATTGATATGTTTTTTATCATAGCAGAAACAGCAAAGTGAACGTATTACTAGATATGTTTGAGACATCACAGGTTTTAAAAGGAATCATTTTATTTAAGTTTCGGTGTGTAAAAAGGATTACCAGGATCATCATTGGCTGCTTTTATTTCCTCTTTCGACGGTAAGTGATTCATCGCACGGGTGATTGCCAGGCGCATTGCCTCGTGATTATGACTATAAATCAGGTCGGCATCATCTGCTTCCCAATTCACCCATACACCAGCGATGATTGCCCAGTTATCTTCGGCCTCTCTGGGGAGTACGCTTTCTTGGGTACACTCATATACGGCTCTTGCAATACCTGCCTGTGCAGGACCCCATGTCATATTGGAGTGTGTGTCTCCTCTAAGATCAGCCTTTGCAGAAAATAATGTTGCAGGTTTTACAGGGACATTAGGTTTATGGATGACCATAAACGGAATATATCCCATTCGTGGCGCTGCAACGCTGGATGCTATTGCATTACCCACAGGCCCATCTTTTGGTCCGATAAACACATTGATATGAGCCGCATTTGGTCCGCTGCCTACGAAGGCTTCACCTATATACATAATTTATTTCGTGTTTAATGGTTTAGGTTGTAGAAAATGGCTATCACATGCCCGTAGCATTCTCAAAATACATGTTTGCTTGCCACAAAGCCAATATATCATCACCTTGAATTTGTTGGATATATTTATCGCATATCATAATGTTAATCAAGCGTTAATCGCTGAGCAACATCCGATAACCTATTAATTCAAGGGGGTACATTATGACATTCGTAAATGCTGGCAAATTCTGGATTGAATACCACAGAGCTAATTCTAAAAAAAAATACGCGCAGAGCCTATGCGGCAACACTGTCAAAATTCATTTCTGATTACGGCAATTGGAATATTAATGACCTTACCTCCGATGAGGCACTATTATTTCTAAACAAACTCACCGAAGAGAATAAACCCCAGACCAAGAAGATCCGTTATGCCCACCTCTCATCATTTTTCACTTTCATCAGAAACAACATTGATCAGGAATTTAGGAATCCCTGCGATAACCCGATGATCAAGAAGCTTTTTCGATCGAAAATACCCGCCCACTGGGATTTTCTTGAGAAGGAAACCGTTGATGAAATCATATTCAGAATATACCGTTTGGCCTAACGGTGGAGTAAAGGTAAGATCAACAAAAGCATTACTGGGGGCAGGGGTGATTTGGCCGAAAACCTGAAGTGGTTCACCTAAAATAATATCACTGACAGAAAGATTGGACGTAATAGCGGAGGGGACCATGGGATCATCGTATGTAAAAGTGCTCGTCGTTACAGTTTGATAACCCATCCGTAGCACGCACTGCGATTGTATAAGTAGTACCAAGATCCCAACTAACATTGCCAGTACTAATTGATATGCTCAAATCCGAGTACTTTATGCAAACTAGAGCTTTTTGATACAAATGAGTTGGATATTAATTTTGCTGATTCACCTGTTTGGAATAAACCAAAAGAAAAGCCTGATTTTATTTTCACATAGGAACCTATTGCAATTTTTGAAAGCCGGTCGGTGCGATGCAGCTTTCTTTGATAATATCCTTTTTAATTATCTACTCGTGGATTTAAAAAAGGCCGCAATAATGGCTTCCCGGTCTGCGGCGTCTTTTCTGGCCTGGCGGGTGTTCAGGCACACGATATAGCGCCGGTCGTTATGAACTACCTGCTTGACCCTTAACGGGTATAAGGGTTTTGACATCGGTGGTGTTACCGGGCCACATCTCGCAGCAGACAGGATGACCTTTATCGTCAATTACCGCCCCAACAACCATCTGCTTCAAGTCGGGCCGGTGGTCCTTGCTGAACCCCCTTTTGCCGAGGATGTCACCACCACGGCCTTCAAAGTAAACGGAAGTGGTATCAAAAAAGACCAATTCAAGTTCCGATAACATATCAAACCGGGCGGAGAACATCGTCTCCTCAATACGGTCTTTGTTACACCGGGGGCAAAAGGGTATCGCACCTTTTTGGTCTTTAAGTTCCTCACCCAAAAATGCCATGGCACGGTAAAGATGATGAAGATCCAGATTTTCAGTTCCTTCTTGGCTTGAAGCCAGTCCATACGGCCAACGGTAGCAATCACACGTTGCCCCGAGCATCGATCTCTTTCATTTAATTACCTCCGGGTTGAACACATCATACTTTTCAAAATTGCATGGGGTTAGATAACCCAGATTCTCTCTTCTTGGCTGTCAATAATATCCCCAATTTGAGCTGCATCTGTGATACCCCCGTCTTTCAAGGCTGACACCAGGTCAGCGCAATGAACGTCGCTGACGCTGATCAGCAGTCCACCGGAGGTTTGGGGGTCGAAAAGCAGATCCTGTATAGTGCGCGGGACTGTTTCGGTAAAGGTAATCATCTGCTCACGAAATTCCCTGTTTTTGTAGGCACCGCCCGGGATGAGCCCCATGGCGGCAAATCCCTCGGCTTCAGGAATGACTGGCACTTTGCCTGAAACAATTCTAGCGCTGCAATCCGATTCGTTCACCATTTCCGCAAGGTGACCAAGCAGCCCGAAGCCTGTCACGTCCGTACAGGAACTGATATTAAAATCTGCCATGATTCTGGCGGCGTCACGGTTGAGCGCAGCCATCAAGCGGGTCACTTTTTCGGATAGTTGCTCAGAAACCATTGCCGCCTTGATGGCTGTATTAATGATACCGGTACCGAGTGGTTTGGTCAGAACCAGGCGGTCTCTCGGCCTCAAATTCTTCTTGGCCAACACCCGCTCCGGGTGAATGAAGCCGGTCACAGACAGTCCGAATTTAATTTCCTTGTCCTCAATGCTGTGACCGCCAATAAGGACCACTCCGGCCTCTTTGAGCTTGTCGGCACCACCCTGGATGATTTGCCGCAGGATGCTCAAATCCATTGTCTTAGACGGGAAAGCCACAAGGTTCATGGCGGTTTTCGGCGTTCCACCCATGGCATAAACATCGCTTAGGGCATTAGCAGCGGCAATCTGTCCAAACCAATAGGGCTCATCCACAATAGGCGTAAAAAAATCGACCGTCTGAATTAGCGCCAGTTCATCCGATATTCGATACACACCGGCGTCGTCGGCTCGGTCCAGACCGATGATGACGTTTTCATCAGATGGAAACACCATGCCGCACAGTGCCTTGTCCAGGTCCCCTGGAGAAAGTTTGGAGGCTCAGCCGGATCCGGTTACTGTTTCGGTCAGTCGGATCTTCTTGCTATCTTCCATTGGTATCCTTCCCATTGTGTTCATTTAGCAGTTTAAGCAAGGCCTGATGAATTTTTTCAATCAGTTCGACAACCTGGGTGGCAGGAGTTGGATCGGCATAATAGCCGGCCCAGCGGTTAACCCTGGCGGCCAGAACCGCAGCCTCCGTCAGCTTGAAATCAGCACCGCACAGGACGGAAAGCAGTCCAGTTAAGGTATCACCCGTGCCACCAATCGCTTCCATTGCCTCAAAGGAAGGGTAATCCACTTTTTCGATCACCTGTTTTTCATAGGCGATGTAGTCCGATTCGCCTTTGACCAGCAGATATTTAGCTGCGTTTTGGTGCTGATAGGCCTGCCGGATTAAGTCGGGCACATTGTCATTGTGATGAAGGATGAATCCGCGCGTGTAAAAAGGGTGAGGGGCCAGTTCATCTGCAAGAAATGCCAATTCGCCGACATCCGGTGTGAAAAAATCATAGGATTCGGACTGGCCGCTCATTTTAGCGGCGTACATAAACCCGGCGTCGGCGATCAGGATCGGTCGCTTTTGCATCGTTTCGACGGCAAACAAGACTTTGTTGTGCCAGTCCACATCCGGTTGCAGGTAGTGAAAGGTCAAAACCTCAAAATCAAACCCGTGCAAATGCTGGGTGAGAAATTCATACAGTTTACGACTGCCGTCTCCCTTGCCGATGTCACCGACCAAAAAAGCATATATCTCCGGGCAGCAAACGCACTCGGAAGCTTTTAGGGCAGCGCCGATGAGCGCCGGGGTGCATCGATTGACGGCGATGCGTCGGCCTTTTATTTCAATATGGTTGTCGATCAAATGGGCTTTCCCATGAATCAAGGGCAATTGAATGTCTGGAACCGTACCGACGATACCTATCATTTTCGAAGCAACTCCTCATATGCCAACTCAAGGGCATACCCACAAAGAGTGTGCCCCAAATCCCTGGGCCTGGGGGCTTTAGCCAAAGTTTTGCCTACCATTTCCTGGGCCAAATACGGAACATCCGGGCAGCCGCCACCGGAGATGTTTACGATTTTCATGTCCTTTTTATCTATGGTGATCTTCATGTTGGCCGCCCGCACCATCAGGTAATCGCTAAAGTCTTTAGTTTGAAACAGGCTGACAGGTGCAAGAAGCGGTGCAGTCACCGGAACAACTTTAAGGGGCGAAACGTTTGCATTGCCGAGCTCCCGCAGAATGTTCAGTTCTTCTATCAGTGGAAATTCGATGACCAAATCGCACCCGGTTTGAATTTCCGGGGGCGGTCCCATGACCCGAATGGACCACCCCGCCTTTTTCAGAATATTTTCTGCCTGGATAACTTCACTGGTATTTTCAAAAACCATAATGCCTAGATCGGCGGATGCACTTCGCTCCTTTTTATTAGACGTCAGCTTTTTCTTTTTAAAGAATCCGAACACTTTTAACCCTTCGTAAGCGTGATACGATAACCTTCTCCTTCCGGAGATATCTCGTTGACCTTGCAACCCTGGCTTTCGGCGGCTCTGGTCACGTTTTCTTTGGAGGTATCGGTATCTACAAGGACAATGATTTCTTTTCCGCTTCCTTTCTTGATTTCATCAAGCGTCATTATCACCGGTTGAGGGCACGAAAGCCCTCTTGCATCGACTGTTGCGGCCATTTTAACCCTCCTTATGCGCTTTTCTTTTTCATGGTAAACCCAATAAACAAACAAACCAAAAGACCAATGATCACTGCGGCAATACCGTGAGGTCCGATACCACTGGGGGAGCTGGCCAGACCGAAGTTGTGAGCAAAACCAGCGCCTACAATCATTCCCAGGACAAACACCGCTGCATCGCCATCCCCTTCACCGGATAGAAAAAGCTGTCTGCCCGGGCATCCGCCGGCCAGTGCAAATGCCAGCCCGGCCAGCGTCATGCCGGCGAAATTCCAGATATGCTGGGTATGGGCTACCGGTTGACCAGCAAAACCAGCTTTAAACTGACAGAGCACATAATTGGTCAGAAAAGCGAAGGCGACCAGACTGATAAAACCGCTCAGCAGGTGCGTATGCCCAAACAGAACAGTATCGCGAATAGCCCCCATGGTGCAGAAACGACTGCGCTGGGCCATAAAACCGATGCCGAGCCCCACGATAAGCGATAATATTAAAGGGGCATGCATGGCACCGGGCCCCTTTAAGCTGTAAAAAAGCACCCCGCTTTTGGCCTGCCCCTCTGACTGGGGAAAGATGAACATCAGCGCAAGCAAACCGAGCATGATCAGCGGCAGCATCCATCCAACGGTTGTGTGGCTGGTTTGGGAGCGCCCCAGATTGTATCCATTTTTTAGAAAGAGGGTCCCGATCCAGATTCCGAAGGTCAGGCCCAGCAGTCCCAGAATGGCGTTGCCATCACCGCCGGCCAGACGAAGCGCGGCCCGCCAGGGACATCCTAAAAACACCAATGCGCCGATCATGGCAAAAGCGCCTAACACGAATCGGACGACGGGTGCCGATCCGCCCCTTGGTCGGTACTCCTTGAATATATAAGCGGCGATCAGTGATCCAAGTACGAAACCGATGATTTCAGGGCGGATGTATTGCACCACCGCAGCGCGGTGAAGTCCAATTGCACCGGCAATATCCCGCTCAAAGCAGGCCACGCAAATTCCCATATTCCCTGGATTACCCAGCTTCTGAAGCAATGGTGCTAAAATGCCAATACAGGCACCGACACCGATGATTCCCCATCTTGTTGCAAAAATGTTTTTTCCTTGCCTCAATGCTCTCCTCCTTTCCAAATTCAGTGTGGTTTTATCCCGTTTGTTTTGTTCACTGAAATGATTGTTTTTCTATATATTTTTATGCCCGGGAGAGCAGGACTATCGTAGATGTAAGGACAACGGATGGTCCAAGGACGATTAGGTGATGTCAGGTTGGATATGATTTTGGCACACGGCTTCGTCTAACAAACCCGGTTAGAAGCATAAGATCCCTCAGGTAAAGCCAAAATCATGAATCATGGAAGACCTTGCGGCAGTTAAAATAAAGAAGCATTCAGATACTATAGCAAATGTCTATATGTCAAATAGGAAATATTGATATAAAAATTTGTTTCTGTCGGAATTTTCTATATCTCCCTTTAGAATTTTCCTCTATTTTTAAAATGTATTTGCGCCTATTTTGAGTTGTAGAAGCAATATCAGGGCCAAAGAATAAATCCTTGACCCTGATATTGTTTACCAAAATTGTTAAAACTCTATCGCCAGCTGAGCTGTAAATACGTCATCGGTTTGAAAATCACTTTCGTACTCGCTGTGCAGGTACTCCAGTGCAAGATTGGTATTTTTGAAAAAGCCCCAGTTGACAACCCCGCCGTAACAGTTTTCAGGCAGGAACTCGGCGGAACCAGCACCTCCATCGGTTGATGCTTCATACCGACCAGCCACCTCCCAAGTTTCTGCGAAAGCATAGCCAAGTTCAACATTCCATGCTGAAGGCTGCCTCTTTTTGGGGTCAGCGGCACTGTATAGTTCACCTGGCTCAAACTCACCCGTGGCTCCCACGTACTCACCTATCAACTTGAAGTTCATAAATGAGATAGTGGCAAACGCGCTCCAGCCAGCGACGTAACTGTTTAAATCATCCGTGTCTCCATTTCCGTCCAGATCTTGTGCTTGATCATTGAGGCCGTTGGATGCTGCCAGGTTGGAGGTATAGGAAACGCCCAGTATCAGGTTTTCGGCAGGGGCGGCCACAAAGGAAGCTACATAATTTGAGATGGTGTTGTCCGAGCCCTTTTTATGCGTCTTTCCGTTGTAAACACCTGCTGACAAGTCGTATTTATCACCACCAATACGATATCCAGCTATTGCCGCGCCCTCATTAGTCTCACCCAGACCCAGTGTTATCGGATCCGTGACAAAAAAACTATCATAGTTACCGAAAGGGATATATTGCCGCCCGGCGATCAGATAAGCCGGAACGGCCTCTGTACCAAACAGCGTTATGAACCCTTCGTCCACAAATACGTCCGTGTCAGTTTCATACTTGAACATTACATGCCCATCGACGTGCCGGGCAATTTTGGCATCAATAACCAGTTCCACCGTGGCCAGATCGATATCACTTGCTGTAATATCATCAGTAGCAGGGTTCTCAAAATCGGTAGTTGAATGGGCTGCCTCAACTTCTACCAACCCGCCGACCTGAATCCGGTCATACCATTTGTCACTCTCCGGCTCTCTACTGATGGAATCTTCCAGTTGCTTAATTCTCTTCTCCAGACTCTTAACCCCTCCGGTTTTTGTGCCGCTTTCGGTTGCCTGCTCCTGAGCGAAAGCGGGCAGTGCCGCAAGCAATATAGCCACTATAAAGGACATAAAAATGGTTATGTGGGTTTTCTTCAATGTTTGCTCCTTCACAACTAATTTGTATTTATCTGACTGAAAAAACGGATCTATTCAAAGACATGGTCATCTTGCAGCACTATCAATTTTGCCTCCAATTTTCGAAATGAACCCATATAACTGCTCCCAGTTCGACGCCCTTTTCTTCACCTGATTTTGTCCTCAGTTTGAAATCTGCTTCATTAAGGGCGGCAAAACCCCACCAGCCTTCTTTTGGTGCCGCGTAGGTGAAAACACCATTTTGATCAGCTTTTATGGTTTGGGTAACCATGTAGTCGGTGGGCGCATGTGCGTTCTTTTCTCTGTTGTAGTATTCAACCTCTACCTCAGCAAATGGCACTGGTTTGCCATTGAACTTTACAATTCCTTGGAAAACATTACCGGCATAGAGCCCAAAGGGCTTTGATAGCGGCACGATCTCAGTTTTTAGCCCGAGTTCCTTATCCCATCCTTCATCATCACCAAAAGCAGTCACGACTGTTTTTGTATAATGTATGATGAATACATCCTCCGCCGGTTCCCAATAGGGCTCGGGTTCCATATAAAACACATATACCCCGGGACGTTTGATCTGAAACCCCAGATGCCAGGCGGTATGATCCATTACTCGGGTAGGTTTCAATTCATCGAGTAAATCACGATTATTGCCAGCAGCCACCAAGTTGAACACTTTGGGTTTGACCAAATCCATACCGACCATTTCCATTGGATGACTAAATGATAAGTGTAGACCCACCGAACGTTTATCGCCTTGCATGATCATGCTATCCGAAGGGATTAACATTCCAAAATGGCCAAACGCTTGACCGGTCAATGTAAAAAAGAGTGTAATCATCAGACCGATTCGAATTACTATTTTCATATTTACCTCCGCGAGTGAAAACCAAGACATGGATATCTTCATGATACGAATAAGTCATGGCAGCTAATTTATTCCAAAAAATATGTATCCACTCCGAACTTCAGTCCGAAAATTTAATGTTAATTTATAGCTTTGCATTCTTTTCTTAATCATTAATCTTTTCAAAAATAATCTTGTGATTGACAAGATTCAGTGCCTTGATCCGGCCTTTGATACTTTTCTGATCGCCAAAAATGCCCACCAGATGCCATACGTCAGCACCATCAGGCTCCATAACATCCACGGATTCCATAATTAAGGTTTCTCTGCCGTCCTCATTCCAATATGCACTGGCCTCACACATTTTTCATCACCTCCTTTACCTTCTCAAGCGACGCCGTCACCAGATGCGGTAGCGGCTCCTTTGCCAGCCCGATTATTGCAACTTTTTCCTGAGAAAGAGGAAGAAGTACTTTTATGGCCAAACTGGACATTATAGCTTCAGCCATCTTAGGGGTTAGCTCACCCAACATGGCATTAGCCCAAGTAATGGCAATTGTGCCTATGATACAGTCAGCTTTAGCTACAGTTTGGCAGATCGCATTTTCGCCGGAAGCTCCTTTATTAGCACCGGCCTTCAGCATCTGTGTCGTTGCGATTGCGTTGGTTCCCAAGGCAATTAGCTCAATATATTCGCCAAATTCAGCTTTCAGGTATTTAATAAGAGTCGCCCCTATACCTCCACCTTGGCCATCGATTACGCAAATACGTCTCATAGATAGTGAACTTCTCCAAAGTTAGTGCAAAAAAAAACCACGAAGTATTGGGCTCCCCAAGGAAGAGCCAATAGCCTTCGTGGCTTTAAATTCGATAGTCAGGTGTTTTTTTTAACTTATCTCCAGATAAGCTTTCTTACTGCCGTTTCTATATATATTGATCCTGTCTGTCAATATTTTTATCTGATGTTAACTATAGGCAATACGTACCATAAATTGCGTATCTCATTATTCAGTATTACTGCTATGTTTAAAATACCGCATGGAAATCGATTCTTTGATAACTTGGCATCAGCTTGCCAAAATGCCAAGTTATCATTTTTTTACAGCATGTTATGTTATTTACTTGACACGATGTAAATAATTCATGATGATTATTGGTTAGCTCATTGCTAAAGTAGTTTAACAATAAAACGTTGGTGGCTCGAAAACACATCAATGCAAATAGTTGATTGAAATAAAAGTGAGTTACAAGTATCAGAAATGACTCAAACTGCTCTGTGACCATGGATTATCAATAGCATTAAATTAATCGGCCCTTCAACGATTTTATTAATATGAGGCAATTTCGATAACCCCTAAGGAGGTTGTATGAAAATATTCATTGGTTTGCTTACAGCTACACTTTTGCTCCTTTCTACTGGAATGGGCTTAAGTGAAGAGCCTATAGGCAAATATAAAACTGGAGACAAAGAGCTGGACAAAGCTCTTGGTGCATTAGACGATGCCCTTAAAGGAGGTATTGGGGAATTTGGTAAGGAATTAGGCAAAAAATACGACCTCCCGCCTGAAACTGTCGACTGGATGCTGAAGAAGGTCGGCATGGCCCCATCGGATGCCTATATGGCCGCTAAAGTATCAAAAACAGCAGACCAGCCAATAGAAAAAGTCGTGAAGGAATACAAGGCCAATAAGGGCAAAGGTTGGGGTAAAATTGCCAAGAATCTCGGTATCAAGCCAGGTTCGGCAGAATTTCATGCGTTGAAATCTGATGAATCAGAAATCCTTGAAAAAGCCGAAAGTAAAGGCAAGGGAAAGAGTAAAGGGAAAGGAAAGGGGAAGAATAAGGGCAAGAAAAAATGATATAGACAATAGATTTTTTAGAAATAATACTTCGAGAACAGGATGCCTGGGATTCAAATCTCTCCGCCCGACCAGTCTTTAAAACGAGAAACATGTGGTTGCAGACGCAGCCACCTGTTTCTTTTAGAATCAAATTAGCAGTTTTCAACCAACAGAATCAGCGCTCAACCACTTGGGATGGAATACCCAGGGATTCGAGTTCGGCTGAGTACTTCTCAGCATTCTCCAATGACGCGTAGGCGCCCGTATAAAGATTGAGGGCACCGCTGTCATCCGAAATGACATAAGGTGAGCAACCCTTTCCGACGATATACCTGCGCTGACGGTTCAGGTCCACTTCTGAATAAAAGATGCCAATGAGGTTTGCGTAGCGAGTCTCAAATGGCCTGACATCGCTTAGCGCCTTGTCTGCAATAACTTTCAGGGCTGATTCCAGACTGAGATAGTAGCCAATGAACACGCGGTACCAGGTCCCCTTCCCTGGTATATCTGCCCGTGCCCAGTAGGCCTCAAGTCCCTTATCAATAAACCCGGCGACCCTCTTTTGGGCATTTTTCAGGGTGCGGTAGGAACCTCCATGAATCGATAAAGGATAACGTGTCTGGGCTTGGGGTTTGAAGCCGATTATTTTCCATCCGGAAACTTCCTTTTTGAGAACAAAGATCTGCCTTGAGGTGTCTGAATAGTTTGAAGATTGATAAATTTGAGTAAACTTTGCCTCATAAATACCATCGCCCAAGGGTCCGACAATATTGATATTGTCCAGTTTAACGCGAATCCACTCTTTTTTTCGGTTCTTCTCAAGCTTGTCTTTTTGCCATTCGTTCTTGTCAAACCCGCTTGAGCTAAAATCATCGGAGTAACAGGACGCATAGGCTTCCATGTCTCCATTTTCACCAGCACATTTCTCCCAGGCAGTTGCCCATTCCAGAAGCCATTTCTCGATCTCAGAGTAGGCAGTCGCCGACATGGTCGTTGGTGCAGGTGTCTTTTTCTCAGTAGAGATAATTTCAGACGGCCTAGGAGTGCCTGTATCTCGTTTCGAAACGGGAGGTGCGGGCGGTGGGGTTGTCTCTGGGGCAGGGGTTTTGGCTGGCAAATTCTTAATTTTCTGGGTTGTTACGGTGGCTACAGGTCGATTCTGGCCAGGCGTTTCGGGGGATTTAGATAGAAAGAAGAATGCCAGCCCACCGCCAGTAATAATTAATCCAACAAGGATCACCTTTATTAACCCCTTACTGTTTTTGGTTTGCTTTGGGGCAGATTCAGGCTGTTCTTTTTTCAAAGCAACAGGTTTGGCTTTTTTTACCGATTTGCCGTGTTTTTGGGACGCAGTCTCGTCCACACCCGGGGCAACTATTATTTTGGGTTCATCAAGTTTCTTGTTCCGGGATACACCGATGGCATCTTTACCCGCTGACTTTTTCTCCGTAGCGCGAACCTTTTTATCGCCCGATGGTTCCATACCCTCGCTTCGGTTATCAACTTCATCTGTATGGCTTTCTGACTGTTCTCCCGGAGCCTCATCATCCATCGAAAACAAATCATCCAGCCGGTTGTCGACTACATCCTGAAGTCGCTCGGGTTCACTAACAGAGTTTTCATCGTCTGTTGAAAACAAATCATCAAGCCTGCCGTCCACCCAGGCCTGAAGGTTTTCTGATTTTTCATTGGTATCTTTGCTCACGCCTTGATCCTTATGTTGAGATAACCTCAACGCAAAAGCCGGAGGGTAAATAACATGGCGAAATTCGCCCAATCCTTTGAATCCACTTTCAGTCAACTATATACAACGTTGGCACTGTTTCGGTATCTGAAATCATTACAAATTCTTACCGTCGATTTGCCATGTTGTTTATGCAACCTTGAGGATAAGACGGCTATTGTTATCAATGGGGGCTAATATTAGACTGCCCCCTCTCAAGGTACCTGTCAGGCTATTACCAATCCGGAACCCCGACCTGAGAGCCGCGGAAAATATGTTTTATCCCATTTTGCACCCCGGCTTCGCCCCGCCTTCTGGAACAAAACATTTTTTCCGAGGCCCTGAGTTCCAAGTTACAGCGAACGGTATTATTGATCAAGATATTAAACCAGCGGAAAAACACCTCACGTTTTGTCATTCCGGCTATTTAGTCGCCGGGTTAATAAAAGGGTGATCATTTTGTGTAGGGCAATTGAATACCAATAAGTCCAGCATAATCTGAATATCGATGCAGCGCGAAACGGCTTTCGGATCGGGGGGTCCATTTCAAGCGTGTACACACTTGAGCGAAACAGTCCGTATGAATCTTGTCGCAAACTGCTCACGAAACAGGAAGTCGGGAGCCCAAATTCCATCACCCCAAATCTATAGATTCAGTGACATAGAATGGCGAGGAACATTTTTTCAACCTTCCTTGTTGTTATCAAATCTCACTCCTATTTGATTTTTAAACACCCGCCTGATATTAGTGGTTCAGGAAAGAATGAAATGGCTGCGACACAGTTATAGAAAGAGAGCCTTAGCAGAATGAGTTTGAATTACGAGGAATTAGATTTTAAAAAGACACCCATCGGGGACCTGATGCTGCGGCGGAGACGCCTGCTGCAACTTGGTGGTCTTGATATCTGGGAAGTGAAGCTCGGAGAGCATTTTTTGATGTCGAGCTTATTTCACGAAGCGGAATCGCAACTGGCCAAAATTGGACTGGGCGTGTTGGAAAACAGAGACCTTGACGTTGTAGTCGGCGGACTCGGCCTTGGATACACGGCCGAGTCCGCCCTGGAAGACAACCGGGTGGCGTCGCTCGTGGTCGTGGAATATTTAGATGCGGTGATCGCGTGGCACCAGAACGGACTGGTCCCGCTGGGTAAGACTTTGACAAGCGATTCTCGCTGTCGATTGATACCGGCTGATTTTTTTGCGCTGTCGCGGGATGTGACAAAAAGTTTCGACCCCGCAAATCCGGCCAAAAAGCATGACGCCATCCTTCTGGATATTGATCATACGCCGACAAAGGTATTATGCCAGACAAACACCCATTTCTATACGCAGGAAGGCTTGCGAGAACTGGCCCAGCATTTGAAACCCGACGGTGTATTTGCGCTCTGGGCGGATGGTGCCCCGGACGCATCTTTTACTAACCACCTCGGCACAGTGTTTGCCGATGCCCGGTCGCACACCATAACTTTTGACAATCCGGTGCTCGGTGGCTCGTCTGAGGGTGCCGTTTACGTGGCCCGCAGGAGTGGGTAGGGTTCCGCCCAAACGGGGCAACAGTGTCCATCCATGATTGGAAATCATGAATGGAAGGTGTTCGCTTTAAGCGATTAGGTTTTAGATAACCGGCAATATGGGGTTAATGAATTTGATTTCAAGATACGATTTAGAAAAATTTAGAAACAAATGGGTCCTGAAAATCGTTTTGGCATTCGTGCTTGCCGTGACGATTTTCTCTGTTTGGAACCAGGCGGTTGGACACTATAACCTGTCGGACGAATATTTACGCGTTGGGGCCCTGATTATTGGAGTTCAGCGTATTTAAGAATTCGCCTACGGTCCAGCCCTTCTTTAAGGATGCTTACGGGTATGCTGTTTTTCCAACTGTTGGCAAATGCGGAATCGGTATTGGCGGTGCTTACGGTAAAGGGCAGGTCTACCGCAAAGGTGCTGTGACCGGGGAAACCTCGCTGGCCAAAGTCACCATTGGGTTTCAACTCGGAGGCCAGAAGTTCACATTCAAGAAAAAATAAGGGCTCATATTAACACGGCAGCTATATATTTTTGCGAAACATTTATTTGAACACTGGCCAGCTCTTATACAGACACTTGTTTCAGCCTTGACGCAGGCGCTACGAGAATCGAAAAAGAATTTCTTCAAAATTCTTTATTTTTTCTCCCCGGGTCTCGACGCCTTCTTCCCTGAGCATTTTTATCTTTTTCTGTATCGCTGGCCCCGCAGTCTTGCCCTGAAATCCCCCAATCCGACCGGATGTGGTAACAACCCGATGTCAGGGAACCTCTGGCGCATAGGGGTTTTTACGCATGGCCTGCCCGACCCCCTGGTAGGCCCTTGTTTCCAGGGCATGGGCAAGCTCTTTATAGGTCGTTACCCGCCCGGCAGGCACCGTCCTTAAGAGATCGTACACATTATCAGCAAAGGTTTTCATTGCATCTGCCTCTCATGCATGCATTGAGAATAGTATTATGACCATAAGTTCCTTAATATTTAGATCTCCGCCCTTTATTTTTTAACCATTTTTCTGCTGAGGGATTACCCAGGGCAGCGGCCTTTTCAATGTCCTTTCTCCCTTTGCGTTTTTGACCGGATTTCATGTAGGCAATCCCTCGCCCAAAAAGTGCCCCCCTCATATTGGGTTCATCATTGAGCGCTGCCGAAAAATCCCGGATGGCCATTTTATAATTTTTCATCTCGAGGTAAGCCTTGCCGCGCTGAAAATAAGCCGGGTTCGTGGGGTTGTTTTCTATGGTGGCATTGAGGGCCACGATGGCCTCCTCTACCCTGCCTGACTGGCGTAATTCCACCCCCTTTTCATACATCCCCCAGGCACTCAGCAGCCCTTCGCTGTTGCTCATGTCCTGATTGATTTTCAGCAGGTTGGATTGAAGCTGCTCCATCTGCTGCTGCATCTCGCGCAACTGCTGCAGGGACTCGGCATTTATTTCTTCAAGTTTCTTAACGTTGCTGGCTCCGCCGCTCTCTTTGCGCAGCTTGTCTATGGCGGCGGCCACCTCATCGGGATCGGCTTCAATTTCCGCAGTCAGCGTATAGCTTTCGCCGTTCCACTTCTCATTTAAAATCTGAGTCCGGACGATTCCGGCTGTCAGGGATACGATTTCGTCCCGGGTGATTTCAAAATCCTTAACCTCGGTCCTGGCTTCCAGGTAGGTCCCCAGTTTTTCCAACAACAGGCGTTTGACCTCCAGCAGCGAAACGGTCCGGCAGGTCAATTTACTGTCCGCTTCCCCGGCGTTGTACGTGTAGCTTTCGACAAAATTTTTTGAACTGGCCAGCACCGAAAGCGGCAGGGACAGTAAAAAAAATCCAGCCAGGATAATGTTACGAAGTTTCATATTAGATCCTCCCCAATAAACATCTTGGCCCAATTGTTGTTTAGATAATTAAGATTATACAATGCCTTGCCCCTGAAAGATACTGAAAAATTGAAATCGTAATCGGCTTAATTATTTTGACTAATCAGATAGTTCTGTTAAATTGAGATAATCTGGTTTAAAGGTTGCTGGTTTTTGAAATTCACAATATTGATATTCCATCCATTGCCAGTGAGGACTATGATGCGGTCAAGATTCTGCCTGTTGCTCATAGCATGTGTTCTTGTATGGGAAGGTGCGGCACAGGCCGAAATGATCAAAATTGCCACCGATCAGAACATGTGGTATCCCTATTCTTATGCTGAAGATGGCGTTTCAAAAGGCTTGCATATTGATATTGTCAACCTGGTGCTGAACAACCTGGGTTATGCCTTTAGTTTTACGCCCCTCCCCTGGCAACGCTGCCTGGAATCGGCCAAGACAGGTGTCTTTGATGCTATCATCGGCGCATCCTTCAAGCCCGAGAGATCCGGCTACTTATTCTATCCCCCGGGCGCCGCTACAAATGCGAAATCCAGATTTCGGATTACCCAGGTCGAATACTCGATTGTCACCCACGTGGACGCCCCTTATGAGTTCAATGGCGATGTCAAAACTCTGCCTGAACCCGTACGGGCACCGCGCGGATACTCTGTTGTTGATGACTTGAAAAAAGATAATATTGCAGTGGAAGAAACACCCGGAGATGTAAACAGCTTCTACATGTTAGGGCGGGACAAAAAAGGCTGCATCGTCACGCTGTCACAAATCGCTGTGATGCTGATGCAGCAGAAGGTGTTCAGCGGCAAACTGGTAGTTTCCAGAAAGCCCTTCATATCAAAATCGTACTTTTTAGTTTTCTCCCACAAGGGCAGCCTTGGAGCGGATAAGAGAAAAGAAATCTGGAATGAAGTAGTAAAAATACGGAAAAACGATGCTTTGATGAAAACATTGCTGCGGCAATATTGATTAATTTTTAAAAGTTGAACGCATCGGTTTTAGGCGATAGTCGAAATAAAGAATCCTGGCCCGGAAAAGCTGTGTCAGAATGCCCAATTCGTTCTCGGGTCAAGGAATGCTAAACTTTAACCAGATGAATACATTGAGTATTTCGAGGATCCAAATTTCCGTCTAACGCCGAGATGGGGCCAAAGGGGGTATTGTGACACAGCCTTGGAGGACCAGGCTTTGGATTTCCCTTTAAGGGCTTTTTTCTTGACGTATCGTGTCAGGTGGGATTTGATATTAAACGCCATCTCAAAAAGGCTTTTGGGCCCGATTCCCGGGTTGGGCGCTCGTGTCAAACCCTTAAAACAGATATAAATATACAGCTTCAATTCTTACGGGAGGTACCGCATGGTCCAAGACAGAATTCTATGGGAGGATATACCGGACACCCTGATCGAAAAATGGGTAAGCGACTATAAACTGGATAAGTGGCCTTTTGGATCAGAAGACAAACATGACCTCAACAGGGATAAAGTAGAACGGCTCTACTCTGAAATTCTGAAAGGTGGCAACTCAGGTAAGCTGCCCAAAGATAAGGATCTGGCCAACCTTTACGATGTTTTAAGCAAAGTCCGCTGTGCTGTCTTCAACGACGAGAAACTGATACGCTATATCTCCCAGACAACCACTTCGGAAAACAGGACCTGTGAGTTCGCAGTCAGGGATCTTAACCAATTTATCGAAAGCTTATAACATCCTACCCGGAATATCACCGGCATTTGCACCGGGGGCATGCTCTCCCTGGAAATTCTCTAATACCGGGTCCAGGATGCCTACCTAAAGGTACAAACCTTTTGCAACACCCATCTTGAGAATACTTTATGTGAAATTTCCGCCAATGATAAACTGCGCCGGGCGCTGCAAGATTGTGTCCACGAGTTTCAGGCCGGGGAACAGGCCCTCTATAAATTTTTCAACAAAGGCATCTACACCCTGTTTCCCTATCACGACTTTCTCAAAGCCAAAAAATCAGCCATCAATATCACCCGGGTGATAACAAGCCTTACCGGGGCGGAATCCGCTTACCTGCAGGCCCTGATGTCCCAGGCGCAAGCCTATCAGGGCACCGCGATTGACCGCATGATGAATGGTACGATCTACAAAACACTCGGCGGGCTGAAGCCTGAAAGGGAGGTGGGCCTTTTTACACCTAAACTGAAATTCATCCCCCACCGGTTCACCCAGTGGGGGCTGGCCGGCCCGGTGGCGGCCCCGGCCCCGTACCTCCAGGACAAAATTGGCCTCGGACAAATGCTGCCGCCCCTGGTAACCCATATCGGCCTTGGTCTAACCGGGTTGTATCTCTTCTACAGCCTGTTTTTCAAACCGGCCAAAGACACGTTCAATTACGTGGAGCCCTTTCGGGAAAAATGCGTCCTTGACCCCGCGTTCAGTCGGGCCGTCGATGCGCTGGGCCTGTTGGATGAACTCCTCGCACTTGGTCAATTCGCCCGCGACATTTTTTATGCCTCCAGCCCCAGAAGTTTGATAATTCTGGATGAGTTGGCGGAAGGCACCACCTATGAAGAGCGGCTGCACGAGTCCTATGGCATCTCAGACGATTTTCATACCATCGGGAATAACACGGTACTGGTTACCCACAACCACTCCCTGGTGGACCGGTTTATGGATGAGCACAAAGGCCAGTGCCTGATGACCGAATTCAATGGAGATGAGCCCACGTACCGGGTCGTAGAAGGCATTTCGCGCGTGTCGCATGCATCCCGAATTGCTGAAAAGATCAATTTTTCAAGTACGGATCGACAGCGCTATATGGAAAGCAACGGGTTCATATGATATGCACCGGGCCGACCTGCTCGCATAGAATCAGGCGCGCTTAAGTTTCTTTTTGTCCAGCCATTTGAAGGCGGCTTCCATCGCTTCCATATCCGGGGCGCATTCATCCGGGGAGATCACCGCATGGCTGGCGATGCCACCGCTCATGACGATCCGATCGTGCGCTCCCCAGTCAAAATGGCTGAAGGTACCCCATTGAATGTCCGGATGGTTCATTCCCTGCCACAAGGCCCGCATGGCACGATTTTGGACAGCCTTGCGGGTCACCTCTTTTCCCAAACCAGAGCTCAAGATTTAGATCTCGGCAAAGGGAACGCAAGCGGACTCTTGGGCCGGATGCCAGGAAATGGGTGGCACTCCTGCCATGAGCAGACTGCGTTAATTTATCGGATTGGGTTCGGAGGGGACAATTCAGGCAAATTGCGGCTCAAGCACAGGTATCGACCGGGCCGATTTCATCTTTTTCAGACAGGCAGCGTTTGTGCTTCAGGTAGTACTGCACGCGCTCTTTGTGCGACAGGTCGCTCACCCACTCGATCCTGTACTCAACCGGAACTTTGCGGACTTCATAAAGCTGACAGTCTACCAGGTTGCAACACAGCGGGCAGTCTACAACCAGCCCGATGATAAACGCCTGGATCGCTTTCCGGTCATTGATGTCTATGTCTAAATCGATGCTCATCGATTACCCCTGTATGGGATGCTCAGATTGTAGTTTGTCCGGCACCATCCAGCTTGCAGCGTTTGGTGTGTGTTGGAGAAAATCGATTGAGTATACATCAATTCATTATAATTTCAACTCTTTTAACTTACGCTGAATGCGGGTAAACACGGTTTCACGCCACCAGTAAAATCCCCGCTGCATACAAAGAACCCAGGCGCCTTAGGCGACCCACGGGGCACCGCCAGTGTGACAGTTGAGTGACCCCGCAACAGGCATAACCAGGCTAACTGTGCCTGAACTATCCAGGTATCCCGAAAAGGTGGAAACGCTGAGCGGCCTGCTGCCCATCTGCGCCTCATGCAAAAAGATACGTGATGACAAAGGGTACTGGAATCAAATTGAATCCTACATAAGCCAGCACTCAAAGGCTGTCTTCAGTCATGGCCTGTGCCCGAATTGTGTGCAGGAAATGTATGGGGACCAAAAATGGCACAAGAAATGATGCTGACGCAACGTGCCGGCCGGGAACGAAAATGCCGGTTATGGCCGGGCAGCAGACAAACGCTGCCTGCCCCGGTCCACCCGCTCAATTTTCTTCCGACTGCTCAGGTTTGAATCTGATTCGAAACTCGGTTCCACCGCTACGGTTCAAGGCAACTTTTCCGGCAAGCTGGTGTTCTACCAGGTCGGTCAGCAGTTGCAATCCAAAGGTCTCCGTGTTTTTGAAGTCCAGATTTTCGGGAAGACCGATGCCATCATCACCAATGACCAGTTCAAAGGCGTTATCTGCATCTGCCCGCACTGTTATAGAGATGGCGCCTCTTCGCCCGGCAGGAAAAGCGTATTTCAGAGAGTTGGTCACCAGTTCATTGATGATCAAACCGCAGGGAATGGCCACATCGAGCCCCCAGAAGATATCACATTCACCAATATGCACGCTGATTCTTCGGGAACCCTGCCCGATGGAATTCTGAAGGCTGTCAACCAGGTTTCGAATGTAGATCCCCAGGTCAATTTTGGATAGATTTTCGGCCCGGTAAAGCTGCTCATGGATCAGGGCCATGCAGGTTATCCGATTCTGGCTGTCTTGGAACAAAGCGGTCGCGCGGGCATCCCTGGCTTGTCTGGCCTGCAGCTTCAACAGGCTGGAGATGATTTGCAGGTTGTTTTTGACCCGGTGATGGATCTCTTTAAAGAGCACGTCTTTTTCAATGAGAGAGCCCCGTAATCGAGAATTGGCAACGGTCAAATCCGTGGTGCGCTCTTGAACCAGGGTTTCCAGCTCCTCGCGGTGCTTGTGCAGCTCGCCTTCACGGGCAGCCAGTTCCTGGATCTTTTCTTCCAGCTCGTCCTGGTAGCCGATTAACTGTTCATTGTTTTCCTGGATGGTATCCAGCATGTCATTAAAGGCGAATCCGAGGGCTACGATCTCATCCTCTTTATTCCCCTGGTAGTCAAACCGTGCGGCAATATCTTCGTTTTTAACCGCCTTCATGACACTGGCCATGGAACGTATCGGATAGATTATTTTCCGGGCGATGACAGCCAGGATCAATAACAAGATGGCCACACTGATACCGGTTGATACCAGGAACTTTTTGTCCAGTTCGTTCCGGCGCTCACTGGTTTCCAAAAACTTTTCCCGCAAAAAGGCTTCGGCCTCACTGGAAATTGCCGCCATAAGCCGCATCAGTTGGGTACTGACCACATCGAAGCGCTCGTTGGTAGAACGTATCTTTTGTTCCAGTTCAAAATCCTTGGCCAGAAACATTCTAAAATTATCGACATACCCCTGTATCCGGCTGTCCATCAGCCGGGCCTGCAACAGCTTTTTCTCCAGGTAGTCGACCACCAGCAGGAGGGCCTGGTATTCAGATGCCCGCCTGTCAATGCGGTAGCTTGTTAGAAAGTGGGTCAGGTTGAACAAGGGCTTAAAAAGAAGGGGGCGATCGCTGCGCAGAACACTGAAAACAAGCGATTGGTAGCCAGTATCCATCCGGGTTCTGTTCAGGCGCTGTTCGGTCTTAAACTGGATTATATGGTTAAAATCTTCTTCATAACCGGCCAGGAGCTTTAAAATGCTTTCCGGTTTTTCACCTACTGAAACTTCCGGTTCGAGGACGTGCAGGTTGCCCACCCGCTCTCGAAATAATTCTATGACAATCCCGAATTTTTTATCTGCCTCCGGGTGGTTCTGAAATAAAACCGCCCTTTCCCAAAAACGAACTTCATAGAACAGGTCATGCAGGGTGCGCACGTCTCTTTCAATGGTCACCGCCTCCTGAATAAGCATGGTATCCTGGTGCTGATCGCGCAGGAAAAAAGCCAGCATGCCATACCCCAGGCCAAATAGGATAATCAGTAATATTGAAATGGCACCAAACTTGTTGTTGATCGTGTATAGCAAAACAGGCTCTCCTCCCTATGGGCTATTTGTCCTGAGGACCGGCGATCACCGAGAGCTCAACCCATATGGCCGGGACCGTCTCAGCACCCCGAAAATGCTGTACGGCTGTTTCAATTGACAGCTTGCCCATGGTTTCCGGCCGCTGGGCAATAGTGGCCGTCAAGCGCCCCTGTTTAACGGCTTCCCGGGCCTCCCGGATGGCGTCAAATCCGATCAATACCCGCGCCTGCAAACGATTCGACTTTTCCAGAACATCAATCGCCCCCAGGATCATATCGTCATTGTGAGCAAAAACCGCGTCAAACGGTTGGCCCTCCTGCAACAGGCGCTCTATCACTTTGCGTGCCTGGGCACGATCAAAATTGGCCACGTCGCGGGCCACCACCTGAATCCGGGTATATTTCTGCAGTTCGGTATTAAAGCCGTCCCCCCTTTCATGGGCGGCGGAGGCCCCGGGGATACCCTCAAGTTCAATCACTTTAGCTGCCCCCTTAAACTGTTGATCCAGTATCCGGGCGGCCATCCGGCCGCCCTGTAAGTTGTCGGATTCAATATGACAGAGGATGTCTCCGCCTGACGATTTCCGGTCTACGGTGATGACCGGGACATCCCTTGCGTTGGCCATTTCTATACCCGGTGTGACCGATTCCGCATGGGTGGGGTTCACGATCAGAACATCCACTTTGCCCGATAACAACTCCGCGATATCTGCTAGCTGCCGGGAATCGCTATCTCTGGCATCCCTTAATGTGAGCTGCACGCCATACAGGTCCGCCGCCGCCTGGGCCCCTTTGAGGAGGGTTGCAAAGAAAGAACTATTCAAGTTGGATAGAGACAGGGCGATTGTTTTGTTAAATGACTCATACGTCACCAGATCAAGGGGGGTCGACTTGTAAGTCGGCACCTTACCCCCGTGCAGCGCCTTCCAGGCCAACTCGACACCATACTCGCCCATGAGTTCCGGGTGCTGCTCAATGGTGGCGTGAATTCGGCCATTTCGCATTTCATCCCGTACGGATCCGATGTTGTCGTAGCCGGCCACCCAAACCTTTCCTGTTAACCCCATGATATCGATAGCCTGCAGGGCGCCCAGCGCCATGCTGTCATTGGCACAGAAAATGGCATTCACGGATTTGTGTTTTCGGAGCATTTGGATGGCGAGGGAGAGGGCTTCATCGGTATGCCAGTTTGCGCTTTCCGAACTGACGATTTTAATGCTGCTGTGCCGGGTTACCGTCTCAATAAAACCCCTCTTGCGCAGTTCAGCGTTTTCAACCCCGCGAATCCCCTCTATCACTATGATCTGGCCCTGCCCCCCCAATTTAGCTTTAATGTATTTGCCCACCATGCTGGCTCCCAGCCGGTTGTCTGAGCCTATGAATGGAATCGAAATGCCCAATTTTTGCATGGTTCCCTGGTGAAGGGGGTTGTCGATATTGATAATGATTATGTTTTTATCCAGTGCTTTTTTACAGATCGGGACCAATTTTTTTGAATCGGCGGGTGCAATTACGATAGCTCCGTAGCCACGTGAAATAAGATTCTCGAATATACCGATCTGGCGCTCAACATCCGTTTCACGCTCAACACCAAAAACTTCCAGCGGAATCTTTTCTTCGGCGGCATATTTTTTAGCACCTTCCTCCATCTTGAAAAAAAAGGGATTGGAAAGGGCTTTCATGACCAGGGCGATTGTTTTCTCATTACCGGCTTGCGCAGCGGGTATGCAAAACAACAACTGTAAAAAAAGGACACACCCCAGGACGGTAGTGCCAATGGCAAACGCGGTCGGTCTTCTGGTTTTTTCAGTGTGCATAACCTCATCCTAACCCGGAAATCCCGGCGTAAAGAATCCCGGCCCATGCAATGACCGGCATTGGTTTGCCCCTGAAAAGGGCTGTTGATCAAGAGCAACAAGATGGAATGCTCAGGCAAAACATATCCATAGTATAAGCCATAAGCTCACGGTAACACAAGCTGAAGCATAGGGTCGTCTACTCATAAAAAATTTCTAATATCGTGCAGGATCATTAACAGGGATTATACTCACCTAACCAATTAACATCATGGACATTGCAGATAAAATTTACCTTAGGCGCCAAGAAAACATTAAAAAAAAATACCTGCCCCCCTTGCCATTTTTAAAATCCCGCTTAACTTGTCCCTCGCACCCTGCCGCTCAGCGGCGGGGTCTTTTATACATAGTGTCCGCCCACAAATGGTAGATTTTGGTTCAGGGCAAGGCTTGAGCAATTTTGAACCCGCAGTAATAGCGAGCTATTTCGAGGATTTCAAAAGAGCGAAAACGCAGCAGTGGGCCGAAAGATGCCATTTGTGGATGGGCACTATCTACGGAAACAACGATCTCCGGCACTACGTTGCCGGGACAACCCGACATTCAGGAGAAACAATGAGCGCTCAATCTCAGATTACCATGTACAGCGGCGGGCACCGCGGTGCCGAAGCGGAATTTGGAAAAACAGCAGAAAAATGGGGAATTCAGGAAATCAACTATTCATTCGAAGGCAACCCGGTGGAGAGAACCCGGGGACTCCACCTCCTGAGTCCTGACGAACTTGACCAGGGCGACGTCAGCATGGAGATCGTCTCCTTGCGCATGGGCCGGACTTATACCCGGGCCAACCGGATTCGCAAGGTGATCCAATCTATCTTCCACATGGTCAACAAAGGCTATCACGTGCTTGCCATCGGCTGGATTCAGCCGGATAACACGGTCAAGGGCGGCACCGGCTGGGGGGTTGAACTGGCCAAACTTTTCAATCGCCCCGTCCATGTGTATGACCAGGACAAGCAGGCGTGGTTTACCTGGCAGGAGAACACCTGGGTGGCGGATACGCCGGTCATCACCGACAAAACCTTTGTCGGTACCGGCACCCGTAACCTCGATGCTGAAGGTACCCGGGCCATTCACGACCTTTTTGAAAGGTCCTTCGCACCAGCCACATAACCCGGGCAGAAAACTCAGGGGGCAAAGCCGGATAACGCGCTCCATGGCGGTAAAATAGTGATTCAGCATGTCCACTATCTCCCTGGGACTGTGCTTTTCCGCAAACCCGGTGTAGTTGCGTATGTCGCAAAATAGAACGGATACATCAATAAGGTCGGCGGTCGGCGCGATGGTGTCATCCAGAATTTTACGGCTGACCTCCGGGGAGACGTACTGGTCAAAGCTGGTACGGCAAAAATCCCGCTCCTTCAGCCCCTCCATCATCTGGTTGGTCTTTTCAGCAATCCGGGCAAATTCATCACTGGACAGGATCGGCACCTGTTTGGCAAGATTGCCCCGGCTGATCTCATCCATGGCCGCCAGCTGGGTGTCCAGGATTTCCCTGAGGTTTTGAGCAAAACGATAGACAATCACCAGGGAAACACCCAGCAGTACGCAGAGGGCAAAAGCTATTTCCTTGAAGATTCCCCAGAAAATCTCCGGCTGGGAAAAGTCCTGGCCAATCAGGTAGTAAACATCCAGCAGCACCATCAGGAGTATGGCCGTGGCCATGATGCTCACCACGGAGACAATCAGGATAAAGATCTTTTGGGTCACCGTCAACCGCCGGCCGGGGGGCAATTCAATAAAGGCCTCCTGGCCTTTAAGGCTGCGGGCAATCTGCCGCTCAATGGAGAGATAACTCAGCATACCGCTGAAAGCTCCAAAGTCCCAAGCTGCTTTTGCCTTTAGCAACCATTTTGTGATATCTGATGGATTTGGGTTGCCTGAATCTGCAAACATGGAGAATTGAATGAAAAATCTAGCCGTGGTAGTGTTGCTGGTCTTGAGTGTGGTGCCCCGGGTGTTCGCCGAACAGGAGTTGGCCCGGTTTACCCCGGATTGTGAATTTACCGTCACATTTCCCGGAAAGATTTCAACCAAGCTTTCCGGCGGCACCGCAACATCGCCCCTGCAGTGGATGCACATCCGCGATATTGATCACCTGGACAAGCACTATGAAATCTCGGCCATCTGCCGGCCGCTTGACCCGCGGGGCAGAGAATTTGAGCTCCTCAATTTTTATCGAGACATGGAAAAGGAGGCCCGTCGGGTTCAGATCTCCGAACCGCAGACCGCGGCCCGCCAGGATACCAAACATCACATTGTACTGGGGGAGTGGAAAGGGTACACTCGTGATTTTGCCAAGAAGCCCGTCACCGTCGAAGGCCGGTATATCCTGGGGCGCCAATCCAAACTCCTGTTGATGGTTGCCACCCCGGGGACACACCCGGAACCCTCTTTTCTGATCACCAATTTTTTCAAATCAGTGCGGAGAAAATAGCATCCCGCGTGACCATACCCACACTTGTCTTTCCTTTTAAGGGTATTAATATGAATGAAGACCGGCGCTAACATTTATCTGCTTTGCTTGCCTTACAATCATGGCAGGTATAAGCATAAGAATAAACAAGGAACCGCCCCATGGATAAACTGACCGTATTTCCCGACAAGCCTATTTCAGGCTCCGACCTGGTGTCTAAAGCATTTTTAGAACTGAACATCAGTTCCTTCCTGGAGGCTTGCCGTTACGTACATCAGCTGCCCTACGGGTACAATTCAGACAAAGATGACTTGATGATTCTTTTTAGGGAAAACCGGGGCACCTGCACCACCAAGCACGCGGTCGTCGGCACCCTCGCGGCTGAACTGGGCCTGCCCATCGACAAGAAAATCGGGATCTACCGCATGACTGAAAATATCGTCACCGGGACGGGCGCTGTCCTGGCAAAATATGGCCTGCCCTATGTACCCATGCTGCACTGTTTCCTGGTTTACGGCCGGTATAAAGTCGACCTGACCGAAGGCAATTGCAATGGTAAAAATTGTGCCATTGACGACTTCCTCCACACAGAAAAGGTAATTCCGAATATCACCGGGAAAGATGAATACCTGCTGTATCGCAAGGCCCTCAGGGACTGGATCATGCCCCGGGACGAACTCAAGAGCACTGACCTGAAGCATGTTCTGCATGCCCGGGAAGAGGGCCTGGTGCTGCTGAAAGCGAATATAGAATAAAGACCCCCGAATGGATCAGTCGAAAACAAAATTTATCTCAGTTCTGCTTTTTATAGTTCTGGCTTTCGGGATCGCAAGGGCCGCGGAACCCTTTGATGAGGAGACCTGGCGCCGAACAGTTCAAAACCAGTCGGTTGAAAAACTCTACACGCCCCATTTTAAGGACGGCCAATACTTCAATCCCTGGATGCCCATGGAAGAGAAGACGTTCTGGCGTTTCCTGAAATGGCGTTTTTCCAAAACCGCCCTGTACACCGAAGAAGAGAAAAACTTCAAGCCCCCTTTCGTTCCCGGGCTGAAAGATCGAATCGTTGCCCAGCCGGCAGGTGATTTCATCACTTGGGTTGGACATGCCACCTTTCTCATGCGCCTGGGAGGCGAATACTGGCTCACCGATCCCATGTTTTCCAAGAGGGCGCTGCTTCCCAAAAGAGTAAGCCCTCCAGCCATGCCAATCGAAGACCTCAAAACACTCAAAGGGCGCATCAATATCCTCATCTCCCACAGCCATTACGACCACCTGGATGTGGACAGTATCCGGGCTCTGCCCAATGGCTCCCGTATTTTCGTACCCCCGGGACTGAAAGCCTATGTCAGCTCTTTTTTTTCCGGTGAGATCCGTGAAGTTGACTGGTGGGAAAGCCTCGATCTGGAAGACGGTATCAAACTGGTCGGCCTGCCGGCCCAACACTGGTCCCGGCGCTTCGGCCAGTCGGTGAACAGCACCCTGTGGGCCAGTTTCCTGCTGATCACCCCGGGCATCAAGGTATACTACGGTGGGGACAGCGGTTATTTCATCGGCTACCAGGAAATCGGCCGGCGCTATCCCGGCATCGACTACGCCCTGATGCCGGCCACCGCCTATGAACCGCGTTGGTTCATGCACTACAGCCACGTGGATGTTCCAGAAGCCCTGCAGGCCTTTGCGGATCTCGGCGCGAGGGTCTTTATCCCCACCCAGTGGGGCACTTTTCACCTGGGCGACAACCCGCCGGGCAAGCCGGCCCTGGATCTTATGAAACTCCGGCAGTCCCGCGACCTGGATCCCTCCCGGTATCCCATCCTCGCCATCGGCCAAATCTTACCGCTACACCCTCGGCCATAAGGCCTTTTTAGCTGGGGCCAAACTGTTCTGGTTGCCTTATCCCGCTTTAACCCGGGACATATATTTTCCAGTCTCTGTGTTCACCCGGATAAATTCACCGGCAGCAAGATATTCGGGTACCTGCACAATGAACCCGTTAGACAAAGTGGCGGGTTTGGTTCGGTTGGTGGCGGAAGAACCCTTGAGAGCCGGAGCAGTCTCGACAATCTCAATGTCCATGGCCGCGGGCAGATCGATACACAGGGGACTGTCATTGAGCAGAAGAACAGTGATCCCCTCCAGACCGTCGGTCAGCCACTGAATCTGCCCTTCCAGGTAGTCCTCGGACAGGGTGTACTGCTCATAATTCTCCGAATCCATGAACGTATACAGAGTCTGGTCGTTATAAAGGTAACTGGCCGGGCGCCGACCGAGGTCTACCTCCTCGAGAAAATCGTTGCCCTTGAATGTCTGGTCCAATTTCTGGCCGCTGGAAATGCCATTAAAACGGACCTTGTACAAGGTGTTTGCCCCCCGGGCTGAAGGTGTGTGGACCTCGATTTTCTTTACTTGATAGGGCTGGTCGTTAATATCAACCACATTGCCCTTTTGCAGATTACAAGCCTTCGGCATCGTTCAAACTCCAAATATTTGATACTTTGTTATTATGTTTACTCTTCCTCCAGCAATCGTTGGTTCCGTACAGAAAAAAGCTTTAAGCCGGAATATGCGATAGGATAGAAAACCACATACCCGGAAAGGCCCCATAGAAAGGCAGGCCTTAATTGATCACCCAAAAGCCAGGCAATGGCAATTGTAAGGATGCTCCAGGTCAGAATACGTCGAATGACCCTCGGATATTCGGTTCTGAAGGTGTACCAGAGGTCAATGATCCCATACAGCGAGGCAACCAACTGCACGCATATGCACATGCCAAAAAGAAAGACTATGATTTTGATCGCGATTATCATGCGGCTTCTCCTTCTTCCTCAGATATCAATCTTACGACCCCCTGATCTCCGTCCACCTGAATCTTAAATCCAGTGTGGATACGGTTGGTGCACTTGGGCAGGTCAACCACACACGGCATTCCGAACTCTCTGGCTACAGTTCCGGCATGGGAAAGGTAGCTTCCCACCTCGACAACAGCCGCTCCAGCCGTGAGAAAAAGCGGCGTCCAGGCAGGATCCGTATAGGGCGCTATCAAAATCTCACCTGGTTTGAGCTCCACGTCTATGGAGGGATCCAGTATAATGCGAGCAGTCCCTTGATAACTGCCCGGAGACGCCGGTTGTCCCCTGAAGGTTTCCCTTTCTTCAATATCCCGGGCATCGGTCCTGTCGGCCTCTGGCATTTTTACTCCGAAGGATTTTGGAGGGCCCATCTTGGATAGCCGGATGTGTTCCATTCGTCGTTCCCGGATTCGGTCCTCAACATCTCTCCATGCAAGTTCTCCAGCCTGCAGGCGTTTAACTTCTTTTATATGTAAGAAAAATATGTCACCTGTGCACTTGAGTTTTCCCTGGCGCATAAATTCGTCCTCAAGCCTGAGGACCTTTTTCCGAATGATGTGGAAACCCATTATGTGGTAAAATCTGCTGTTTTCCCGCATCCTAGAAAAAGATTTTGTTACATTCGCCATATGGCGAATCAAGCGCCAGCGGGGTTTGAAGAGGCGTTCCAGTGGGTATCTCTCCAAGCCTTTTTGGATTTCCTTTTCCAGCTCGCCACGAGTCTGTTCAACCTTTTTTTCATGTTCACCAGGATCCGTTTCGACCAGCATATAATTTCGAACCATTCCCAGGATCGGGGTCGGGTTTTCTTCCCATCGGGGTGATCTAATTTCCAGTTCTTTCAGTCCTCGATGCCCGTTTTTTGAAAGAAACTGGTCCAATAGTTCAAGAAAATCCTTTGCTTCAGGCTCAGCCCTGAGTTCGGCCAGGACTTTTTCCGGTTTATGCTTTGTCAACAAGTCTCGGACCGGTCTATGCAGTTTGGCTTCTTTTGCGAGTGACCAAATACCCCGCCCCATCTCTGCTGAAAGCACACCTTCCGAACCGGAACAAAGCAAAGCAGCAGCATCGTCTCTCAAATCCGGCAACCATCGACGCAGCAGATTTTCCAGCACACGCATACTGAAAAAGTAGCGCGTTGCCGAAAGGTTCACAAGAAACACCTGATTGCCTACCGGGTCGAGAATTTTGGTTCCAGCCAGTAGCCGTTCGCTCGTTTCAAGCGGTCCGAGCGCCGGGTCTTCATCCACTTTTTCAGCAAGCTTCCTGAACATATCCATAAAATTGCCTGGTAACCCACGGGTCCGGGCATAGAACACGCCAAGGGTTAGGTAGGCAAATAACGCCAGACAAAGACAATAAGGGAGTTTGAGCAAAGAAAGTTTCATGTCAGGCGGTTTTGTTCCAAAATCGTAAAGCATCGCTGCCAAATCTTGATTTGAGATTTTGACAGGGAGCATCGCCTTGAAAACCCTGACATTTACATAAAGCCATCCTTTGATTGTCCGGAACAAGGGGGGGGCAAAAAACAACTGATAAAAGTCACCGGTAAGGGGTGTAACCGGATCAGTAAAATTTTCAATCAATGGTTTAAATACGACATACTGTCCTTTGATATCCCGCTCGATATCTTCGCGTCCCATCACGGTAATGGGGCGCGACTGGAGCATATAAACCCGCCCATCAGCTATTGCCCATTCTATGTCCTGTGGATTGCCGAAGTGCTCCTCAGCCTTCAATGCGAGTTGAGCGACCTCCCGGATGAGATCAGGCGTAAGCGTTTCTTTCTGCCGCATTCCATGGGGTATCTCCTGGAGCCGTGTTGAGCTCCCTTCATCAAGACGTGACGGAACCATGAACCGTTTGTCTGCGATCCGTTTTTCACGCAGTTTGAATCCATCCCGTTCAACAATGTAATGATCAGGTGTCACACGACCGTCGACGATGGCAGCTCCCATACCCCAACTGGATTCCGTGACAATTTCATCCCGGGAGCCGCTCACCGGGTTAGCCGTAAATGTGACCCCGGAAATTTCAGACCGAATCATCTCCTGTACCACCGCTCCCATGAAAACCGATCCGTGATCGATTCCGTGTATTGTACGGTAAGAAACAGCTTCAGCACTCCAAAGTGAGGCCCAGCAATGTTTGACCATTGTAAGGAGTCGATCTTTATCCACATAATAATAAGTCGCGTGTTGTCCGGCAAAACTCGCGTCCCCAAGATCCTCTGCCGTGGCGGAGCTCCTTACAGCACAGATGATACTGTTACCACGATTTTTAACCAGTTCGTCGTGTGCTGCAAGAATTGCCTCCGACAGATCTTGTGGTATCTCAGACTGTTCTATAATTTCCTGGATTTTCCGGCACTGACTGTCTAATCCATCCGGGTTTGCTCTGTTGAGGGAATCAAACTCCTTATGGAGTTCAATTGCTTTAAAAAATGATTCGCAAGCATGGGCCGAAACCACAAATCCCGGGGGGACCGGAAACCCGTTACCAGTCATCTCTCCCAGGTTCGCACCCTTTCCACCGGCCGAGGCAACATCCTCCCGTCCGATCTCTTCAAACCGTATAATCATCTCAGCCATGATTTGTCCCACTCCTTGTAGGGCTTTTTTATCAGGTTAGAGTTATAATATTTGGGATCATCCGTCACTTCCACGATTGCCCATGAAGGCACATCGAAATTTTGGTTTTCAGATTCAAGTTCAATTTCTGCGATTGCCAGGCCGGCATTATCACCCTCAAAAACGTCGATTTCCCAACGGGATTCTGAATGCATAACAATGTGCCTGGTTTTTTCTATGAATGGCCTTTCACACAATTCTCCAATAATCTGGTCCGCATCAGATTGTGGAATTGCATATTCAAATTCAGACCTGACGGCACCTCTATTTTCACCTTTTATAGTCAGAAACGCCTTATCATCGGTGGTACGGATTCGAACAACTGTTTTATTCGCACTGGGGAGGTAACCCTGTACAATTTTTTCCCCGATTCCCAGTGTTTTGATGAATTCTTTGGCAACAAGAAATTTTCGCTCTATCTCTTTACCCATACCCGTCCTTCTTACGTCTGAAGATTCAGCAAGTAAAATTTTAAATAGTGTGGTAATTGATTCATCAGCACTTCAATCAAAACGGAAACCAGTTGTTGTATTAGAACGTTTAAAGAAAGCAGATATTTCAGAAATTTCCATCGCGTCGATTACCCGAAGTGAGCTTTTTTATGGCGTTTCAAAAAGCTCAAAACCTGAACAAAATTTTATGGCGTTGACACAATTCGTTGCGCCATTGGAAATCTTACCTTTTGGGGGCGAATCCGCTCAATATTACGGTGAACTTAGGGCTCACCTGCAAAAAAAAGGAACGCCTATTGGTTCACTCGACATGCTGATCGCCGCTCACGCGCTTTCGATTGATAGCACACTGGTCACGAACAATGAAAAAGAGTTTATCCGGGTGCCCCAACTAAAAATTGAGAATTGGGTAAAATAGCTCGCCCTTCATATCTACCGGTATATCAATTTTTTTAGTAGAACGGAGCGACACTGCGGTCAATGCACTCATCGCCCCTTACCTCCCATCCCTGAGTCGACGCGCTGCATGTTTGACCAGCGGGTAGACCAGAACGGTTTTTATCTGCGCTCCGTGACGTTGGTGGGTACGATCCATGCGCCCACGGCCGCTGGTTTGCCCCACCTCGATCCAGTTGGCCGCCCGATAGCAGCCCCCATGAAACCGCTGCTGATCCACCAGTGTTTCCACCAGAAAGGGTTGAACCCCGTATTGCCGTTGCCAGTCGTGCTTAAGCCGCGTTAAAGCTAACGACAACATCATGCTGGCCAAATTGCGGACCCGCGCCAAGACCAACAACCGACTGTTGTTGACGATGTGCTGAAGGTGCAGATTGCGGGTGCCATCATCCCAGCCGATCCATTGATCCCGGGCCTGCATTCGCCAGGCCGGACTTGAAAACTGCACACACCCGACCACTTCACACCGGGGACGGCTGGCGTAGATCAGATACTGCAACCGCGCACCATAGGGCATCGCGTAGCCCAGATAGTGGTAACGGCTCAAAAGTTCTTGAAACAACTGCCGCTGCTGCCGGTTTTCTACCAACTCTACATAAAGGGGGGCAAATTCCTCCACACTGCCAGTAAGCTCACTATGAATCTGACCCTCTTCAGCGGGCGCAATACATTTTCTGGGTTTGCTCGATCCACACGACTTTTTGTCCGGAAGCGTCAAAACACCTTGGCTCTCCAGACGCTCCAGAAGATCCCGGCACTCCCGAGCCTTGAGTCCGCCGCCGGGACGTTTCCACTCCAACAGTTCGCATACCGTGTGAGCCAGCTCCAGTCGGCTGATACCTGCACAGGTCTCTACAACCTCTTGAATCAGAGATACCTCTTTGGCGGTAAATTCCCGACCACATAACTTTTGTTGATCTACTGCTGTTTGCATGCCATGTCCTTTGTTCATTCAAATCGCAGACGATTCGGGCGATGTTCTCGTCCAGATTCGCTTCGAAGGTCTCATAGCGCTTGGCGCACCAACGATTGAGCTCAGCAGTTTGCGGATTAATAGTACCGGCTTTTAAAATCCACGGAAGTACATTAACAACAATTGCTCTTGAGAGGCCGCAGATGTAGCAAATCTGCTGAAGTGATTTGTTGGCGTTAAGGCACCGGTTTCTTAGGAAGCTGCGCACCATGCCATACTGCAACAATCCAGACGGCATCCACTTTGATTCTATAGAAGAACCGATACGGTGATATAATTACTTCCCGGTAGGGAAGTTCTGGAAATTCAGGTATGATTCTTCCAGATTCAGGAAAGCCCTCAAGCCTTCGCAAAAATTTTTCAGTTCGATTTCTAAATTTAACAGCGGCAGAAGGTTTATCCCGCCGAATATATGATAGCGCAGTAAGAAATTGGGCCCTGGCAGAAGGGGTAAATTGGACCTTCACGAGGACGCCTCTGTTAAAAAGGCATCGGCGTCGGCAAGGACAGTATCCAGATCATATCCTTCGCCTATTTCTATTTCCTTATCTCCTTTGGCTAACAGTCGCAGGAGTTCTTTTTCATGTTCAGATTTTTCATATGCATCGACACCGATCATCACCGCTGTTGCCCGCCCTCTTTGAGTAATAATCAATGGTTCTTTGGTAATTTTTAATTGTTTCAGCAATTTGGCAGTATCCTGCCTTAAATCGCTAACCGGAATGATATTTGATAATCTACCCATTTTTGCACCTCCTTTTGTATCATAGAAGGTACTACCAATAACCCTATTAATCAAGCGGTTTTTAATACGACGGTACGATATTGAAACGCCAACGTTGAGGTGAGACACGTGCTTTTTACGTCGTTCTCCAGCGTTTTGTTCGCTTAAGCTGGAACGCGCTGTTTTTCGTGTCGTTTCCCCGTGCTTTGTTATAAACAGTCTATTGATGAGCTGTATATTCATCCAGCAATCTGCGAATCATTTTTTGATACAGTGTATTATATTTTTTTTCCTTTCCGCCAATACCCGGCGCCAATAATTCGGATCTTGCTTTTTCGATAGGTGAATCTCACAGTCAGGATTCCGCCAGTGACCTTACCAAGGCAATAATATCGATTGTCATCCTTGAGAGCACGGTTGAACTGTGGGGCGCATGCTTTTAGCGTCCCCACCAGTAATGTTATCCGAACTGTCTAAAATATTGACATTTTTCACACAGTGTGTATCATTACACATCATGGATAGCCGGTCAATTGTTAAAATTCTCAAGCAGAATGGATGGCAAAAAGTCGCAACCTGTGGCTCTCACACACAATTTCGGCATCCAAAAATAAAGGGCCGGGTGACAGTGCCTCACCCTAAAAAGGACATGCCGATTGGTACTCTGAAAAGTATCGAACACCAATCGGGCATTAAGTTTAATTGAGGTGCGATATGGCAAACTATTTAGCAATCGTTCACAAAGATCCCGATAGCGATTTTGGTGTTTCTTTTCCAGATTTCCCCGGTTGTGTAACAGCCGGCCAGAACATCGATGAAGCAAAAGACATGGCACAAGAGGCCATCACCCTCCATATTCAGGGCATGCTCGAAGATGGAGAGAAGTTACCAGTGCCTTCAAAGCTCGAAGAAATTATGGCTGATAGCGATTTCTCCGATGCTGTCGCTTATCTGGTCGTTGGTGTTCCTGACGCAAAACCTCGTACAGTAAGGGTCAATATCACTCTTCCTGAGATGACGCTCAAACAAATCGACGCTGCCGCGAAACGGCGTGGTATGTCCAGATCCTCATTTTTAGTTCACGCAGCTCAAAATGCTATCCAGTCCAACCATTCTGAGGAATCATTATAAATTTCTTCGCTCTGCTTTATGCTGTCCGAGTGCACGCAACCATAACACCTCTGAATTACACAAAATCATATAAGTTGACAATATAAGCGTCAATGCGTACAATTTGTACAAATTGAACATATTGTACTTATGAGGTATTCATTATGCTTAACAAGATTACGACGGCTGACGCCAGAAAAAAATTTTCCAATATAATCAATAGGGTGGCATTTGGAGATGAGTCTTTCGTTTTGACTCGTCGCGGTGAGCCCATGGCCGCCCTGGTTTCTATGAAAGAATTAAAGCTGTTGCAGGAAATAGAGGACCAAATTGATATTGACGATGCTTGGAAAGCGAAAAACGAACCCGGAGAACCAATACCCTGGGAAGATTTGAAAAAGGAACTTGAAATTTGAGCTACAGGATAGCGGTTAAAAGGTCTGCCGCAAAAGCACTCAAAAAAATTCCAAAAGCCGACAGAAAGCGAATAATCGAAAAGATTGACAGCTTGTCTGAAAATCTTCCGAATCCGGACACAACAAAGATGAAAGGGAATAATCCTTTTTACAAAGCCCGCACTGGTGATTATCGTATCATTTACGAGATTCAAGAGGATGTCCTTGTAATTCTGATAGTCAAGGTCGGCCACCGCAAGGATATTTATAGAAACCTACCGTAGTATTTCCCTTCAAATATTTTGTTATAACGTAAGCGTCTTGTTAATCCCACTCAGCGCGAGGAGAGGCTAGCGGCTTTCAGTTCGACATTAGCTGGCAGGAGTTCGGGGTAATCTTGTTCAGCGGATTGGCCAGCTCCCGAGCTGCTAAAACTATACAACGCCAAATCGGAATCGAGAAAAATTTCAGCTTTCTGAAAGATCCGGCAATTGTGAATAGCATTTTTCTCAAAGTGACCGTATCCAACTGAAATTATTCGAACCTTAACGGGACACTACTGATGTTATATTTATCTATATGATTCTTTGCGGTGGCTTACTCTAAGTATTAGAACTGTGTCATCGAGAATTGTGAATATTATCCGATGGTCGCCAACTCGAAACTTTCTGAGCCCGGCAAATTTTCCAGATAATAACGGGTACTTTTCTGGGGTTTTGACCAAAGTTGCTTCAATTTTAAGAAGAATCCTCTCAACTTGTTCCTTCCTAATTTTTTTCAGATCACGCCCAACAGACTTTTTGAAAGAAATCTTATAAGTCAATGTTTTTCCTTATTTTTTCAAGACTGACTATCGGGTCAGATGGGTCGTGTAACCGATCAAGGGCTATTTGCAGATCAGCTATATCTGAAAGGTATGTCTCAATTGCCTTTTGAATGTGAAAGGACTTAGGCCTTTCAGTTTCTTTTGAAATTTCAGATAGTTTTGACGCAAGGTCATCTCGAATACGTACAGATATTGCGGTACTCATACAACACCTCCAATGTGTTTTTTTGTATTACAACGTAATTCATTGAAAGCGTTAATGCAAGATGTAATTTTAAAATATAACGCTAAAGCTCACCCACCGCCTAAAATGAAGGCTTGAAGTGAGACACGAACGGAAAGCCGAAATTGTAGGTGGTCGGGTGCAGCGCCTTGTTTGCAGGGGCTATTTCTTCTGAATCAATCTTTTTAAAAGGATATCTTCCACATTTCGTCGGGAATCAATAACAGAGAAAACATAAACCTCATGTTCCGCAACTCTGTAGATCAATCGCCATGGAGAAATGATCAATTCTCGGTATTGTGATATGCCTTGGTCTTGAAGCTCTGGTACTATACGGCCTCTTTCAGGAAGGGTATAGAGGCTTGAGGCTTTTTCTTTAATCTTTTTGAGTATTTTTAATGCATCGCCAGGGCTTTCCACCGAAATGAATCCAATGATTTCCCTCAGATCATTTTCAGCGACCGTCGCCCAAACAACTTGGTACTTTGGATTCATTTAAGTTTTTCTTTCAGGGATACCTCAATATCGGCAAATACATCCTCTTGGGACTTAACCCTACCATTTCGAACATCATCTTCACCCTGGGATATCAGTTTTAATAATCCAATTGCATTTCGCATATTTTCATAACTTTCAGGATCTTGAAGAACGGCTCGGGGTTCACCGTTTTGAGTTATAATAACAGGACGATGGGTTTCGTTAATCTGGTTCAATAAAACTGCAGCTTTTGATTTTAAATACGTTATTGGTTTTATGTCATTTGTAATATTCATTTTTGTTACCTCCAGTCCGCATATGGTACCAAATATGGTCCGATTGTCAAGATTGAATTTTTACTGCGAACGTTTGAACTGTGGGGAGCATGGTCTTGGCGTCCCCACCAGTGATTTGTTGGCCGAACCGGTCTATTTTGAAAAGTATTTTACGAGTTCAATATTTTGGAAGTCGGCATCTTGAGTCCAGATCACACATTTGTACGCTCGCGCTGTAGCCAGTATGATACTGTCAGCCATTGGAAGATTATACTGCAGGCTCAGTTTAGAAGCATTCAAGGCAAGATAAGCGTTAAGATCGACGACTTTGCCTTTTTGCATTGCAGCGACTGCTTGGAGAGCTTCGTTTTCAGTGGATTCTCGAAGCACTACCTTGAATACCTCGTAGATTGTTATGACGGGTACAATTAAGGAGGCCGTATCATTCAAGGGTTCCAGAAAGGAATGGGCGTTTGGACCATCCGAAAAATACTCAAGCCAGCCAGATGAATCAATAATGTTCATAGTCTATCGTTCTCACGCAGGATATCTGTGTTGATTCCCTTTATGAATCCTCTCAGTTCGGAAATATCACGATCAGGTATCATTTCAATGCGGCCATCATATTCAATCACTCTCATTTTTTGACCAGGCTTCAGTTGTAATGTGTCCCGAATCTTCTTTGGTATAACCACCTGATATTTTGGGGATACTGTTACTGTTTGCATACCAACCCTCCTATCGATAAGCTTTACGTATTACAATAACAACATCGATGGGGTTTGTCAAATATGTACGACCAACGTCTGAGTTAAGTCGCGCCGCGAAGCGGTGTCGACTTGAACGAATTGAATCGTTTTTAAGCCATGTTATTAGGGCCATTTTGTTACCCAGAATTGCCACCTTTGTTTGGAGGTGGCAGGTTTTTTTTATATATCGCCTCCAAAACAAAGGAAATTGTCGCTATACCAAAACCGACCCAGCCTAAAATCAAAGGTATAACTTGAATCCAAGTGAGAACTATCAAGCCTAGTCCGACCCATCTGGCGATCATTAATATATAGCCTAAATCCAATTTATTGTTCTCCATAATTCATAACGCTTGAGGTAACCTGCGCCGGTTTCTATGCGTCAGGTTCATAGATATGTTCTCCGAAGCTTTCAGTTATCACCCTTGCCTGACTTCAAAAACCCAATAGTCTTTTTCTGTCCAGGATTTGGAGTATCTACCAATTTTCGAATTTCCTTAATCAGTTCCATTAAGATTTCGTCATGATCACTTACTCGATTTTCCAATTGATCGACTTTCAGAGCCAATGTTTCATTTGAAAGGGCCATTTCACGCAAGCGAATGAAGGCCCGAATGATGAAAACGCTCATTTTGTTTGCTTGGGGAGAGTTTAATACATTTGCAGCCTGTAAGGCTCCGTGCTCGGTAAAAACCAGAGGCGGTTTTCGACGGCCACCCCAGCCGGGACTTGATGTCGCATTTTGCGATTTCAAGTTTAAAAATTCGTCTTTCGTCAATTGGAACATGAAATCATTTGGGAATTTCTCCAGATTCCTACGCACTTGCTCGTTGAGCCTTCTGGTTTCAACGCCGTATAACTTTGCGAGGTCGGAATCCAAAATAACCTTTTCGCCACGAATAACCATTATGAATTGTACGATCCGCTCCTCAGCAACAATTTCAACAGGCTTCTCGGGCAAGTCTCATGCTCCTTTATTTTTTCGGAGAACGGTTGAACTGTGCAGCGCTGCTTTTCGCGTCTGCACCAGTGATATGTTAAATGCAGAACTTTGTTATTGGCTAAGACTGTAAAATGGCATCCCATCAACAATAAAAAGCATATCATTTCCACGACTTTCTATTTGGGTAATTCCCACCTCACCAGTGCCAAGTTGAAATTCGCCCATGATTTTCAGGTCCGATTTACTTAGAAGGAATTTTTTATCGAATTTGTAGTCCCATTTTTCTTGAAAGTGGTGGTTTGTACTGTCAGTTCCAACGTAGAAAATTCCTTTGTACCAGGCATGCGAATTCATTCCCATGGCTACTGCCTTAAATTCATCCACTTCTAATCTTGTTTCGGAGCATGCGACTAATAAAAATGTCGAAAGAATGATTAGTAGGGTTTTATTCATTTTGGCATTTAACGGTTGAACTGTGGGGCGCGGTCCTTTGCGTCCGCACCAGTGATTGGTTATACATTTTGTAGCTTTATATGAAACCGGCACTCCTCATCACCTGCAAGTATCGACTTGTGCATGTTCACTTCAGCTTTTTGATCAAGGCCGATATTGAATTTGTGTTTGAGATTGCCAAGCGTACAGTAACAAAGTGTTTTGGAAGCGCCGTGTAGATCTTTGTTCACAAGTGGACAATAGCATTGGTCGAATACTACATAGAATTGTCCGTCTTCGTTTACCATATGCCATTGGTTGCAAAGATTGTTTAGAAAATCTATATCGTTTTTTGAGTCAGTTTTAATTTTAAGGAGTTTTTCATCTGTGAGATGTGTAAAAGGGCATTTTTCACCGCATGCACCTAGTATTTTTTCTTTTGTTGATTCATCAACGTGTTTATCAAGGTTTTTAAGTAATTCTTTCACCCAGATTGTCATAGTTACTCACTAAATTATTAATAAAATATTTATGTATAACGTTTGAGCTGAGACGCGCGTCGTTTTTGCGCGTCGGATTCTCCAGCGACTTGTTAGATGCCTCTCCTTTTATATGCTCTTTTTAATTTGGAGAGATACTTAAAATATACTTTATTTTCATCATAACCAATTCCTGAGTGTAACCTGTCCCATAAAAGGCATACCGACTCGCCTCTTTGTAATTTACCACCAGTTTTTCTTAATCGTCTTTGCTGATTTGAAAAAGAAGGTCGTTCATCTAATACTTTGTTTTCATCTTTTGGGATAGGGTAACGCCCAAACCACTCACCAGCAATAGTGTGCAGTTTTAATAATTCTTCATCTTTCTTATCAATTCTTAATCCAGTTTTTCGAAGTAATGATATGATGTCATGGCCAATAGAGCCAAAACTTAATCTGTTGTCGTTTATAAAAGGACATGGGTTTTTGTATAAAATTAATCCCTTGGCATAGTTTTCGAGAACGAATGCGCGTAGCATCCGTATTTGATTGAAAGCGCATGTGGCCCATAGACTGCTATTTTTTTGCTGCCTCTGTTCTTCCCCTAATTGTAAGAGGCCCTCTGCTACAGATTCTAACCTTTTGGCTTTAGCCGCCCACACCTTAAGCTCTCTTGCATACCGAGCTTCTCTTTTCCAAATTTCTCTTTTGGATTTCATATTTCATTATGAATCTAACGTTCGAGCTGAGATGCGCTGTCTTTTTAGCGCCTTCTCCAGCGTTTTGTTATGCATTCCCTTTTATTCATTTGGGTCAAACCTTCGATTCGCCAAATCTTCAACTTCCAGATCTGGCCTATTAGATCTCAGAATAGATTTCAAACTGGCAATATTGTCCATCAGAGGCGATACAACAATTTTTCCGCCAGAATGTTTGATTGAGAGTGCACCCATGTAGTCTTTTATTGAGACAATATCTTCAGATGCTATAATTGTCTCTCTAAGAAAGGAATAGAATTCAATTTGATGCCCTTCGCGAACTACTATTTTGTATGGCGCGGTAAACACTCTGTACCACAAATATACTACGGTCATGGCTGCAAATGGCCCTATGAATTTTTCCCTGGCAAATTCATAAGGAGGCAAGGCAGCCCAAGTTAAAATCATAAGTATCAAAGGGATAATGAAATACTTATATTCCTTTGAAAAGGTGAATGTTTTCATAATTATTAATCTGCATAACGGTTGAGCTGATAAGCGCGTGTGATCTTTGCGCGTCTTAATCCAGCGACATGTTATACTGGTTTTAGTTATTTTAATCGTTCAAATTGCATTGCTTCTTTGAAAAGTTCATTGGTGGAGTTGCTTTCTATATATTTCAGTAGATTTTCCGATGAATCTGAAATGACAACACAATCAATATTTTTATCAATTTGTAAATCAGTAATTTTTGAGTTGGGCTTTTTAATTATCGGTCTATACGTAATTTTACCTTTTAGATTTTTCTGGCGTATAGCTGAAATAATTGGCTCGCGTTCAAGTTGATAAATATGCAGGGTGTCTTTGTCGCTAAACCTGTACTTGAGAAAAAAGAACCCTTCATTTCCCCTTGCCATTTCCTTGTCCAAGTCCTCAAGTTTAACGTTCCAGTAGTTATTAGAATTGGTTTTTGTTAGAAAAAATGGCATCCTGGAAGTATCAAGCGTACCATCAACTTTGTGCTCAACGCTCAGAGCAACCATAAGATTATCTGTCAGTTTCCCAATATGTAAAAATGCCTTATCGTTTTCCTTTAAGATTGGTTTCCAAGTCCCGTAAAGCTTTTCATCCAATCCTGCAGGCTCAGAAAGTGGATTTACCGAAACCATTGGACAACAGGCGGGAATTAGGAATGTGACTATCGCCATTACCATCAGGTATCGCTTCATATCGATTCCAATTCTTTTAGTATAACGGTTGAACTGTGGGGCGCGGTCCTTTGCGTCCGCACCAGTGATTGGTTATACATTTTGTAGCTTTATATGAAACCGGCACTCCTCATCACCTGCAAGTATCGACTTGTGCATGTTCACTTCAGCTTTTTGATCAAGGCCGATATTGAATTTGTGTTTGAGATTGCCAAGCGTACAGTAACAAAGTGTTTTGGAAGCGCCGTGTAGATCTTTGTTCACAAGTGGACAATAGCATTGGTCGAATACTACATAGAATTGTCCGTCTTCGTTTACCATATGCCATTGGTTGCAAAGATTGTTTAGAAAATCTATATCGTTTTTTGAGTCAGTTTTAATTTTAAGGAGTTTTTCATCTGTGAGATGTGTAAAAGGGCATTTTTCACCGCATGCACCTAGTATTTTTTCTTTTGTTGATTCATCAACGTGTTTATCAAGGTTTTTAAGTAATTCTTTCACCCAGATTGTCATAGTTACTCACTAAATTATTACTAAAATATTTATGTATAACTTATTAATATACCGACAGCGTGTTTTTGTGAGAATTAGTTATTTGTGACAATATTCGGTTTTGGTAAGACAAATTGAGTATACACTAAACACAATCAATATCAACAGGTTAAACTTTTCCATCATACTTTGATGGTCCTGTGTTGGCGGCTTTTGCTGGTTATTATCCATGTTATACCGCTGGCGTGTTTTTTTCATTTTCCATTATTCCTGGGTACCACTGTCTAAAGGACTTATAATTCCCAGTCGATTGGTCTGGGCTACGTGAGTGTAGATCATGGTTGTTTCCAGATGGCTATGCCCAAGCAACTCCTGGATTGTTCTGACATCACACCCTTGTTCGATCAGGTGGGTGGCAAAACAGTGGCGAAGGGTATGGACAGTGACCCGTTTATGAATTTCAGCCTTAATTGCAGCTTTTTTAAGGTGCTTCTGTAACACAGACGGGTGAACATGGTGCCTTCTAATTTGACCGGATACAGGGTCTGCTGACAGCTTATAGGAGGGAAACACCCAGAACCAGGCCCACTCTCTGCCCGCCAGCGGCCACTTTCTTTCAAGCGCGCCCGGAAGTTCAACCCCCGCCTGATTGCATTCGCGGTCTTTATCATAGAGCGATTGTATCTCTTCGAAATGAAGTTTCAGGTCAGATAAGATGGACCCGGGCAGCACGGTCTCACGATCCTTATCCCCTTTTCCACGCCTGATAACAACTGTTTTGCGGTTTATGTCAATATCCTTCACCCTTAGCTGCACACACTCTTTCAGCCTTAGACCACCGCCGTAAATAATTTGCGCCATCAGCCTGTTTACCCCTGACATCTCGGTTAGCAGACGCTCGACCTCTGGTTGTGTCAAAACTACCGGCAAGCGACGTTTCTTGTTTACCCGAATCGCCTCACTGATATCATCCAGAGGCTTGTCGAGGACATGCCGGAATAGAAACAGCAGGGCACTGAAGGCCTGATTTTGAGTGGAAGCAGCGACTTTTCTCTCAACCGCAAGGTGGGTCAGAAAGTCTTTTACATGGTTGCTTTTAAGCTCACCCGGCGGTTCACCGTTTACAAACCAGTAAAACTTTCGCACCCAATTCAGGTAGGTCTGCTCAGTCTTTAATGCCAGATGCTTCAGGCGCATTATGTTGTGCATGTCTTCAGCTGCGATCTTCCACTGGTCGCGTGTGTCCAGGCGGGTGAGACCGGCTTTTCTTTCCCGACGGCTTTTCCAAAAACGATAGATTTCTATAGCCTGTCGGGCCTGATCCACTTGCCATTGTTCATATTTTTTGGTGAGCGACTTCAGGTACGCATCGATATCTTGCTCATTAAATTCATCATCCGGGTGCTTGTTGCAATAATTCAGAAAATGGGTAACCCACAAGACATAGAACTTTAACGCGTTGGTATTCGCAGCCCGACTATTCTGTAAATATTGGCGGAATTCTTCCATAATGATTTAGATTCAGTACAACGGGTTGATTCTACAAATCGGATTTAAGACTCTCCTATGGCACTTGAGTATGAGCCGGTTCTATTTCAGGATATGCCCTGTGTTCCAAGAATTGTGCCAGGTGGTTCAAATATCTCGCGCCTGGCACAACCGCCCCACACTTTTAGGTAGTGTCCATCCATAAATGGCCAATTTCGCCCATTTCGGCGTCCGACTCAAATTTTAATCCCCGAAATACTTCAATGTATTCAGGTCTTGGAGTGTGGATAAACTGACGGTGATATGCACCGAAAACAGGGCAAGGTTGCACTAAAGAATGTGCCGCTTCATTGCGAGCGGGAATGATAATCGTCACGAAAACATATAACGCCTATGACGCTATATTTCACTTACCGGTTACTTCTGGAAAGGTTTCTACTGATGTGATATACTTTTCAATTTAAACAAAGGCCACAATCTCTAAGGTCCTGCAACAGGGGATTCAAAGGAAATACACTATGCGTAAAACTGATAATGATAGTTCCCCGGGGGACGAGGCGACCTCCGTTGACTTCATACGCACCATCATTGAGGATGATCTTGAAAATAATAAAAATGACGGTCGTGTGGCAACCCGGTTTCCTCCCGAGCCCAACGGTTACCTGCACATCGGGCATGCGAAATCTATGTGCCTTAATTTTGGGGTCGCAAATGAATACAAGGGAACCTGCAACCTCCGGTTTGATGATACCAACCCGACCAAAGAAAGTGTAGAATACGTCAATGCCATCAAAGAGGACGTCCGCTGGATGGGCTTTGACTGGGAAAACCGCGAATACTACGCGTCCAACTATTTTGACCGGCTCTACGAATTTGCCATTGAATTGATTAATAAGGGCAAGGCCTATGTGGACAGCCTCACGGCCGACGAGATTCGTGAACACCGTGGCACCCTGACTGAACCTGGAAAGGAAAGCCCGTATCGTGACCGCCCGGTAAAGGAAAACCTGGACCTGTTTGCACGCATGAAAAGCGGGGAATTTGAAGACGGCGCTCATGTCCTGCGCGCGAAAATCGACATGGCCAGCCCTAACATGATCATGCGGGACCCCACGATCTACCGCATTCGCAAGGCGGCCCACCACCGAACCGGCGACAAGTGGTGCATCTATCCTATGTATGATTTTACCCACTGTCTTTCTGACAGCCTGGAGGGCATCACCCATTCGCTGTGCACCCTTGAGTTCGAAAACAACCGTCCTTTGTATGACTGGGTTATAGACAACCTGGACACGCCCAGCCGCCCCGAGCAGACCGAGTTCGCGCGGTTGAACCTGAGCTACACGGTGCTGAGCAAAAGGAAGCTGATCGAACTGGTTGAAAACGACCATGTCAGTGGGTGGGACGATCCGCGCATGCCCTCCATCAGCGGACTGCGCCGGCGCGGCTATCCGCCGGAAGCGATTCGCAATTTCTGTGACCGCATCGGCATTGCCAAACGGGACAGCATCGTGGACATGGCCCTGCTCGAATACAGTGTCCGCGAACACCTGAACGCGATTGCACCACGGGTCATGGGTGTTTTACGACCGCTGAAGGTGGTCATTGAAAACTACCCGGAAGATCTCGTGGAAGAACTTGATTTTGTGAACAACCCGGAACGCCCCGAGGATGGCTCCCGCAAGGTTCCGTTTTCCAAAGTGCTGTACATTGAACAGGATGATTTTCGGGAAGTGCCCTTCAGGAAATATTTCCGTATGGCACCGGGCCGCGAAGTCCGCCTGCGGTACGCCTACCTGGTCACTTGCACGGACTTTATCAAGGATGAAAAGACCGGTGAGATCGTTGAACTCAGGTGCACCTATGACCCCGAAACCCGGGGCGGGTCCGCTCCCGACGGACGCAAGGTCAAAGGGACCATCCACTGGGTATCGGCCGCCCACGCCCTGGAGGCTGAAGTCCGACTGTATGATTACCTGTTTGCCGCCCACAATCCGGTGGCCGTTGAAGAGGGAGGACACTTCAGTGACAACCTCAATCCCAATTCACTGGAAGTCCTGACCGATTGCAAGCTTGAACCGAGTTTGGCAGACATGCAACCTGGTAGCCGCTGCCAGTTTGAACGCCTGGGATATTTCTGTGCGGATTCAAAAGAGAGCCAACCCGGCAAGCCGGTTTTCAACCGTACGGTGACCCTGCGGGACTCATGGGCAAGAATTGAAAAGGCACGTAAAGCGGCTGAACAAATCAAAAAGAAGAAATAGCACTAATTGTGATGCACAAGTTAAGGTATTCCAATGATTGTCAGGGAGCTCGCTTCGCTCGCTACGATGAGTCTGGGTGGACCCGGGGGCGCTTAGTTTTACCTATTGATGTTGCCAATGATCGGAATCGATTGAGTCTTTCATTCTGAGGAGTCACGCGACGACGAATCTTTCCTATCTCTGCCGGTTCATAGCTTGCCGGAGACTCTTCGCTCCACCCAGAGTGACAGCATGGCCGAAAAGGTTTTGCCGTAGGTAAAAAATCGCATGCCCCTCGAACCCTCGGCCCCTTGAATCCTCGAATCCTTAATCTGGATCAACTCTTATAGAGGTGATCCATATTAAAACACCACCCCCGTGTACCCCACAAAACTGCTGCCCGGGCTTTTATCGTAGCTGGTGGCATAGGCCAGGCATTCACCCTGCTGCGCCCCGGCCTGCAGCCCGGCCGCGATGGCAGCTGCGGCCGCCCCGCAGCAGCAGGCATTGCTGTTGGCCAGCCCCTGCCGGAGCACCTCTTCCGGCTCCAGGGCTGCCATGGCCGCGATGACCTTTCGGTCATTTTCATCCCGAACCCAATCCAGGGCAGCGGGCCCGGTGCCCTGGGAAAGAAAGCCATAGTTCGGGCCGTAATGGGTAAGATCGGTTGAGCCTATAACCATCAGCTGCAGCCCTCTTTCGGCGGCACTTTTCACAACCGCCCGCCCCAGCTGGAGGGCAAAGGGGGTTGGGGGAACACCGATGGGAATAAATTCGGCCGATTTACAGAAGTATTTCACGAAGGGCAGCTGTAATTCAATGGTATTGTCCCGCAGAAAATCCTCTTCCCGGTTCACACTGAATGCAAATTGTTCCGCCAGATCAGCGGCCAGATCGCCGGCCACCCGCAGGCTGCCAAAAGGGGTTTCCCATTCACCCGCGGTATAAATGCAGGGGGTTGATCCCGGGCGCAGGTGCATACCAAACACCACGACGACATCCGGCTGCCGGGAAAGGCCCAGGGTATGGATCACGCTGCAGGCAATGCGGCCGGAAAAATACCACCCCGCATGGGGTACGATCCCCCCGGACAACTCGGTTTCAGGTGCCTCTATCGGGTCGCCGCTTAAAAACTCCTTTATCTGGGCCTCGCACTGGTCCGCGCTCCCCGGGTACCAGCTTCCGGCAAAAGCAGCAATTCTGAAAAGTGACATGTAACCTCCTTATATCCAGGTGGCAAGTCTATCCATGTTGTTGGTGCGCTCGCTGGCACGCCCTGCTGAGACGACACACCAAAAAATATCACAGCAAAACGACTACGCAGCACCCTGCAGGAGGTCCAGCGCTGCGTTGATTTTATCAAATTGGCAGGATTCCTTAACTTTAGATCACCTTAGGCACTCAATAGATCCTTTTAACCTACACCCATTTCATCCAAAGCGCAAAAAAAATCCCCCTTGCCACTGCAAGGGGGATGAAATTTCGTTTTGAATTTTCTAAGGTGTATCAACCGTTCAGCTTAATCGCCACCTTGTCCTGTAACCACTGGATCCAGCCCTCAAAGCCTTCCCGGGTCTTGGCAGAAATTTCAAATACCGGGATCCCCGGGTGGATCTGGTGAATATTGTCCACTGCCAGCTGACGGTCGCAATCGAGATACGGCAGCAGGTCGATCTTGTTCAACAGGGCGGCGTTACATTCTCGAAACATCAGGGGGTACTTGAGCGGCTTGTCCTCGCCTTCAGTGACACTGAGCATCACCACCCTTTCGTCCTCGCCGATGTCGAATTCGGCCGGGCAGACCAGGTTGCCGATATTCTCGATGATCAGCAGGTCGATATCATCCAGGCTAATCCCGCCCACGGCCGCTTCGATCACATGCGCGGCCAGGTGGCAGTCGCCCCCGAACTCATCCGTGTTGATCTGCACCACCGGCGCCCCGCTGGCGGCCAGCCGGTCGGCGTCGTTGGTGGTACAAATATCCCCGACAACCACCGCGCATTTCATATCCGGCATGAGGATATCCAGCGATTTTACCAGGGTCTCGGTTTTGCCCGAACCCGGGCTGCTCATCACGTTCAAGACGAAAACGTTCTTGTCCGCAAACAGCTTGCGGTTCTGGTCTGCCATAATGTTGTTGGCATTCAGCACATTGCGTATCACTTTGACTTCCCGGGTACCCGAGCGTTTACTGCCCACCACCGTCGCTTGGTGTCCATGTTCGTGGTGCGTGTGGCGGGTCCCGTCATGGTGGAAACATTTTTTGATGGTAAAAAATTCAATTGTCATTCTTCTGCATCCTTATCGAATACTTCGATTGAAACGATATCAAGCTCCTTGCCGGAAATCAACTCGATGGAACCGGAGCCGCACTTTTCACATGCAAAGGCCGGTTCATCGATGGTCCAGTTGGCGCCGCAGTCCTTGCATGTGGCAACCACGGGCACCTGTTCGATATTCAGGCGGGCACCTTCCAGCCGGGTCTCTTTAATGGCCACGTCAAAACAGAACTTCAGGCTTTCCGGGACGATGGCCGACAGCTTGCCAACCCTGAGATTGACGCTCTCGACACGCGCCGCTTCCATACCGGCTGGAATGGAAGCCTCAGCGATGTCAATAATCTCCATGGCAATGCCCATTTCGTGCATAATTAACCTTGTTGCTAATTGTGGATGGACACTACTTAGAAAACCTCCGCACAAATATCGCCCAGGGTGCCCAGGTTTTCGCACACATGAATCCCGCCGGCTTTCATGGCCTCAATTTTCCCCTGGGCCGTACCACTGCCCCCACTCACGATGGCGCCGGCATGTCCCATGCGGCGACCGGGAGGCGCCGTGAGACCGGCAATAAATCCGACCACGGGCTTGTTGACCTTGTCGGCGATAAACTCTGCCGCCTCTTCTTCGGCGGTCCCACCGATCTCACCGACCATCACGATGCCTTCGGTGGCTGGATCGTCGTTGAATGCTGTCAGGCAATCGATAAAATTGGTCCCATTGACCGGATCGCCGCCAATCCCGATACAGGTCGTCTGACCAATATCCTTGCCGGTCAGCTGATGCACCACTTCGTAAGTCAGGGTGCCGGAGCGCGATACCACCCCGATGGGGCCGCCCGATTTATGAATCGGACCCGGCATGATGCCGATCTTGCACTCCCCCGGGGTAATGATACCCGGGCAGTTGGGGCCGATCAGGCGGCTGTTTTTACCGGCCATGAAATTTTTAACACGCATCATGTCCATCACCGGGATACCTTCGGTAATTGCCACGATCAACTCGATTTCGGCATCTACCGCTTCCATGATCGCGTCCGCCGCAAAAGGCGGCGGTACGAATATCATGCTGCAGTTGGCGCTGGTGGTGCTGACCGCGTCTTTTACGGTATTAAATACCGGCACTTCATCCATTGTCTGGCCGGCTTTGCCCGGGGTGACCCCGGCCACAACCTGGGTGCCGTAGTCCACGCACTGGCGCGTATGGAACTGTCCTTCACGGCCGGTTATCCCCTGGACCAGAAGCTTCGTTTCCTTGTTTACAAATATGCTCACTTTCTTTTCCTCGCTCTTTATTCTGTCGCCGCGGCAACAGGCATTTATGCCAAGTCCGGCTGTTTCCGTTCAGATCGGGTTCCCGCGAATCAGGCCACAATCTGGGCTACTTTTTCCGCCGCATCTTTAAGATCCACTGCCGTGACGAGGTTCAAACCGGATTCGGCCAGGATCCGCCGGCCCTCTTCCACGTTGGTGCCTTCCATCCGGACAACCACAGGTACGGTAATGTTCGTCTTTTTGGCAGCCTCGACTACCCCGGTGGCGAGCACGTCACACCGGAGGATACCGCCAAAAATATTGATCAGGATACCTTTGACATTCTTGTCACTGAGGATAATACGAAACCCGTTTTCAACCATTTCCGCACTGGCTCCGCCGCCGACATCCAGGAAATTTGCCGGGTCCGCCCCGGCCATTTTGATGATGTCCATGGTGGCCATGGCCAGGCCGGCACCATTGACCATGTTGCCCACATTGCCATCCAGGTTGATATAATTGAGATTGTAATTGGAGGCCTCCACTTCCAGTGGATCTTCTTCATCCAGGTCCCGGTATGCGAGGATATCTTTGTGGCGAAACAGGGCATTGCTGTCCACATCAACTTTGGCATCCAGTGCAATCACATCGTTTTCCGCCGTGAGCACCAGCGGGTTGATCTCCACCAGGGAGCAGTCGTAATACGCAAACATACGGTATAAACTGGTAAGCAATTTGAAAAAGGGCTTCATCGCTTCGGCTGGCAAATTCAGGCCGAAAGCAACTTCCCGGCAATGGTAAGCCTGGAGGCCGGTGAGTGGGTCAACCAGAACTTTAATAATTTTTTCCGGTGTTTCCGCGGCCACGGCTTCAATGTCCATACCGCCGGCCTCACTGGCCATGATGATATTTTTAGCGGTGGCCCGGTCCGGCAGGATACTTAGATAGAGTTCGCTGGCGATATTCAGTCCCTGCTCCACCAGGACCTTTTTTACCAAACGCCCTTCGGGACCGGTCTGATGGGTCACCAGGGTCATCCCCAGAATATCCCCGGCCGTGGTTTTAACCTCGTCGGCGGAACCGGCAAGTTTAACGCCGCCGCCCTTGCCTCGGCCACCGGCATGAATCTGGGCTTTGACAACCACCGGGTAGCCACCCAGAGTTTCCGCAACGGCACAGGCTTCGTCCACGGTAAAAGCCGCCTGGCCATTGGGAATCGGTACGCCGTACTCTTTAAATAGCTCTTTTGCCTGGTACTCATGGATCTTCATGATCCCATACCTCCTTTATTAAATTACCAAAAACAGCGGGGCACCGGAGTGGTGCGTCTTCAGCACCTGTTGTTCCGATGCCCCCGGCTGGTTCATGCAATCGACTCTGTGTGCCTGCTCATCCGTATGCGTTGGCAGCCTCTTGGCACTGCAAGCAAGAATCCTTGACTGTACACGGGTATCACTTACCCGATGACAGCGAGGACATCCCCCTTGGCAACCGAGTCACCGGAAGCGTAGTTGATCGCCTTGATGG
>CAZWPX010000037.1:0-51413 GCA_964636125.1 uncultured Desulfobacterales bacterium | reverse complement strand
CAAAAGAGTATGCGACCTTCAACACGCCTTGAATATGGAACAAAATCCTTCGCAATCTTCGTTCAATTTATTTCGTCCCCGATCCTAAACAAACAACCCCTTCACCCGGCCATCTTTTAAGTTGACCAGTCCTTCTTCACAAATCCTGAAATAGGGAATGGCTGCCCCGGTCAGGGTAATCAGGGTCAGGAGGGGATCGGGAAAGGAAACGCCCAGGTCAGCGGCCGCCGCATTGACGGTCCGGATTTTTTGCGCCAGCGCCGGGATAGGCAGCTCAGACATAATCCCGAACACCGGCAGTGCCAGCTCAGCAGCCACGGCTCCCCGGCTGACCACAACGGCCCCGCCCTGCAACTGCTTGATTCGATTGACACACAGGGCCATGTCGGCCGTATTGTCACCCACCACAATGATATCCGAGGTGTCCCAGGCGGCACTGCAGGCCATGGCCCCGGCGGCAAGCCCAAGTCCCCTGATCAGGCCGGTGAAAGTTTTACCTGGCGCATGGGTCCGATCCACGGCCGCAACCTTGATCAAATCCTGGTCGGGATCACAAATGATCTGCCCGGCAGAGACCGTCACCGTAAGATTGGCCTGGCGCGTCACCAGGTCGCTCACCATTTCAACGACCCGAACCTCTACGGGGCCTGCAGCCGGTGCGGCGATATCAAAATCAGCCGCAGTGCAATCTCGCGGCAGGTGGATGGAATGCCGGCTGGCCTGGCTGAACGGGTGCTTGCGCGGCTGAACCTGCAGTCGCCCCTTTTCCGCAACCAGGCGGCCTTTGCTGATCACCATGTCAGGCCGGAACTCCGTAAGGCTCGGCACAATGACCAGGTCCGCGCATTTACCCGGTGCAACGGCGCCCACGAGCGCGTCGATGCCAAAATGTTCGGCCACGTTCAAGGTGGCCATCTGCACTGCCTGCACAGGATCGAACCCGAGCTTGATGGCCCTGCGCAGCACATGGTCCATATAGCCTTTCGCAAGCAGGTCCCCGGGCTGCACCCCATCGGTTGAAAGGACCAGGCGCCGCAAATCCACACCGCTGTTTTGAATCGGGGCAATGGTTTCAAGATCGCTGCGAATGCTCCCTTCCCGGGCCATGACATAGAGTCCCAGGCGCAGGCGCTCCAGCGTTTCCGCAGCGGTAATCGGTTCATGACAGGAGGATACCCCCACGGCCGCGTAGGCTTGCAGCTTCTGCCCGCGCGCCCCGGCCGAATGGCCCTCGATGGTTTTGCCCCGGCCGGCCGCTGCTGACAGCTCGGGCAACAATTTGTCGGGTGCCTGAAGCAGGGCCTGCCAGTAAGATTCGCCGATTCCCAGGACATCCCCGCGGCTTAAAATGGTCTGGAGGTCATCCGGGGCAACACCCATGGCCTTGGGACTGGTGGAGACCATGGCCGGCGCCGTGGCAAACACTTTAATGGGCTGATCGGCCAGCGAGTCCAGGAAATCAAGGACACCGTCCAGACCGGACACCGGGTAGGGCTCCAGGGATTCGGTTATTATGGTGGTCGTCCCGCCGCCGATAACCTGGGCCAGGAACTGGTCGATACAATAAAACCACGCCAGGTGGGTGTGGCCTTCGATGAGACCGGGGATCACGGTTTTACCGGCCGCATCAATCACCCGGGTCTCCGGGCCCACGCGAAGATCCGCGGCAGCCCCCGCATAGGCAATCCACGCGCCTTTCACTGCAATGGTGACATCCGCCTGGATTTCAGCAGTGTAGACATTGACAAGCGCCGCGTGTTCAATCACCAGATCCGCGGGAGCCCGGCCTAAGGCGACTTGCATCAATTGTTCCGGATCGCGCCGGGCAATTAGTTCCAGGGGACCTTCAGGGTGCATGGGTTTCTCCGTTCAAGAAGCATAGATAGAACATTTCCGCACGGCCAGGGCCGCTTCCTGTAAAGCTTCCGCAAAGGTCGGGTGCCCGTGTACCGTCCGGGCAATATCCTCTGAGCTGGCACCGAATTCCATAGCCAGAACCCCCTCGGCAATCATATCCGCCGCCCGGGGGCCAATGATGTGGATGCCCAGAACACGGTCGGTCTTGCCGTGGGCGATAAGCTTGACAAACCCTTCCGTCTCGCCCATGCAGCGTGCCCGCCCGGCGCCTGAAAAGGGGTAACTGCCCACGCAATAGGGAATCTTGCGGGCTTTGACCTGTTCTTCGGTCAACCCCACCGCGGCCACCTCCGGCCAGGTGTAGATCACCGACGGAATCGTGTCATAGTTGACTTCTCCGGCGCGGCCGGCGATACATTCCACGGTAGCGATCCCTTCGGCAGAGGCCTTGTGGGCCAGGGCCGGTCCGGCAATCAGGTCGCCAATGGCATAGATCCCCGGGACGCTGGTGCGATAGGTCTCATCGACAGTGACCAGACCGGTCCGGCTGTCAGTGGCAACCCCGGCCGTCTCCAGGTCCAGTCCCTCGGTCAGCGGCCGGCGTCCCACACTGACCAGCAGGCGGTCAAAAGAGAGCGTCTCGGTTTTGTCCGGGCCGGTCACCTCCACGCTGACCGTCCCCTTCTTAACCGTGGCCCCGGCCACTTTCGTGTTGGTCAGGAAGGTAAACCCCTGTTTACGCAGCAGCCGGTCCAGGGAGCGCCCGATCTGACCATCCAGCAGCCCTGCAATCCTGGGCAGCATTTCAATAACCGTCACCTTGGCCCCCAGCCGCAGCCAGACCGAGCCCAACTCCAGCCCGATGTAGCCCCCGCCGACAATGCCCAGGTGTTTGGGCACGCTTTTGAAATTCAGGGCGCCGCTTGAATCGACAATCCGGTTGTTGTCAAATTCCAGTCCCGGCACCTGCACCGGCCGGCTGCCGGTTGCCAGGATGATATTGTCCGCACTGACCTTTTTGGGGCGGCCCTTGCCCTTTTTTATTTCAACACCGCCGTCTCCGGTCAGACGAGCGGCGCCGGCCAGAATTTCGATGCCGTTGCCTTCCAGCAGTTTGCGGACATTCGCGGTCAATTCACTGACCACCTTGTCCTTGCGAGCCAGCATGGTCTTGAGATCCAGGGATACTTTCCCGGTACGGATGCCGTACTCGCCCAGGCGGCTGGCGGCGATACTGTAATATTCACTTGCGTCCAGCAGGGCTTTACTGGGGATGCAGCCCACATTCAGGCAGACCCCGCCCAGCCTTTCACTCTTTTCAACGACCGCGGTTTTCAAACCCAGCTGAGCGGCCCTGACTGCGGCCACATACCCGCCGGGTCCCGAACCGATAATCAAAAGATCATAGTGTTGTTTTGCGGGCATAATTACACCTCCAGGAGCATGCGCTCAGGGTTTTCCATGAATTCTTTAACACGTTTTAAAAAAGTCACCGCACCTTTACCGTCCACAATGCGGTGATCATAACTCAGGGCCACATACATCATCGGACGAATGACGATTTCCTCAGCCACCACCACCGGCCGTTTCTCAATCTTGTGCATACCCAGGATACCGCTCTGGGGTGTGTTCAAGATCGGCGTGCTCAGCAAGGACCCGTAGACACCCCCATTGCTGACCGTAAAGGTGCCGCCTTCCAGGTCGGCCAGTTCCAGTCGATTTTCCTTGATCTTAACCACGTAGTCCACAATGGCCTGCTCTACCTGGGCAAAACTCATGCGTTCCACGTGCCGGATAACAGGTACCACCAGGCCGCGTTTGGCTCCAATGGCCACCCCGATATGCTGGTAATGATGGTAGACAATCTCGTCGCCCTCAACAAATGCGTTGATCTCGGGAATCTCCTTGAGGGCCTCGGTACAGGCCTTGATGAAAAAGGACATAAATCCCAGCGACACCCCGTGCCGGTCGGCGAAGGGCTGCTTGTACTGCGTTCGAATGGCCATGGCCCGATGCATGTCAATTTCGTTAAAAGTGGTCAGCATGGCCGTGTTCTGCCGGGATTCAAGCAGCCGTTCGGCGATCCGTTTGCGGATGGGTGTCATGGCTTTGCGGACTTCCAGGGGCTGGTCGGCCTCGGGCATACATACCTGCTCTCCGGGTGATGGCAGTGCTTCCGGTATTCCGGCCGGGGCCTGTTCCAGGTAAAGCAGGACATCACCCTTGCTGATACGGCCGCCGGGGCCGGTTCCCGGTATCCGGGCCGCATCCAGGTTTTTCTCCCGGATGAGCCGCCTGACAGAAGGCGCCAGGCCATCTACAGACACGGTCTTCGGCGCTGCAGCCGGCTCGGGTGCCGGATCAGGAGCCGCTGGGGCCGGCTCCGGCTTGTCTGCCGGGGCGGCGGCCTGGCCATCTGCCGGGGTAATGCTGCCCACCACGGCACCGATGGCAACGGTTTCACCTTCCGGCACTGTAATCGCCACAACACCCCGGGCTTCGGCAACCACCTCCAGAGTCACCTTGTCTGTTTCGATGACCAGCAAAGGTTCATCGATTTCAACGAGATCACCGTCCTTTTTGAACCATTCGGCCAGCACCGCCTCCTGTACCGATTCGCCCACGCTGGGAATTACAATATCCATGGCACCTTCGCTCCTTGTAGGTATCCCCCCGCAAAAAAACCTTCAGCAGGCGGACAGGGTTTATGGTTGCTTACGAGTTCAACCTGCCGACGGCCGTATCCAGAACGGCCGCCTGCTCTCTTTTGTAGATTGCCGGAAATCCGGTAGCCGGACTGGCGGAAGCCTTGCGGCCCACATAGACCGGACGTTTACCGATGGCCGCCTCAAGCAGCGGCTCCACAAACCGCCAGGCCCCCATATTCTCGGGCTCTTCCTGGACCCAGACCGGTGCAAAGCGTGTTCCCAGACCCTGCAGGGCTTTTTTGAGCTGGTTTGCGGGGAACGGGTAAATCTGTTCCAGGCGGACAATGACGGTATCCGTCAACCCAAGCTGCGCTCTTCTTTCCAGAAGCTGGTAGTAGATTTTACCGCTGCAAAAGAGAATCTGCCGGGTTGTGGTCTGCCCCTGGCCGTCCACCAAAATCGGTCGGAAAGTCCCGGATGTCAGATCCCGGGTACGCGACACCGCCAAGGGGTGACGCAAGAGGCTTTTAGGCGTCAGGACAATCAGCGGCAGACGAAACCGGGCCACTACCTGGCGGCGCAGAAGATGAAAATACTGGGCGGGCGTGGTGGGGTTGCAGACCTGCATATTATCATCCGCGCAGAGTTGTAAAAAACGCTCAGGCCGGGCACTGGAATGCTCCGGCCCCATCCCTTCCATGCCGTGGGGCAGCAGCAGGACAAGTCCGTTCAACCGCTGCCACTTGGACTGGCCGCTGGCCAGAAAAAGGTCAATCACCGCCTGGGCCGTGTTGATGAAATCCCCGAACTGGGCTTCCCACAGAACCAGGCCTTCCGGTCGGGTCATGGCATAGCCGTACTCAAACCCGAGCACCCCGTATTCAGCCAGGTGACTGTTGTACACCTCGAAACGTGCCTGGCTGGCCCCAAGATTGTTCAGCGGGGTATAGGCCTCACCGGCCCGGGTCTCGAAAAGTACACAATGCCTTTGACTGAAGGTCCCCCGGCGGACATCCTGGCCACTGAGCCTGACCGCCAGGCCCTGCTTCAGGATGGACGCAAAAGCCAGGCTTTCCGCATTGGCCCAGTCAATGCCCGCACCCTGCTGCACGGCCTGGAATCTTTTATCCAAAACACGCTTGAGTTTCCGGTTGATCGAAAAACCATCAGGGAGTTCGTTAAGCCGGGCGGCCAATTCAGTCAGGCCATTTTTCGGAACGGTGGTGGCCGGGTGTTTGAAGGCAAACCGCCCGTTGTAGGCCTCCCAGTTCTCAAAAAAACGGTTTTCGGGAAAAAGGCATGTACTGCCTTTAATCTCGGCATAGGCTTCTTCAAGCCGCTGATTAAGCGGGGCTGCGATAACGGCCAGATCCTTTTTCGAAATTGTCTTCGCGGCAATCAGCGTCTCGGCGTATACCTGGTCCAGTGACGGACGCCCTTTGATGCGCGCATACATCAGCGGCTGGGTGAAATAGGGGTCATCGCCCTCGTTGTGACCGAACCGCCGATAGCAAACCAGATCAATCACCACATCTTTGGCATAGCGCCGCCGGTAAGCCTCCGCCAGCCGGGCCACACGCACGACCGCCTCCGGATCTTCGCCGTGCACATGGAAGACCGGGACCATCAGCATCTTGGCCACATCGGTGGAATATCGGGTAGACCGTGCGTCTTCCGGCAGGGTGGTGTACCCAATCTGATTGTTGATGATGAGGTGGATAGTGCCGCCGGTGCGATACCCTTCAAGGGCCGACATATTCAGCGTCTCGGCCACCACCCCCTGACCGGCAAAGGCTGCATCACCATGGAGGCACACCGGTAGAATTTTAGCGAAACCCTGCTGCAGATCTCCGGCCACCAGGTCCTGCCGGGCCCGGGCCACGCCCTCTACCACCGGGTCAACCGCCTCAAGGTGGCTGGGGTTATTCACCAGGAACATCCGCAGGGGCGCACCCTGGCCGGTAACCATGTCGGCCAGATAGCCATTGTGATACTTGACATCTCCGGCACCATACAACTGGTCTGGATCGTAGCAGCTCTCGAACTCGGCAAAAATCTCTTCATAGGGTTTCCCCAGGATATTCGTCTGGACATTCAGCCGCCCCCGGTGGGCCATACCGAGAATCACCTGTTCCACCCCGCCATCGGCAGCCGCTTCGGTTAGAAAATGCAAGAAGGGTATCAGGGCATCCCCGCCTTCCAGCGAAAAGCGGGTCACCCCGGTGTACTTTTTGTTTAAAAACCCTTCAAATACGGAAGACTGGACCAGTTTGGCGAGGATGGCCTGCTTCTCCGAATCACTGAAAGTGGTCTGGTTGTGCTCAGGTTCCATCTCGGCCTGCAGCCAGCTGCGTTCCTCCGGATCCTGCAGGTGCATGTATTCAATTCCGATGGAGCGGCAGTAGGTCGCCTTGAGGGCCTTGATAATGTCCTGGAGGGTGGCATCACCCTTAAACAGGGTGGCGGGAACGATAAACCGGCTGGGAAGATCCGCAGGTGACAGGCCGAACTGCTCAAGTTCAAGCAGGGGGTGCTCGGTGGGGCAGGCGCTTAATGGATCCATGCAAGCCAGCAGATGCCCGATGTCACGATAATGGTAGATCAGGGCATCTACTCCGGCCTGGTTGGCGGCCTGGCCGCGAACCGGCTCACCCGGACCACTCAGGTTTCCCGAATACGCAATTTCAAAACCTTTAAAAAAATGCTGCCAGTCAGGGGAAACCGACTCCGGCTCCCGCTTCCATTTTTTGTACTGGTCTTCATAAAAATCAATATTCAGCGTTTCATCCTGTTTCATTTTATTTCCCTTCGTCACCCTCTGGACGGATCAGGCCTCTGGTTCGGGCCACAGCGGTCGGGCGCTGCCTGAAATCCGGGTGCTGAGCACTTCGCATGATGTCTGGTAAGGGTTTTATTCTGAAAACCGTATAGGCTACGGGACACGCCAAACTGCTATAATACATATCTATATCGTCCCCTGATGTAAAGGCATTTGGACAGACCGAAACGGGCGGTCAATCTTCACGGGGCCACCGGTCCTGTCGATCTTCAACAAAATAGCAGAATCGGTTCCATTCAAATTCTTTAAAGCTGATGGGGCATTTGAGTTTGACTTTTCTCTCGGTCAGGCCAACGACTTCCCAATCGCCTTTCCGGGGTCCGGAGGCTATATTGATTTTCTGGCCTTCAAAGAAATCATAAGGGCTGAAAACAGTAACGTCTGTTGGCTGCATACCGGCTCCTTAAATTGCCCGCCGGGGAAACACCCCGTGGGGATCAGCGGTTTGTAGAAAATTCTGGCCCAAGGGCCAGGCTCTGGTTTGCCCCTGTCGTAGATCCCGGATTTTCAAGGAAAAAGGGGCTTGACGACTCGACGTATTCACCGTAGGTCAGGGTGCGAGCGCAACGAGTTCCCTGAAAACCAGTAAAATACCTTAGACACTCGTTGCAGCCCCGGGGCTCAGCCAGATACCTCTACGAAGGGTATTCGCACAGGAGTTGCCGCAGCCTTTCACTGAGAAACATGATAGATTCAATGTCCAGGTGTTCGGTCACGGTTTCATCGAATAACAGTTTTGCCATGGGTTCAAAACTGTCAACCGGATCCTCATCCCAAAACATCAGCGTCACCGGGACTCTGGGAAGCAGTTGGAAATAGAAGTTCAGGCCGGATGACTCCCGGTTATCCGTCCGTTCAATACCGCCAACAGCAGCAGCAGCATTTTTCAATTCAGCGCATTTACCGCTAAACCGCTGTATCAAAGGTGTCTCAACCTGTTCTATCATGGATTTGATCTTCGAGACAGTATTGGGAAATTCCACCAACCCCTTCCACTTGCCCGTCGGCAGCTGCCGGCCCCCCTGGGCCATATGGTTGTAAATAAAGACCTGCTCCCACCGGGTGAGCTCAGTGTCATCGGCCTTGCGGATGGACTTTTCATCAATCAGTAGAGCCGTGTTAAAGTAAGGCAGTTCCAGAAACATCTGGCCCTCCCGGGTAATCAGGTGCCCTCCGATTCTGTCGGGGAGGTCTTTTACGTCCATGGACGCGGTTTTCTGGCGTGCCCACTCCAGCGCATCCGCAGCCATATCCCTTTTAATCCAGCGCCCCTCACTGTATTGCTGTTTAAGCTCCCGGCGACATTTTTCCAACACACCGGACACCACGTGCGGGCAGCCGCCCAGGTCCAGCTGTTCCGAAACGACCTGGCCGGCAAATGCCAGGCAGGTGGGATAACCGCAATCTCCGCAATTTGAACTCGGCAGGATATCCCGATAAAGATCCACCACTGACAGGGCCATGACTACCACACCTCCGGGTAGCCGATGTCCACAAACGCTTTTTCCAGCATGGTTTTGTGTCCTCTTTCCATGTTGGCCAGGTCTTCAAACACCCTCTTTTTATCAGGGTCATCACAGGCATCGGCCAGTTGCTGATACTGGCGCATGGCGTACTCTTCGTTTTTCATGGCCAGCGCGATGGCATCGGCCGGTTTCATAAGGATACTGAGTTCAGGCTTGTCCACGGTCTCCGAGATCTTGAAATCGACCGATTCCTTGAAATACTGTTTGATGGTGTCACTGGTCAGGATCCTTTCCAGGATACGCTTGTGCCCGCGCTCTTCTTCGGCGAGTTCCGCGAACATCTTCTTAAGGTATGCGTCTTCAACTTTATCGGACGCATTCTGATAAAAGATACTGGCCACGACCTCATCATTAATGGCCTGCTCTACTATTTGCTTGTACGCCTGCATCTCCATGTTAGCCCCCTTTTAGTAGCATCCGGATGGTGTCGGTCCGACGGTTTCTCTTCTGGATTTTATAGCTGTCTTATCGCCCTCAAAGATCTGCAATCTCCATGCCACTGCAGACCGCCTCCCGGGCTGCATACCAATTGCCATAACTGTTGCATTTTGGTATACATTCAAAATAGATCTTACTCCGACTCCGTACCCGCGGCCCCGGGCCGCACAACCCAAATGACAAGTGAGGAAAATATGCGCTGGAAACAGTTCTTTACCCCGGTGGAATCCGTTGAGGGAGAGCAGGCCCGGAAATTAATGACCAAGGCCGAAGACATGACCCTGCTGGACGTTCGCCAGCCCGGAGAATACAATTCCGGGCACATTCCCGGAGCAACCCTGATACCCCTGCCCCAACTGGCAGACCGGCTTTCGGAACTGGATCCTGAAAAACCGCTCATGGTCTATTGAGCAGTGGGCGGACGCAGCCGGGTTGCTGCGCAAATGCTGTCTGCAAAAGGATTTAAGAACATCTACAACCTGGCCGGGGGCATCAAGGGCTGGGACGGAGCGGCCGCCATCGGCTCCCAGGATCTGGGCCTGTCCCTGTTCAAGGGCAGCGAATCCGGCCCGGATGCCCTCCTGGTGGCCTTTGGCCTGGAAATGGGCTTGAAAGATTTCTACCTCTCCCGGGAAGCGGCCGCCAAGGAGTCCAAAATCAGTACGCTGTTCAACAAACTGGGGAGTATTGAAATCAAACACCAGGAGCGACTCGTGGCGGAATACAGCCGGATCACAGGCCAGAAGGTCACCCTGGAAGAGCTGGAAGCCCGGACATCCGGACCGGAAATGGAGGGCGGCCTCACCACGGATGAGTACATGAACCTTTTCAATCCTGATCTTGAATCGGTCGTGGATATCGTTTCCATCGCCATGTCCATCGAGGCCCAGGCCCTGGATCTTTACATGCGCGCGGCTGACAGCAGCGATGATGAGACGGGCCGCCGGGTACTGGCCCAGATGGCCGCTGAGGAAAAAACCCATATGGCCCTGCTGGGCGACCTTCTGGGTGAGGTTATCGGCCAAGCGTAAAAAGGTTCCGGGTTCAAGGGGTGAAAGGCTTAATGGCCTGAACCTTGAACATCGAGGAACCATAAAAGTATTTTAGAGGCCAATATGCGAAAAAATCTTGTTTTGATCGGTGCGGGGCACGCCCACATGGTGACCCTGCAAAACCTGCAGCAGTTCACCCAAAAAGGGCACACGGTAACCGTCATCGGCCCATCTGAGCACCACTACTACTCGGGCATGGGACCCGGCATGCTGGGCCAGACCTACCGCCCGGAAGAGATCCGCTTTGCTGTCAAGAAAATGACCGAAAGCAGGGGCGGCCTATTTATCCAGGGCAAGGCACGACGTATCGACCCGGAACAAAAACAGGTTCTGCTGGAAGATGGCCAGGCAATCCCCTACGATGTGGCTTCCTGCAATGCTGGCAGCTTTGTGCCCGGCCTGGATGGACTGGCGCTTGCCGGAAACACCTTTTCAGTCAAACCAATCGAGAAACTGCAGGCCGCCCGCCAGCAGATTCTCAAACTGGGTGAAGCGGGCCAGGGACAGGTCGCGATCATTGGCGGCGGGGCCTCAGCCGTGGAGGTCGCCGGCAACATCATGACCCTGCTGCAGACGCATGGGTTTGAAGGCATCACCGTGAATATCTTTACCGGTAAAGGCCTGATGCCCAGGTTCCCGGCCTGGATCGGCAGACATGCGGAAAAGTCCCTGGTCCGCCGGGGGGTCCGTATTTTCAAGGACAGCCATGTGGCGTCCCTGTCCGCCGATACGGTTACCCTGCAGTCCGGCAAGACCCACGCGGCCAGCCTGGTCTTTCTCGCCCTGGGCGTAAAACCTTCGAAAATATTTGCCGATTCGGGCCTGCCCATAGGACCCGACGGCGGCCTGCTGGTCAATCGCTACCTGCAATGCACGGAATATCCTGATCTTTTCGGCGGCGGAGACTGTATCTATTTTAAAGATGATCCACTGGACAAGGTCGGGGTTTACGCCGTGCGCCAGAACCCGGTCCTGTTTGCCAACCTCATGGCGGCCCTGGAAAGCAGCCCGCTGCAGCCCTTTGATCCGGGCGGCAACTACCTGCTCATTTTCAATCTCGGCGACGGCACCGGCATCCTCAACAAGGGCATCTGGCGCCTCACTGGAAAGCTGGCCTTCAAGGTCAAGGATTACATTGATCGGAAATTCATAAAAGCGTTTCAAGAGTAAGGATCCCCAATAGAATTCGCTGGGGCTAAAGTAAACTGGCAGCCTTGAATAGGCTTATCTGAAATTTAGCCAGACTGGGGGTAATCTCTTTAAATATCACAGCCACATTGATTTAATATATAACTACAGGATCTGGCAAATTATCAACAGACTGTTTTTCGAGCGATATACTCAACTTGTATGCACCTCAATTTTGTCTTCTGGTTTTGAAAACCGGTAGAGCGGATGATTCAATTGGCTTATGTGTAATCGAAATAGAGCACACCGTTGAGGTGGTCGATCTCATGCTCCAGCAAAGCGGCGGAAGGGCCCTTTGCATAGAGGATGTTTTCCCTGTTGTCCAATCCCCGGTACCCGACCTTTACATAATTGGAGCGTTTGACCGTCTGGCGGCGATGCCGAGGCAGGGACATGCAATACTCTTCGCTGTCATAGGATCCTTTTTTTTCCAGGATCTCCGGGTTGACTATTGCCCGGAGATCCCCGTAAAGGCCGCAAACAATGAGACGTTTTTGAATGCCGATCTGGGGCGCGGACAGCCCTTTATAGAGGGATGCGTGGAGAAAAAATTCGAAAGGTGCCTTGAATCTCAATGTGTCGATCATCGCATTGGCCATAGAGATGACGGCGTCATCAATCCGGTCAATGGGCTTTGAAACTTTCCGGAGGACCGGGTCCGGATACACCACGATATCTAATACATTGTTTTTTCGGTAGTCATTCAGAAGTGCATAGATCCCCGTGCCGCCGATAAGTCCGGCCAGGGACAGTTTTATGAATTTCCTTCTATCCCACAAAGTCGTCGCCTCTAGTTTCACCGGTTTGAAGTTTCCGCCCATTGTTCATATGCGGGATTGCGGCAGGAGTCAATCGTTTCAACCTTTGCTGGGTGGGTGGATTCGGATTCAATGTAAAAGTTAAAACCCAACCGCCAGGACGCCAATCCCGCATGACGATCCGTCCGGATGATTTCCGGGTAATTTCTATAGTTATGTTCCCGTGGTAGTCGTAATAATTTTCAACCCACCTGATCGCCTCGGTATCGCTGATTTTTCCAAGATACAGTTGTGTTGTAGACAGATTGGCATGGCTGGTGCGGTAAAGTTTTTTGATCATCGGATTATCGCAGGGGTTTGTAAAATGCTGGTTGATGTTGTTGCGGACAAAATTGAAAAATGATGAAAGGTGGGCGTAACGGATCTTCTTGGACTGGGGCTTATTGCCCTCGGTGATCTTGTTTAAAAATGACAATACCTCATCGGAGGTAAGGTCATGAGTATCCCTGTTGCCATAGTCAGAAAGGAATTTTGATAAGGTTGCCGCATAGGCCCTACGTGTATTTTTTTTTGGAATTGGCCCTGTGATACTCCATCCAGAATTTGCCTGCATTGGCAAATTTCATGTTACACATCCCTGAATTTAATGAATATTGGTTCCTACTAAGCGATTACCGCTTGCTTAACATTATGATATACGATAATTATATTCAACAAATTCAATGCGATGATGTCTTGGACCCGTGGCAAGCTGTACTTGTCAAGATTTCTGGCAAATTGAAAAAAATTCGCATTTCAGAATAAAACGCAGTATTTCCAACCTAACTTCCTTATATTGATCGATCCAAATAAAATTTGAAATTGGGGTTCAACTATGGTGCAACCTGCTATCTCAAATATCGGATCTACTACTTTCAAAGAATTACTAAAACTCCGTTTTAGTGATTCGGAATTGGAAGAATCCTACTTAACCTCACAACGTTCGACCGATTTAATGCAGTTCCGGATAACTCTTATTATGGGGATTCTCCTTATATTACTCGATTCTGGTTTTGAATATATTTTGCACCCACACATCTCTGCTATAGGGAATCTATTTAGAATTTTAGTTATTGTGCCACTTTTCATAGCAATGTTTTTTGGATCCTTTATAAAGTTCAACAGAAAATACTTTACTTTTTTTTCATGTACCAGTGCATTAGTGTTCAGCCCAGCTTTGATTTATACGCTATATCTTTATGACCAGGCTGGTGCTAACGGCTTATCGTCATACGTGGGTTGGTTAAACCTGTTTGTTATCCTTCTGATAATTATGGTTATCATTGGGATTGAATTTAGATATGCAGTCATTATTTCAATAATCAGTGTGGTAGAATTTTTATCGATACTGCAGTTTTCTGGTAACTATGAGATGAAGGTTTTTATTTACAATTGTTATCAGGCCTCTTCTATAGCTCTGATTTGCATGTTGTTAGGCTATTGCCGCGAATTATTTTTTCGTAGAGACTATTTGCTAAGAAACGAATTAACAATTGCGCATAAACAGTCTGAAAATCTTTTGCACAACATTCTACCAGTACCCATTGCAAATAGGTTGAAAGCAAATAACCAAACCCTCGTTGATGGTTTTAATGAAGCGAGTATTTTATTCGCGGATATAGTTGGTTTTACGTCACTTTCTGAAAAGAAATCACCTGAGGCTTTAGTGTCAATGTTAAATGAAGTTTTTTCGCAATTTGACGATCTTGCTGAAAAGCATGGTCTGGAAAAAATCAAAACCATTGGCGACGCCTATATGGTAGCATCAGGCATCCCTGAACCTAACGAAAATCATGCCATATCCATTGCTGATATGGCACTTGACATGATCAAGCTTTTAAACCAAAAAAGTGGCATCTTTGAAGAATCACTCGAAATCCGCATTGGCATAAACTCAGGCCCAGTAGTCGCAGGAGTGATTGGTAAAAGGAAATTTAGTTATGACCTCTGGGGGGACACTGTAAATACGGCAAGTAGAATGGAATCTCACGGTATCCCTGGAAAACCTCAAGTTACAGAGTACACTTATAAACTTCTGAAAAATAAGTATAGCTTTGTTAAGAGAGGTAAAATTGAAGTCAAAGGCAAAGGATTAATGAAAACTTATTTCCTCAAAGGTAAGAAACCCTGACCTTGGTATTCCTGCTATTATTCCATAAATATCACAGGGTTGAAAATCTTGTGACATCTCCAACACTGTTGTAGAAAGCAGTACTGTTTCGGATTTTGTGATATCGACACATAAGGATAGTTGAATAAACGGATTGAAACCGCCTACTTTGTCCTTTTCACAATCCCGGCCGCTACCAGGTAACCCAATCCGCTGCCGCTGCTCAGGCCTAACAACGCTTGCGCCTCATCATCATAAATTGCGCCGATGCCGCAGGCCCCCAGCCCCAGGGCGGTTGCCCCCAGATAAATCATCTGGCCCAGAAACCCGGCCTGGATCATGGCGTAGCGATACCCCCGGGGCCCGCAGGCGTCATCCAGATGCCCTGGATTGATCATAAACAGAAAATGAACACCGGCGTTTTTCAGCCAGTCCTGGTCCAGGCACGCAGTCGCCATCGGCCGGGCAAACTCCCCCGGGCAAACACTTACGTACTGCCGAACTTGCGGGTCCAGCAGGTAAAACCCCGGTGCAAGCCCCTCAATAGCGCCAGCCACAAACCCCATCGACACGTGCCTCATGGGCACCCCCGTGGCAAGGCTGCCGCTTATGGCCGCGCCCAGCAGGGCAATCAGGTTCTTAAAACTATTCCCCGGGATTTCGCGAGGTATAAAATTTCGGGAGGAACGGCGACGAACAATAGTCCGGGAAAGTGGGCCACTGCCAGCCGGCCAGGCTGCCGGGCCGACCGGCTGCCACTTTTCCGGAGCCGGAATAACGATTGGCGGAACCGAAAAATCAGCCGCTGCCAGTGGTGGTCCGGGAACTTCGGCTGCCAACATCTGCTCTATCTCCGGATAATCTGTCTCCCGGTCCGACACCCGCGACGCGGATAAGACTTCAGTGGCCAGCGCCGGAATCTTTCCAGGACTGACGAACGCATCCTTTTGCCAGACATCCGGACAACCCGCATCCAGCCGGGCCACCCCGGATTCCCGCCGATTATCCAGCCCCAGCAAAAGAGCCGTGGCAGCATCGTCGAGATCATAGGTCAGTTCAAATTTCAATGTTTGTGATTTTAAAACCAGGGCCAGGTTTCCCAGCAGATGTCCGGTATCCAGCAACACGTAGCGGTAGGCCCGCGCGCGGTACTTCCACGCGCTGCGATAGGGAATCCCGGTAATATAAAGCGACAGGGCCAGCCCTTTCTCAGCATTGTGTCCAAGGAACCCGGTAATTTCAGCCTCCCGGATCTGCTTCAGGGCGAAGTCAATCACACTGAAATAGTACAAGCCCGGATCCAGTCCAACAACTGCATACGCCGCGATGTAGATTTCACAGGGATAGAGTGCTCCGGCGGAAGGCGCACTGCGGTAGTTGAAGGTCTCCTGGGGATAGCGCACCGAAGCGGTAATACCATAGCTCAAACCCAGCAAGGCCGCCAGGTTGGCCAGGGTTACCTGTTTGGGCGGCGCCGTGCCTCCAGCACCGCCCGGGAAAATATCCCAGAGGGACGGCGCTCTGGCGGCCATATCTTCGGCTGGCAGCGGCACAGACCTGGCCTGCGGATAGCGCTTGTAGAGATCCGGCCGGTGCTGCCAGTCCAGGGGGTGACCTGTCATGCGCTGCCGGTCATAAGACGTTCTGTCATGGTAGGTTTTCCCATTCATACGGCACCTGCCAGTCAGGCTGAAGGGGGCAAGAAAGCACGCTTGCAGTACTTTGGCGGCAGTATCTGAGACCTGCATCAAGCATAGCCTTGAAGTGTGTCTTTTCCTAACAGTCTTCAGCCTTCAGTCTATCAACCTACTAATTTAAATATTCATCCCGCAGCATCTTCGACAACTGCTGCACTACGGCGAAGGCTTTTTCAACGGTCCGCGCGCCATCCGGGTTTACCAGGCAACAGGTGGCCGGTGACAACAGCCCCTGAGCCAGGAGCATCTCTTTGTCCACCCCGTGATTGAAAAGCGTCTCCCACACCTGCTCCAGCCTCTTTTTAAGTGTCTGCATGGATTCGGCCTCAAACGGCTCAACATTGGTGGGCACGATGCCCCAGGCGATCACACCGCCTTTTTCCAGAAACCGCTTGACAGCACCTGCATAAGCCCCGAACACCAGGCCGTTGCTGAAGACATCCAGGGAAAGGATGTCAAGATCCAGGGAAAGCATAAAATCCCAGTCCGGGTTCCCGCACAGGTGGATGCCCCGGGGTTGCTCAATACGGTCAAAAAACGCCTCAAGGTCTGTTTTGGCTCGTATACTGTCGTAGCCGGACAGCGCACTGAAAATAAATTGGAGGCCTGGTTCGTCCACGAACATGAATGCATTCGGGTTGCGCCGGGTCAACCTGTCAAGCTGCACGTTGATTCGCCGGGCCATGAATTCAAACATATAGGGCCGGATGGTGTCATCAAAGAGAATCGGCCGGTCGTCCTGATCGAGGACATTAAGGCCAAAACTCACGGGCCCTTCAAGCTGGCCGCGGATGGACGGCCGGTCCGCCAGGTCCAGGTCCAGGAACCGGTGGTAAACCTCCGAGTAACCCGGACTGATATCAAAATACGCGGGGTTGTCTTCATTGGCCAGTGCGGTCTCAAACGTCTCCATGAAGCGATCCATGGAAAAGGAGAGTTTGCGCCCGGCCAGGTCAAGTACAATCCCCGGAAAGTTCTCCGAAGCCTGGACATACATGTCCTCATAATAGCTCAGGTTCGGCAGCTGGGGCCAGAACGGTATATCCATTGAAAGCGCGGTCTCAAGTGCCCGGTCACCGTCTGTATGCGGCATGACCGCCATGGCCGTTGTCAGAAAGTCCCCTGGAATCTGCGCCTTTGGTCCCGCCATCACTTTTCCTTCCATAAGCTAAAATTTACCGCCAGCCGGTGCCCCGCTTCAAGGAGCAAACAGGTCTTTAAGGGCTGCGGGGGCATCGGGAAACTGGAACCGGTACCCGGCCAGTTTCAAACGGTCCGGCACCGCCCTCTGGCTGCCCAAAAGGGTTTGGCCCATTTCACCCAGCAACAGCCGGATGACAAAAGCAGGTGCCGGCATCACAGCAGGTCGGCCCAGGGCCCGCCCCAGCAGTGTGGCGAACTGGGTATTTCTGACCGGTTCGGGGGCCGTAAGGTTGAAGGGCCCATCCAGTTCGCCCCGGGAGATGAAAAACTCGATGGCCCCAATGAGGTCCGCCATGTGAATCCACGGAAACCACTGCCGGCCGTTGCCCACCGGGCCGCCGGCAAAGAATTTAAATGCGGGCACCATCCTGGACAGGGCGCCTCCGCCCGGGGCCAGAACGATCCCGAAACGCAGGCACACAACCCGGGCGCCTTTGGCCTGCGCCTTTCGGGCCGCAGCTTCCCAATCAATGGAGACCCTGGCCAGGAAATCCGACCCCCGAGATGCATTTTCGGCCAAAATTTCATCCCCACGACTACCGTAGTACCCCACCGCTGAAGTACTTAACAAAACAGCCCCGGCATTCGCCGGCAGGGCGCTGACCAGGTTCCGGGTCGTGAGGGTCCGGCTGTCATGGATCTGCTGCTTGTAACGGGGGGTCCAGCGTTTGAAGATGGTCCGCCCGGCCAGGTTGACGATCACATCCGCCCCGGGCACAGCATCCTGCCACGACCCCGCCAGGCTTGTGTCGGCACTGATCCAGGTAAAGCGGTCATCCCGGGCCAGAGGATGGTCCGGCGAAGTGCCAATGCCGGTCACCCGCCACTTTTTTTCCATCAGGCGGCGACTGAGGTGACTGCCCACAAACCCGGAAGCCCCCGTGATGAGGACGTTCACTTTAATTGCCTCCCGCAAGATATTGGAGGTGGCGCTCTATTTCAGGTTTGGACAGCGCACCCGGGAGGGTGTTGACCAATCGCCCGCCGTTGAACAGCAGCATGGTGGGCACACTCAGTACATTGAAACGGGCCGAGATCAGCGGGTTCTGGTCTACATTCAATTTGGCGATCTTCACTGTCCCGGCGTATTGGGAGGCCAGCTGCTTGAGTATCGGCGCCATCATTTTGCAGGGTCCGCACCAGGGCGCCCAGCAATCAAGCATGACCGGCCCGGGAAAGGCGGCTATCTCCGCCTCGAAAGTCGCATCGGTCACCGTAACCGGACCGGTTGCAGTGGAGGGTAAAAGCTTTTGACATTTGCCGCAAATTGGTTCATCGGTGAGTCTCTCCGCCGGCACCCGGTTCCGGGTTCCGCAATGGTTACACCTTAAAATTCTATCTCCAGTACTCATTTAAGCCCCCCTGCCTGATTCTGTATATCTCCACATGACCGACTGCCGCCCATACCGGACAGTCCAAATTCAATCCAAATACAGTTAAATACAAATAACATGCCATCAAGCACTATTTTTTGGCACAGGGCTTGCTGTGAACTCTTGGTTATCCGGCGGCCGGAATCGAAAATCCTGCGCCCCTAAACAGTAATTACTAAAACAGGAACCGGAGGAGCAAAATGGGAAAAAAACGCTATCAAGTCAAATCAGCCTGCCCCCAGTGCGGTTGCAGTTATCTCACCCACCTGTCCCACGATGAGATAAAAGCCAAATATCCGGATGTGGACAATGTTGAACTCGAGTGCGGTGAATGCATGCTCCAGTATGAGACCAAAATGGAAGACGCCTGCCCCGAATGGGATGAAGAATGCAAAATAAAAGAATAAACGGATAGTTACAGATATTTGGGACCGCTATAATCTTACTTGAAACACCCGGCCGATTTGTGCAATAATATGAGGTTGATTATTACAAAGGCCTGTGCCGGTTCGGCACAACCCCAACTGTTTTATAAGGAAAGGATCCGATCGATGAGTTACGATTTTAATGCAGACGACATTTTTGAAATTGCCCAGCGGATGGAACAAAACGGTGCGGCTTTTTACCGGGATGCAGCCGGTTCGGTTGAAAATGATGGTATCAAAGCATTCCTCCTGGAATTTGCGGCCATGGAAGATGAGCATGAGAAAACGTTTATCAATCTCAGGAAGGAATTGACTGCGGCTGAAAAAACGTCCACGGTCTTTGATCCCAACAATGAGTCCGTGCTTTATCTAAGGGCCCTGGCCGATACCCGGGTGTTTTTTAAAAAGGAAATCGACACATCATCTGTTGAGGAAATATTTAAAAGCGCCATTACAGCTGAAAAAGATTCCATCGTTTTTTACCTGGGCATGAAAGACCTCGTCCCGCAGAACCTGGGCAAAGAGAGAATGGACGCTATTATTAAGGAAGAAATGGGGCATATCAAGGTGCTGAGCCAGAAGCTTGCCACCTTAAAACGGTAGCACAAACTGCTGCCCTCTGACCGGTTCCTCTGACTCACTTCGGGGAACCGGCCTGCCTCATACTTTGAGACAAAACTGTCTCAAAACCCATCGCGCACAAAATCATAGCGGTACCCGGCGACTAAACAGGTATAGTTTGGCATCCAGTAATACCGCTGGATTCCGGCCTTCGCCGGAATGACGGTTCATGTATTTAATCGCCGGTTTAATATGTAGCCCGCTTTTGGATGAAGCCCGAAAGTTGAGTGAGAATCATTCAAATCTAAAGGAGATCGGCCCCATGAACGGCAGCCCCGCGGCAGGCGAAACATTTAAAGCGTTCAAAAATTCATTTTTCTATGGCACCCGGGCGGACATGAACTTCAAATTTGTGCAGCACCTCACGGAAGATGCGGCGGGTGAATTCTTTCAGGGCTTGCTGGCAATCCTTGCGAAAGCTTATGATACCGGCGATACGAATCAGATCTTTGACTATACCTTGAAATGGCAGGCCGCCGGTTACGATGACGAAAAGAACTATGCTTATACCGACGGCCCCTTTGCAAAACTGTCCGGTCCTGTAAAAGATGCCACCGTGGCCCTGCTGACATCCAGCGGCCATTTTACCGACGGGAATGATCCCGAACCGTTTGGCCTGCCGAACATGACCCAGAAAGAGGCCGAGCAGAGAATTTTCGATTTTCTCAAGCTGGCACCGGTCCTGTCTGAAATTCCACGGGAGATACCCGCAACCGAACTTAAAGTCCGGCACGGCGGCTATGATGTGAACAGCTCACGGCAGGATGCCAACACCACATTCCCACTCGGCATCCTGGCAAACCTTGCCACTGAGGGCGTCATCGGGTGCCTGGCGACGAATGCGTACTCATTTGTGGGCGCCTGCTCCCAGATGCGCCTGTTAAAACAGAGCGGCCCCGACTGGGCGGCCAAACTCCTGGATGCGGGCGCCGCGGCCACGATCCTGGTGCCGGTCTGACCGGTTTGCCATGTGTCCGTGGGACACGTTGCCAGGTTCCTGGAAGAGGCCGGTATCGCCACTGTGATTGTGGCCAGCCAGGTTTTTGAAAAGCGCATGCGCATGATGACCCTGCCCAGGGTCCTGTTGACGCCGCACCTGATGGGCAGGCCCGTGGGCCCGGTGGGAAACCTTAAACGGCAGCGGGAAACCCTGCTGGCCGCGATTGGCCTGCTGGAGAGCGCCAGGGGAGCCGGCACGGTTGCGCGGCTGTCTTGACATTACTACAATGTGGTATATATTCTGTTCGCTCAAAATAACACTTATCAACAAGACCAAACAAGACGTAAGGAGGAACGATGTGGGATTATACGGACAAGGTCAAGGAACACTTTCTTAACCCGCGCAATGTGGGTTTCATAGAAGATGCTGATGGTGTCGGCGAAGTGGGTTCCATGGCGTGCGGAGACGCCCTCAAGCTGACCTTCAAACTTGATGACAAAGAAAAAATCAGTGATGCAAAATTCCAGACCTTCGGCTGCGCCAGTGCCATCGCGTCCTCTTCCGCCCTGACCGAAATCATCAAGGGGCTCTCCCTGGAGGAAGCCATGCAGGTCACCAACGATGAGATCGCACAATTTCTCGGGGGGCTTCCCAAGCAAAAGATGCACTGTTCGGTCCTTGGCCGGGATGCACTCGAAAAGGCGATCACCTACTATCGCGGTGAACCCGATAAGAGAATTGAAGGTGAAATCGTCTGCGAGTGCTTTGGAATCACCAACCTGGATATTCAGCGGGCTGTGACTGAAAACGGGCTTACCAGCGTTGAAGACGTTACGGACTATGTCAAGGCCGGCGGCGGGTGCGGAAACTGTCATGACAAGATAGAGGCCATTATTGCCGAGGTGAACGGCACCGCGCTGGAAACAAAACCGAAACCCAAGGTATTGACCAACATACAGAAAATTCGCCTGGTGGAAGAGACACTTGAACGCGAAATAAAACCGGTGTTGAAGAAAGACGGTGGGGACATCGAACTGGTGGACCTGGAAGGCAACCGTATTCTGGTCAGGCTCCACGGGCGCTGCTCCACCTGCGCCGCCTCACAGGTCACGCTGAAAGATTATGTCCAGGCCAAAATCCAAGAGCTCGTCGCCCCGGAACTTGAAGTAGAAGAGGTGCCCTGATGAAGACGATTTATGTTGATAACAACGCCACCACCATGGTTGATCCCCAGGTTGTAGAGGCCATGATGCCCTATTTCACAGAAATGTACGGCAACCCTTCCAGCATGCACGCCTTCGGCGGGACGGTTGGCAATGCCGTTGAAAAAGCCAGGGCCAAAGTCGCTGCGCTGGTGAACGCCTCCGCCGGCGAGATCGTATTTACGAGCTGCGGCACCGAGAGTGACAGTACCGCCATCAAGGCGGCCATTGCTGCAAATCCGGAAAAGAGACACATTGTCACCACGCGGGTAGAACACCCGGCCATCAAGAACCTGTATGAACAACTTGCCAGCCAGGGCTATCGCACCACCTATGTCCCCGTGAATGGTGATGGTGAACTCGACCTGGACTACCTCTATGATCACCTCACCGACGGTACGGCCATTGTCAGCGTCATGTGGGCCAACAACGAAACCGGCGTGGTATTCCCGGTGGAGGAGATTGCTGCGGAGGCCAACAGGAGGGGAATCGTTTTCCACACCGACAGTGTGCAGGCGGCCGGTAAAGTCCCCATCGACCTGCAGGCTTCGCCCATAGACCTGCTCTCGCTGTCCGGGCATAAGCTGCATGCACCCAAAGGTGTCGGCGCACTGTACATCCGCAAGGGGACGCGCTTCTCACCTTTTCTGGTGGGCGGCCACCAGGAAGGCGGACGCCGGGGCGGTACCGAGAATGTCGCCTCGATAGTGGGACTCGGCAAGGCTGTGGAACTGGCTGGCCAGCACCTGGCTGACGGGAGCATGGAAAAGCTGGGCCAGTTGAGAGACCGGCTGGAGAAAGGCCTTCTGGAGAGTGTGCCCAGCGCCATGGTGAACGGGACCGTTGAAGCCCGCCTGCCCAATACCACCAGTGTCAGTTTTGAATACGTGGAAGGCGAGGCCATATTGTTGATGATGGACCAGCTTGGCATCTGCGCCTCTTCGGGGTCCGCGTGTACCTCCGGTTCCCTGGAACCTTCGCACGTATTGCGTGCCATGGGGATTCCCTTCACGGCGGCCCATGGATCTATCCGTTACAGCCTCAGCACCTTTAATACTGAGACTGAAATCGACTATATCATTGAAAATATGCCGCCTGTTATTGCCCGGCTCAGGGAGATGTCCCCCTTCTGGGAACAGCCGTCGGCGGAATAATTTTTCCACCACCCTGCAAAGCCTCTCTCCCCACGCGCCGGCGTGAGCAAAGGGGCTTTGCTGTATTCAGACGAGTCGCTGCGCTGCGCTGATTTTATCAAATTGGCAGAATTCCTTAACTTTAGATCACTTTTAACTTTAGTTCACTTTAGCTCACTTGCATCAATCAGTATGGCAGAGCCAAATATCTCTGACCTGGCCCTGAGGACCGGGTTTTTAAGAACTGAATAAACCTGCACCCCCCATGTGTCTCATGATACGCTTATGTACCATCCGCCTTGCCCCGGTCGGATTCAACTAATTTTATTTATATTTTCAATCAGTTACGATCGCTCTCGGCGTATATGCGATTTCGAAGCTCCGCCTTTTTGTATCGTCGGTCTGCCTGGGGGCCTGGATATAGTCCCCGGCCAATTTAGAAAAAGCGACCAGCATACCTAACACTATGTAATTATATGTTTTTTATCGTTCTCCCCAGAATTGGCATGTATATTGAATTAAATCTGTCGAAAATCGTCGGGTTACTGAGCGGCCTTTGCTATACCCGGTAAAACGGCTGCCGGTAACAGTTTCCGCCAGACGGCGGGGATCTCAATTACAAATCGATCACCTCAACAATGAGGCACCTGGCATCAACCGCCGCATTGAATCCAGAAGGAGAACTCCTTGAAACCCTGCGATGAAAATATCATGAAGACAATTATGCTGGCGGACCAGATGCTGGTATTGGCAGATCAGGGGGACGCCCAAAGTGAGGATTCAGGCTGCGGTATACTATATGGAATCCTGCGTGATTCCGCCTACAAAATCCAGCAGCTGGCGGAGCAGGAAAAGCAAAAACACATCAATAAGGGGTGGTGGCGCAGCCAATGCTGAACCAGCCCCCGACCTTACATTCCCAACATAAAACCCAAATAAGGAGACACCGAATGAGCAGCATTATTGGAACCCAGACCGAGAAAAACCTTATGGCCGCATTTGCCGGAGAATCCCAGGCCAGAAACCGATACACCTACTTTGCCAGCCAGGCCAAAAAAGAAGGCTTTGTACAGATATCGGATATTTTTACCGAAACGGCTAACCAGGAAAAAGAGCACGCCAAAAGGCTGTTCAAGTTTATGGAAGGCGGCGAAGTAGAGATCACCGGGGCTTTTCCCGCTGGCGTCGTCGGTACCACAGTCGAAAACCTCAAGGCTTCTGCTGAAGGCGAAAATTACGAACACACTGAAATGTATCCTGATTTTGCAAAAAAAGCCCGCGAGGAAGGATTTGCAGCCATCGCCATGGTCTTTGAAGCCATCGCCGTAGCTGAAAAACAACATGAAAAACGTTATGTGGATCTGGCCGCCAACATTGACAATGAGGCGGTATTTACAAAACCCGCTGTTGTAACCTGGCGCTGCCGGAACTGCGGCTATGTATTTGAAGGTGAAAGCGCCCCGCAAATGTGCCCGGCCTGCGCCCACCCGCAAGCCCACTTTGAACTACTCGGCGAGAATTGGTAGCCGGCATTTCAACATTTCTAATAACTCTTATAATATCAGGGGGTAATCATGGCAGAAAGATATGAAATATATAAGTGTGAAGCTTGCGGAAATATCGTGGAAGTCCTGCACGGCGGCGGCGGCGAACTGGTCTGTTGCGGCGAGGCAATGAAACAGCTAACTGAAAACACCGTGGATGCGGCCAAAGAAAAACATGTCCCGGTGATAGAGGCCGTTGACGGCGGCTATAAAGTCAGTGTGGGAGAAGTCCCGCACCCCATGGAAGAAAAGCATTATATTGAATGGATCGAACTGATTGCGGATGGCACCACCTACCGCAAATACCTTGAACCGGGCGCGGTTCCGGAAGCCGTCTTCATCGTTACGGCTTCTTCAGTAACGGCCCGGGAGTACTGTAACCTGCACGGCTTGTGGAAAGCCTGATACCCGCATTAACAGGGTAAAACACCAGGTACTTCAAATATTAGGGGCCACGGGCTCGCCCTTTGAGCAGTGGCCCTGATTCACCCCGTTGCATCCCTTTTTAAAAGGAGGATACCATGTCTAGTTGGAAATGCCAGAATTGCGGCTACACATTTGAAAAAGACGCCCCCCCCGACACGTGCCCATCGTGCAAAGAGAAGTGCGAGTTCGTGGATAACTCATGCTACACACCAGATTGCGTCCCCGGCGGGACTGACCCCAGAATCAAGTAACGGAGAAAAATATGTCTAAAGTACTGATTGTTTACGCGACCCGCTCCGGAGAGACTGAAAAAATGGCCAATATCATCGCCGAAGGCGTGCGCTTCACCGGCAATGAGGCCGACGTTAAAAACATTAAGGAAATCGGTTCCGAAAGTGACACGGATGGTTACGAAGCGGTGGTTTTGGGCTCGCCCACGTATCACGGTGATATGATCCAACCCATGAAAACCCTTCTTTTTCTGCTGGAAAAAGCCGCCCTGGAAGGCAAGCCGGGAGGCGCCTTCGGTGCGTTTGGCTGGAGCGGCGAGGCCCCTGACCGCATCTTTGATACGATGAAGCACATCTATAAGATGGACATGGTCAGCGGTCCCCTGCGACTCAAATCCACATACATCGGCGGCGGGATTACCATGGCCCAGGACTACGGCAAGGAAATCGCCAAAAAACTTTAACCTCTATATAAAAAGGAGAGCGCTATGTCTACGCCCCAGCATTGCCCCGGATTTGAAAATTATAAAAACCTGAAATCCTTTACCTGCAAATGCAGCGGATGCAATGAATCTGTAGAGATCTTTTCGGACGAATTCGACCGGCCCCACAAATGCAAAAAATGCGGCGCCGAAATTAATTTTGCCGAATGTACTCTCGAGGGCGGTATCTGATTAAATCCCGTTTTCAAAAAATGAAAGCGAACCCGCCAGGGAGCCCTGCACAAGACCGGCAGACTGCCGTATATTAACCCGGCGACTAAACAGCTATAGTTTAACAACCAGTAAACCCGCTGGATTCCGGCCTTCGCCGGAATGACGATTCATGTATTTAATCACCGGTTTAATATAACCACCCGTAAGCGGGTGGTTGTTTATTCCGGGACAGCCTGATTCAGGCGTGCAAACAATCGCCCGGCCGATCTATTCAGCGGGGAGAAACAATCAGGACAGTATAAAGCCATTCAGGGGCTGCAATAAAAAAGTAAGAGGTACAAAAATGGTTCTTCAATCAATTTGGTTTTTTCTCTGGGGCCTGCTGTGGGCGATATTTTTCATGACGGACGGGTTTGATTTCGGCGTGGGCAGTCTCTACCCGTTCCTGGGCAAAACAGACCGGGACAAACGGGTCATGATCAATTCCCTGGGCCCTACCTGGGATGGCAATGAGGTGTGGCTGCTCACTGCGGGCGGTGTCACCTTTGCCGCCTTTCCAACCGTCTATGCCGTGATGTTCTCATCGCTCTACACCCCCTTGATGCTGATCCTGTTCGCCCTGATCATAAGAGGGGTTTCCTTTGAATTCAGGGGCCAAATCGACGACCCCCGCTGGAGAAAAGTCTGGGACGCCTGTATCTTCCTCGGGAGCATAGTACCGGCAATTTTATTCGGTGTGGCTTTCGCAAATATTTTCCAGGGTATCCCCATTGACGGCAAAGGCCTGTACCACGGTTCGCTGCTGACCCTTTTAAACCCCTACGGTCTGCTGGGCGGCGCCCTTTTTCTCATGCTTTTTCTGGTTCACGGCGCACTCTGGATCGTACTGAAAGCGGACGGTGACCTGCATGACCGGGCCGTGGCCACCGTTGCCAATCTCTGGCCGGTTTTATTGGTGGTGGCGGTAGTTTTCCTGGTCGCCTCGAAATTTTCAACCACCCTCTATGACAACTACCTGGCCCACCCGGCCCTGTTTCTTGTCATCCTGGTAACCGTGGCGGCCCTGTTGGGGACCCGGGTGTTCCTGGCTAAAAAAGCATATGCTCAGGCCTGGTTCTCATCCGCTTTGACCATCGTGGGCTGCACCTTTTTTGGTGTCATCGGCCTGTTTCCCAGGATGCTGCCTTCCAGTTTACGCGATTACCACAGCCTGACTGCTTTTAATGCATCCTCAAGTCCCCTGACCCTGAAGATTATGCTGACGGTGGTGGTTATTTTCATTCCGTTGGTAATCGGGTACCAGATATGGGCGTATCGCCTCTTCTGGCACAAGATCAGTGATGAAGATCTGGCCCATGATGAAGCCTATTAGGACCGGCCCGGATGTTTACCTGATACTGGTGGCAAAACAGCCTGCTGATTTGATCTTAAATCTTAAATAAGGTATTAGAACTTAAATATTCAACTATGCTTGGAGGATTGCACACATGCCCAAACGAATCACATGCCTGATAGCCCTGATTTGTCTGCTGCTCTCGGCAACTCCAGTGGGGTCTGCCGAAAACGGCGCCGAAAACATAGTCCTTAACGGCGGTACCCGCGGCAAAGTTTCTTTTCCACATCTCACGCACCAGACGGTGCTGCAGGACTGCAACAAATGCCACGCAGTGTTTCCACAGGAAACCGGTGCAATTGATAAACTCAAGCAGTCCGGCGACCTTAAGCGCAAACAGGTCATGAACAAGAGCTGTGTCAAGTGTCACAAAACAATGAAAAAAGACGGCCACAAAACGGGTCCCACGACCTGTGCAAAATGCCACGTGCGAGGATAAGAGACATGCTGGTAGCCGGATTACAGGGCAGCCCCAGAAAAAACGGCAATACGGAGTACCTGCTCGACAGATTCCTGGAACAGGCCGTGGCTTTTGGCGCGGAAACAACAAAGGTGCCGGTGACCCGGAAAAACATCAAACCTTGCTTCGGCTGCAACAGCTGTATGAAAACCGGACAGTGCGTGATCCAGGATGACGATATGTTCACGGATATATATGCGCTCCTGCAGCGCGCCGATGTCATCGTGGCCGCCACGCCGGTTTTTTTCTACGGCCCCAGTGCCCAGTTGAAAGCGCTCATCGATCGCTCCCAAACGCTCTGGTCACGGAAGTACGTGCTTAAATCACCGGATCCACTCGCTGAAGCCAGGCGGGGGTATTTATTGTCGGTGGGGGCAACCAGTGGTAAACAGCTGTTTGATGGTATCAAGCTGACCGCAAAATACTTTTTCGACGCGGCCGGCGCACGCTACAGCGGAACGTTGACATTCCGCAAGGTGGACGGCCCCAACGACCTGAAAAAGCTCCCTGGCCATTTGGGAAAAATTGAAAAAAGTGCCCGGGCATTGTTTAATCCGACAGGCTGAAACATCCGGTTGTAGTGATAGAAAAATACAACAAGGAGTAAAAATGGCAATCCCGGAAGAAATATACCAGTGCCAGACCGCGAACTGCGGCTATATGTACAACCCGGACAAAGGCGACCGCAAAGGCAAGATCGCAAAAGGAACGTCCTTTGAGAATCTCCCGGATGATTGGAAGTGTCCTGTCTGCGGCGCCAGTAAAAAAGCGTTCAAGCCCCTGGCTTGACGCGGTGGTTCGCAGGGCTGTTAAGTAGTGTTCATCCATGATTGGAAATCAGGGATGGAAGCCGTTAGCTTTTAGCCATTAGCCTTTAGTAAAAACAGTTAAAATACAGGCTATTACCTAATTGCTAACGGCTAAGAGCCAATAGCTCCATCCTGAAATCTTTGATTTATGGACGGACACTAAGTAAATTTTATACTGTTCTACTAACCGGTTATGGTAACCTTAACACAATTAAAGGTAAGCAAAACAGGAGGAATCAATGGATAAGTATGTGTGCACGTTATGCGGCTATGTGTATGACCCGGCAGCAGGTGACCCCGACAACGATGTAGATCCCGGAACCAAATGGGAAGATGTCCCCGAAGACTGGGAATGCCCGGTCTGCGGAGCCGCCAAAGAAGATTTCGAGAAAGAGGAGTAGCAGCTCAGACAAGCGCAGCTTAGGGTTCGCTCAAAAAAATAAATTCACCCCTGTAACATCCAGAGGAAAACATGGAACCAATTAAGATTGCCGAAAACATATTCAGCGTCGGTGTCAACGACTGGAATATACGTGACTTTCACGGCTATTCAACCCACTTGGGGACCAGCTATAATGCATTTTTAATCCTGGACGAGAAAAATGTCCTCATCGACACCGTTAAAGAAGGTTTTTCCAAAGAGTTGCTGAATAATATCTCCAACATTATCGATCCCAAAGAGATTGATATCGTCATCAGCAACCACACCGAGATGGATCACACTGGAGCCCTGCCCCATGTGATGCACAGGATAGGTGAACAAAAACCGCTCTATTGTTCAAAAATGGGCCAGAAAAACCTGCAGCGCCATTTTTCCAACGACTGGCATTATCATCCTGTCAAAAACAACGAGACCCTCAACATCGGCAAGCGCACCCTGACCTTCATGGAAACCCGGATGCTGCACTGGCCGGACAGCATGTTTACCTATCTGAACGAAGATAAGATTCTCTTTTCCAGTGATGCTTTCGGGCAACATTACGCCGGGAACGAAGTCTTCGACGACGAGACCGAAGACGCCATCATGCTGCATGCCAAAAAGTACTTTGCCAACATCCTGATGCTCTATTCAAAGAAAACCATCAAGCTGATTGACAAGGTGGTTGAAATGGGGCTCGAACTTGACATGATCTGTCCGGACCATGGGATTATATGGCGTGAAGACCCGGGGCGGATCATTAACGCCTACGCCCGCTGGTGCAAGGCCGATCCGGAAAAAAAGGCCGTCGTCATCTATGACACCATGTGGCACAGCACCGAACAAATGGCCAATGCCGTCGTGAAAGGCCTCTATGATGCCGGCGTGGAAGCACGCCCGTTTCATATCAGAAAATCCGACCGCAGCGACATCATGACTGAAGTCCTGGATGCCAAAGCCATCATCGTGGGTTCCCCGACCCTGAACAATCAACTGTTCCCCAGTGTCGCGGACATGCTCACTTACATGAAAGGTCTCAAGCCCCAGAACAAAATCGGGGCTGCATTTGGTTCATACGGATGGAGCGGTGAGGCTGTCAAATATATCACCGCTGAACTGGAAACAATGAAAATGGATATCCCTGTTCCAGGCCTCCGGGTTCAATACGTCCCCGGGCAAGACGCCCTTGAGCAATGCATCGAGTTCGGTCGGCAGATCGGCCAGACGGTAATGGCAGCTTAAGATGCGCTTTGGATCAATACAAAGGCATGGACCGGTATTCCAATCCGTCCATGCCTTTTTCAGTCAGCGATTACAATGAAAAAACCAGTTGTGGACATGGCTGACTGCAACCTCTGCGGCGGCTGCATCGAGGTGTGCCCGGAAGTTTTTTCGGAAAACGAATTCGGTCATATTGAAGTGGCCGATCGGGATACCTATCCTGAAGAAGGGGTCAATGAGGCCATCAAATACTGTCCGGAAAACTGCATATCCTGGGAGGATGAGTGATGCAAACCGAATCAAGAAGGACTGCTCTGTTTGTGTTTAACGGTGACCCCATGTGTTTTATACATGTGCTGCTGAACGGGATTAACCTGTCAGACAATGGCTTTGACGTAAAAATAGTCATTGAAGGATCGGCCACCAGCCTGATCCCGGGTCTGGATGAAGCTGGCAACCCACAGTATCGTTTGTGGCAGACCGTCAAAGAAAAAGGCCTGGTCGACGGTGTCTGCAAGGCCTGTGCGACCAAAACAGCCACCCTGGGTGCCTGTCAGGATCAGGGTCTGAGACTGCTTGACGACATGTCTGGACACCCCTCCATGTCCGCTTACCTGGAACAGGGATACCAGGTCATCTCCTTCTAGCCGCCTGATCGGCAGCGACTTGAAGTTAGAATATGCACATAAAGGCGTTAAAAAAATCTTTTCAAGGCCTGCTCCTCCAGCAGAAACCGGATGCGGCCATCGATCAGCTTGCGCAGATGAAACTGCGCCGGGTGATCAACCCCCTGATCTCTTTTTTTTGCAGCGGCAATGAACTCCTGCGCTGGCGCGCGGTCACCGTAACCGGTGCCCTCATCTCGATTATGGCGGATGAAGCAATTGAGGATGCGCGAGTCATGATGCGCCGACTCATGTGGACGCTCAATGATGAATCCGGGGGCATCGGCTGGGGGGCTCCGGAAACAATGGGCGAAGCCATGTCCCGCAATCAAAAACTGGCCGGAGAGTACGCGGCTATCCTGGTCTCCTATCTGAACCCGTGCGGCAATTTCCTGGAACATCCACTCTTACAGCGCGGCGTGTTGTGGGGAATCGGCCGACTGGCCAACAGCCGCAGACAGTCGGCCCGGGAGGCAGCACCCTACCTGGGGTCCTTCATGGAGTCCCGTGACCCGATCCACCGGGGACTGGCCGCCTGGAGCGCCTGCGCACTGGCCCCCTCCAGAGAAATAAAAATCCCGGAGCACATCAAAAAAGATGATACAATCGTCAGCGTGTATGCGGGTGACGATTTCCGGGATGTCGCGGTAAACAAACTCGCCACAGTACCTTTCAATGTGGAGTCAAAATGAATTTTTCCCGGCTTGTGCCCACCCCGGACATCATTCCCGTCACCTCCCTATGGCTGGAAATATTGTTGCTGGTTACCTTTACACTGCATATTATCGTCATGAATGTGATGCTGGGTTCCGCGATCATTGCCCTGATATCTGCGTTCAAAAAGAGCATAAAGGGTGACACGCTGCCCCTAGATATCAGCCGGAAACTGCCGATCTCCATCGCTTTTACTATTAATACCGGTGTCGCACCGCTTCTCTTTGTGCAGGTTCTATACGGCCACCTGATTTACACGAGCTCCGTACTGATGGCCGTTTTCTGGCTGGCGACAATCGCCCTGCTCATGATTCTATATTATGGCGCTTACCTGAACAGCTACCAGGTCAAAGGCCGCGGCACAGTCAACCGCATGGTGCTTTCCGGGACTGTGCTGGCCATGCTCTGCACCGGTTTCATCCTCGCGAACAACATGACCCTCATGCTCTCTCCCGAAAGATGGCCGCTGTACTTTGACAATCCCCGGGGAACCCTGCTCAACCTGGCCGAGCCGTCCCTCTATCCCCGCTATCTCCATTTTATCGTGGCATCCATTGCCGTGGGCGGCCTGGCTGTGGCACACCTGGCCGCATGGAAAACAAAGCACAGTGGTAAAGGACCGCAAGGGGGCATCTTTGCGGGCCTGCACTGGTTTGCCGCGGCAACCGTTTGCCAGGTGCCGGTGGGGCTCTGGTTTCTTTTTTCACTGCCGGACCGCGTCACCGGCCTCTTTCTGGGAGGCAGCCTGACGGCCACGCTCCTGCTGGCGGCCGGGATCACCTGCGGAACCGCCGCCGTATGGTTCGCCGCAAAAAAGAGGCTCTGGCCCTGCACCTGGTCCGCCCTGGCGGCAATTGCCTTCATGGCGCTGGTCAGGCACATGGTCAGGATCACCTGGATCGCGCATTTCTTCAAATCCGCAGATCTGCAGGTTATTCCCCAGTATTCTTCCCTGGCCCTGTTCATCCTTGTCCTGCTTTTCGCACTGACCCTGATGGGCTACATGCTGAAACTCGCCTTCACCGGCCAAAAGGAGGTCTAGAATGAATTATCCTGTCTGGGATCTGGGCGCGGCCGGGGGGGGGTTCCTCATCGCTTTGATTGCGGTGGTCCATGTCTATGTATCCCATTTCGCGGTCGGGGGCGGCCTTTTCCTGGTACTGACCGAAATGAAGGCGTATCGCGAAGCATCCGCTGACATGCTGGACTACGTCAAGATGCACAGCCGCTTTTTCCTGCTGTTGACCATGGTCTTCGGGTCCGTAACCGGGGTGGGCATCTGGTTTACCATCACCCTTTTGAGCCCCGGCGCCACCTCGACGCTGATCCACACCTTCGTATTTGGATTTGCGGCTGAATGGGCCTGCTTTCTCGGTGAAATCGTCGCCCTGCTGATCTACTATTACCGGTTCGATAAAATGGACCGCCGGTCGCACCTCATTGTGGGCTGGCTCTATTTCCTCTTTGCCTGGCTGTCACTTTTTCTAATCAACGGTATCATCGATTACATGCTGACCCCCGGCAACTGGATCACCACCGGAAATTTCTGGGACGGTTTCTTCAATCCCACCACCTGGCCGGCCCTGTTTTTCAGAACGGCCATGGCGTTTGCCTGCGCGGGCCTTTTCGGATTCCTGACCGCGGTGCATATCCGCCAGGAAGCCCTCCGTGCAAACATGGTCCGGTACTGCGCTAAATGGCTGCTGCCCGCTTTCGCGGCCATGCCCGTTATCGCCTGGTGGTATTTTGAAGCCCTTCCGCCAGGGCCTAAATCCATGGTCCTGGGACACTCTCCGGAACTGGCCGTCACGGTTAACGTTTTCTTCTGGCTGGTGCCGATTATTGCCGCCGGCGGCCTCTTGATGGCGTTTCGGACACCGACGGCCGTTAAAAAACCACTGGCCTTTTTACTACTTTTTATTGGTTTGCTCTACATGGGGGCTTTTGAGTGGTCCCGGGAGGCCGCCCGGCGGCCCTACCTGATCGTTGGACATACCTGGTCAACCTCTGTAAAGATGTCCGATCTGCCGGCCATTGAGAAAAACGGCTTCCTACAATCCGCCAAATGGGTTCGCCACAAAACCATAACCACTGAAAATGAACTGGCGGCTGGAGAAGAACTGTTTCGGATTCAGTGCCTGGCGTGCCATTCTGTCCGGGGCCCGATGAATGATATCATCCCCCTGACCCGGGATTTTTCGGTCTTTGCCATTGAATCCCGCCTGGCCGGCCAGGGCAAAACAAATCGATACATGCCGCCCTTTCTGGGCACCCTTAAAGAGCGCCGGGCCCTGGCCCGCTACATTGTTGCTGACATCAACCAGGGCGGGTCCAGGCAGTTTTCGGCCGGCAAACTGCCGGAGATAAAGGCCGCACCGCTCACCGCTTTTGATAGGGAAGCGGATGAATACGTCCTGCTGGCCTGGAGTCGCCGGGGCATGGCCGCGGTTTCCGATTGCGACGAGCTCTGGTCCCTGGACAGCCCGGCCAACAGCATAACCGCCCAGTTGATCAAAAGGGGGGAAACACCGGAAATCATCACCACGGATATTGAAATGCACTATCAGCCGTTATCAGGCAATCAAAGCAGCGGCCGCGCGACTGAAATGCAATACAATGAAGATCAGATGGCTTACCGGACACCCGCGCTGGCGGTTTCGCCTTATTCAGGAGAAAACGGCTACAATCCTTACCCTCAGTTTGCCGTAACGGCAGTTGCCCGGGAAGACCGCCAGATCCTGGCCCGGACAGTCGTCACAGCGCCGCTATCAACCGAACTGGGCTGCAAAAACTGCCACCGGGGAGACTGGAAAGTCGCCGGGATGACCGGAATATCAAACCGCACTGCGCAGGACATCCTGGCCGCCCACGATAAAATCAGCCGAACCGACCTGGTCGCCCGGGCCAAGCGCGGGGACCCGGTAAATTGCCGCGCCTGCCACGCAGATAATGCGGCCGAAACCGGTCAGGCAGGACGGTTGAACCTGTCCAGTGCTATCCACGGGTTTCACGCCGTCTATCTGGAAGAGAGGGAAGCCGTCGCCTGTTATGCCTGTCACCCGTCTGCATCCGGGGGCACCCGCAGCTTCCGGGGCATCCATCGGGATATTGAGCTTGAATGCATCAACTGCCACGGGACAATGGCGGACCACGCGCTGGGTCTGCTTGCAGGTGAAATAACAAACGGTAAAAAGAAAGCCGCTGAACTGGCCGATTTGTTGCGGACCGAAAATGAAAACAGCCAACTGCCCCCCGGCCGCAAACCGTGGGATAATGAACCTGACTGCCTGCACTGCCACGTTGATTTTCAACCACCGGAAACAGATGAAGTGAGCCCGGAACAAAAAACCGGCAGCGCCACAGAGCTTTTCAAGAATCGCATGGACGATGCCGGACTTATGTGCCAGGCCTGCCACGGTGCCGCCCACGCGATTTATCCCGCGCGCAATCACCTGGACCAAAACATGGAGAATATCCTGCCGCGCCAGTACCAGCAGACACCCTATCCCCTGGGAGCGGACAAACAGTGCCAGGTTTGCCACACCATCGCCATGGAAGATGAAATGCACCATCCCAATATGTTGACGACGTTTCGCAATAGATGGTAAAGAAGAACGAGACCCATAGTAAAGATCCTGGTCCAGAGGGCCAGGCTTTGGGTTGCCCCTAAAAGGGGCTTGTAACCCAAAACTGATAAGTTTGAAGTGACTAAAGTGATCTAAAGTGCCTAAAGTTCTGGTGTCGCTTCGCTCCGCTGGTTTTATCCAATCAGTAGAATGCCTTAACTTTAGATCACTTTTAACTTTAGTTCACTTTAGCTCACTTGCATCAATCAGTATGGCATAGCCAATTATCTCTGACTCCCGAATGGCGGGACAGGCTTGGCCCGGACCAGGTTTTAAGGTCGAATAAACACCCAGCCTTGTTTTATTCAAGGCGAGCATAATTTTAACATATGAACACATAGCGTATTTAGATGATTAAAATTTGAGCTCATCGCAGGCAGCTAATAGGGAGAGGTGCTTTACCAGGGTCTCAGAAAACCGTCAGGAGGGGTTGAGCGTGGGGAAAAACTTTTCTGTCTGTAAATTCGTGTCTGTTTTCTTATTACTCCTGCTGGCGGGTGCCCCGGTTTTTTCAGGCACTGGCGGGGATCCGCCCGGCAGTTTGGGACCAACCGCTGGGACGCTGACAGGGCCTATCTCCTTGGCCGAAGCACTTGAAATCGCCGGGTCCGCCAACCTCGACCTGGTGATGGCTTCACATCGTATTGAAAGTGCTGAGGCGGCTATCAAGGAAGCCCAGGCCTCTTTCTATCCCCGGGTGGGTTTCTCCCTCGAATACATGCAGGGAGACGCCCCTTCCCAGTATCTGATAAAAACTATCGATCAACGCAATTTCACCCCGGGAACCGACTTTAATCAACCCGGCTGGTTCGAAAACTGGGAAACCGGTGGTGTTCTGGAGCTGAACCTCTACAACGGAAACCGTGACCGGCTCGGGGTTCAGATGGCTGAATCTGAGAAGAAACACAGGGTTTCCGACCGGGAAGCAATCTCCAACCATCTCCGGACCGCGGTCATCCAAACCTGGTATAATATCCTGGCCAGCCAGGATTATGTGGCCATCTCCACCGAATCTTTGGCAACCATAGAGGCCCAGCTCGCCATCATGCAGGTCCGTTATGGGGCCGGTGGCGCCCTCAAGTCAGACCTTCTTTCACTGGAGGTGCGGCTGGCCCGGGCCAAAGAAGAGGTGGTGCGCAGTAAAAACCGCCTGGAAATTTCCAAAACAGCCCTGGCCGGCGTGCTGGGCATCGACCCGGATGTCCTCCTGGAACTCAAAGAGGATCGCGTTGTCGCGCTGGCCGTCCCGCCCACTTACCCTGAAGGCTTGACGAAAGCCCTCGCCCTGCGGCCGGAAATCCGGAAGATACGTGAAAAGGTTTACCAGGCGGAAAAAGCCATGGCCCTGGCCAAAAGCGGCTACATCCCCCGGGTGGATTTTAAAACCCGTTATTGGATGGATGCTGAAAACGGGAACTTCAGCACGGAGCGGGACAACTGGACGGCGGGTGTGGTGTTGAACTGGGCCCTGTTTTCGGGATTTTCCACCGATGCCCGGATATCAGCCGCCACAGCCGGCCTGAATGAAGCCCTGGCAGCCGACCGCAAAACCCTGCTGGCCGTAAAAACAGAGGTAAAAACAGCCTACCTGCGCCTTAAAGAAGCCGGAGAGAGGCTGCTGGTCGCTGAAAAAAGTGTAGAAAGCGCCAACGAATCCTTTGAACTGGTGCGCCAGCAGTACCAGGGCGGATCCGTGGATATCACCCGCTACCTGAACAGTGAACTGGCCCGCAACCGGTCGCGGCTGCATACCTCCTCGGCCTTTTATGACAGGGAAAAATCCCGGGCGGATGTTTGCCGGGCCATCGCCTGCTGGCAAAAATAGGCCCGCGCAGCAGGCCACGAAACCAGACCCGGGATAGAGCGGCCTGTGCAAAACACCGTGGCCTTTATAGGCTGCCGGCAATTAAACCCCAAGATTGTATAGTTGGGGTAGACTGTGGGTCCAACTGTTCGTCACCTGAAATTAGGCATATTCAGCGTAGGTCAGGGTGCGAGTGCAGCGAGTTCCCTGACAATCAGTAGAATACCTTTTTTCGTTCAAGGAGAAACGCGTCATGTATACACCCGGCAAGTCAATCATTTTGACACTTCTTATGGGCCTGTGCACTCTGTTGCTGATGCCCGGCTGCTCCGATTCCGGGAAGATCCAGCCCGGTAAGACCCTTTCCGGAACCAGCGATGTACCAGAACCGGCCGAGACCGCCCGGGCCCGCATTGAGACCGTCCGCCGCTGGCTCGAATCCTCCGGGACGGTACGGCCGCGCACCGAATCCCGCATAGAAGCCCAGATCACCGCCCAGGTGACCGCCGTGGATGTCCGCCCCGGTACCCGGGTCACCAAGGGGCAGGTCCTGATATCCCTGGACAGCCGGCAGCTTCTGGCCCGCCTCGACCAGGCCCGCCAGGGACTCAAGTCGGCCCAGGCCGCGCGTAAGCAGGCCCACCAGGCGGTTATCGCGGCCCAGGCGGCTCACAGCCAGGCTGAAGCAGACTTCAAGCGGACCCAGACCTATTTTGAATCCAAGGCCGCCACCCAGCAGGCCCTGGAGAAGGCCCAATCCCATTACCGGCAGGCCAAAGCCGGCCTCGCCCATGCCCGGGAGGCCCACACCGGCACCACGGCCGGTATAAAGCAGGCCGAAGAGGTGGTTCGTGAAGCTGAAATTGCCATGGGGTATACCCGCATAACCGCACCGGAAACCGGAGAGGTGCTCAAAAGGCTGGTGGAACCCGGAGACCTGGCCCTGCCGGGCAAGCCCCTGCTGGTGCTGCAGACTGCGGGTGCCTACCGACTGGAAGCCCATGTCAGGGAGGGGCTGATCTCACGGTTGAGACTGGGCATGCAGCTGCCGGCAACCATCACCACCCTTGAAATGGAAGTTCAGACCGATGTGGAAGAAATTATTCCCTATGCCGATCCCCAGACCCGCACCTTCCTGGTGAAGGCCGCCCTGCCTCCCATCGAGGGTCTCTATCCGGGCATGTTCGGCAAACTGCGAATACCGGTCGCAACTGAGAAGGTGGTCACCATCCCCGCTGCGGCCTTACAGAAAGTGGGTCAGCTTGAACTGGTGGTCGTCCAGGAAGAAAATCGTTGGACGCGGCGGTATGTGAAAACCGGCCGGCGGCTGGCGCAACAGGTAGAAGTGCTCTCGGGGTTGAACGGAAGCGAAACGATTGGCATTAACTAGAGGTGTAAAACATGTCTGACAGTCACAAGGTGCCCGATGGCATCATCGCCGGCATTGTGCAGAAATTTCTCTCCTCCCAGCTGTCCATTATCCTGATTATTGCCTCCCTGTGCCTCGGGGTGGCGGCTATCCTGGTCACCCCCCGGGAGGAAGAGCCCCAGATTGTGGTTCCCATGGCGGATATTTATGTCAACGCACCCGGTGCGAGCCCGGAAGAGGTAGAAAGCCTGGTGGCCACCCCCCTGGAACGACTGCTCTGGCAGGTTGACGGGGTTGAATACGTCTACTCCATGTCCCGACAGGACACGGCGATTATTACCGTGCGCTTTTTTGTCGGCGAGGACCGGGAAAATTCGCTGGTAAAACTTCACAACCGCATCACGATGCACCAGGACAGTGTCCCCCCCATCGTAAAAGGCTGGGTGGTCAAACCGGTGGAGATAGACGATGTGCCCATTGTCACCCTGACGCTCTATTCAGACCGGCACAATGATTATCAGCTGGACCGGATCGGTGAGGAGGTCCTCGCGCGGCTTTCCCAGGTGGAAGATATCTCGCGCACGAAAGTTTACGGCGGACGTAAACGAGAGGTCCGGGTGGAACTGCTGTCGGAGAAAATGTCCGGCTGCTGCGTCTCCATGCTGGACGTCAGCCAGGCCCTGCGGGGGGCGGATTCATCCGTGACCGCCGGGGTATTTTCAAAATTAAACCGGAACTACACGGTTTCAAGCAATGCCTTTTTATCCTCGGTGGATGATGTCTCCCAGTTGGTTGTCGGCGTTCAGCATAATCGCCCCGTCTACCTAAAGAATATTGCCAACATCATCGACGGTCCCCAGGAGGCCGAAAGTTACTCCCGTATCGGGTTCTCCCACCACTACCGAAAAGCCCATGGCCTCGATGAGACGCCGATCCGGTACCCGGCCATAACCCTGGCCATCTCAAAAAAAAAGGGAACCAACGCGGTTAAAGTGGCCAACGAAGTGCTGACCAGGATTGCGGAGCTTCAAGCAGAAATCATTCCTGACGGGGTCCGGGTGGAAGTAACCCGGAACTATGGCGAAACCGCTCGACAGAAGGTAAACGAACTGCTCAGCTCCCTGGGATTTGCCATCATTGCGGTGGTTATCCTGCTCTCTGTTGCGCTGGGTTGGCGGGAAGCCCTGGTGGTAGCGCTGGCAGTCCCGATCAGCTTTTCACTGGCCCTGTTCGTGAATTTTCTCTTTGGCTACACCATCAACCGGGTAACTCTCTTCGCCCTGATTCTCTCCCTGGGCCTGGTCGTTGATGACCCGATTACCAATGTGGACAATATCCAGCGGCATATCCTGATGGGTTTACGCAAACCGGTGGACGCAACCCTCTTTGCTGTCAGTGAAGTCCTGCCCCCGGTTATCATGTCCACACTGGCCATCATCATCTCGTTTACGCCCCTGTTTTTCATCACCGGCATGATGGGCCCCTACATGGCGCCCATGGCCTCCAACGTGCCTTTGACCGTAATTTTCTCAACCGTCTGTGCGCTTACCATCGTACCCTGGCTCAGTCACCTGCTGTTAAGAAAACTCAAACCCGCTGGAAAAATCTCTGCCGATGAGCAGGCCCGCAAAATGAAGAGCAGCTCGATCCACAGGATTTACCGAAAATTGACCAGCCCGTTTCTCGACTCACAAAAGAAACGCTACCTGCTGCTGGCAACGGTCATCGGGCTGTTGCTCTTTTCCATGAGCCTGGGTTTTTTTCGAAAAGTACCTTTGAAACTGCTGCCGTTTGACAATAAAAACGAATTCCAGATAGTGCTGGACCTGCCCGAGGGCACGCCGCTTGAAGCAACCGACGCGGTTGTCAGACGCTTTGAAACCTATCTCGAGACGGTACCGGAGATCACCAATTTCGTCTCCTATTCCGGGATCGCCTCGCCCATGGATTTCAACGGCATGGTCCGGCACTATTTCCTGAGAAAAGCGGGAAACGTGGCGGACATCCGGGTTAACCTGGTGGATAAGGATGACCGGGCCCAGCAGAGCCATGCACTGGTTCTGCGGCTGCGTAAGGATCTTGAAAAGATCGCGGCGGCCAATGGGGTGGCCATGAAAATCGTTGAAACGCCGCCGGGCCCGCCGGTCGTTTCCACCCTGACCACTGAAATCTACGGCGGCAAGGATCAAAGCTACAATCAGCTTACCGGAGGCGCGGCTCACATCCGGAAGATTATGCGTGAAGAACCTTTTGTGGTTGACATCGATGATACGGTGGAAGCAAAAAGGACCCGGATCAACTTTGTGCTGGATAAGGAAAAGGCCGCGTTACACGGTATTTCCACCCAGACGGTCAACCGGACACTGCGACTGGCGGTCAGCGGTGATACCCCGGCCACTGTTCACCTGCCGGGTGAACGCCAGCCCCTGATGGTAAAAACGATACTGCCCGTCAATAAACGTTCCGGTGTTTCCTCTCTCTCGCAAATCCCTATCAAAACAGCTACGGCGGCAATGATTCCGCTGGCGGAACTGGTTAAACCGGAAAGCATTCCTGCCGAACAGACCATCTATCATAAAAATATGAAAAGGGTGGTATTCGTCACCGCGGAGATGGCCGGGCGTGCGCCGGCCGAGGCCATTTTGGACATGCAGAGCAAACTGAAAAAGGACCCGGTTGCGGACGGGCTGAACGTGCAGTGGGCCGGGGAAGGTGAATGGAAAATCACAATCCGGGTTTTCCGGGACATGGGGCTCGCGTTTGCAGCTGCGATGCTGGGAATCTATATCCTTTTAATCATTGATACCGGCAGTTTTTTCATGCCGCTTTTGATCATGATGGCCATTCCCCTGACCCTGCTGGGGATCATGCCCGGTTTCTGGCTGCTCAACCTGGTCACCACCGAGAGTGTTGGCGGGTTTGCCAACCCGGTCTTTTTCACCGCCACCAGCATGATCGGCATGATCGCCCTGGGCGGCATTGTCATCCGCAATTCACTGGTGCTGATCGAATTTATTCAGGACGCGGTGGCCCAGGGGCTGGATTTCAGGGAGGCAATTCTACAGAGCGGCGCCATCCGTATGCGGCCGATCCTTCTCACAGCGGCCACCACTGCCATTGGGGCCTTCCCCATTACCCTGGACCCGGTGTTCTCGGGCCTGGCCTGGGCCTTGATTTTCGGCCTTCTGGCGTCCACTGTCTTCACCCTGCTGGTGGTACCAGTCACCTATTTCGCCCTGTACCGACATCAATTCACACCACCGGTCCCGGACATTGAACCGGCCGCAGAAATTCAGGCCGTTTGAATCTGAAGTGGGCACACTATTTTTTGCACGTCAGCTAGTGCTGGATCACCAATTCTTGTACAGCAGCTCAAAATACCCCTGGGGCTTTACACAGGCCGGGCACTTGTCCGGCGGGGCGGTGCCGGTGTGCAGGTACCCGCAGCTCAAACACCGCCAGGTGGTCTCTTTTTTCCTTTTAAAAGAATTTAAAAAACCGGGCCGCGTGTTCATATTCCTGATCGGCGGTTTCATTCATGAATGTCTCCTTTCAGTGGAGTGGTTATTCAGATGAATTTCTGCTGTTTTTACAAGATGGTCTCGCGCGTTTACAGTCGCCAGCGGATCAGGCGCTTTTCAAAATCTATTTTGTATTCAACGTGCTTCAAGAAGTTCATGCCCAGCATCCCCTTGCTCATCTCCGCCCCTCCCCGGTGGGGTATGATGGCAACCGCGTGGTTTTTCATCCTGAACGGCCCCACCTGAATGTAATCCAGGGTGGCCTCCGCCGTAGCAACATAACTGCCGTCCGCCACCCGTGAGCGGGACTGGACACTGTCGTTGATGTGCAGTTCCTCAGCAATATCCGTGTGCAGCGAGGTTTTGGTGGCCCCGGTATCAAACGTCAGGAGGACATTTGTCTCCGCATCCCGGTAGCGGACCTTCACCGGGATAAACACGCGGTTGTTGTTTATGAAGACCTTCGTCTCCACCATCCGGCCGGAGGCACCGGTATGGATGGGTCCGGACTCAGCGGGTGTAATGGAAACCGGCTCGCCTTCAAGGACCGAAAGGCTGTTTACATCAAAATCCGTTCTGGATTTGGAAAATCGCCTGACACCGGACGGATCCAGCCATGAATAGATCTCAACCAGGTGGCCCGCAGGCTGTTCCGGGGTCACAATGACGGGGGTATACTTGTTGATTTTTATGGGAACCGGCGGCTTGTTGGTAATCTTAATCGGGGAGGGCGGCCGGGTTTCTGTACGCCTCGGTATAAAAGCGGACAACAGCACACCTACCCGATCCCGCCCGGCGGTGTAGACCGCCGCCGCTACCCCGTGCAGAACAAGGACAGCCAGAACGGTCAGTATGATAGAGCGCCTGTTCATAGATCGATCCTGCTTAAATTTAGAGGATCGCTATACAATATAGGGCCTTAGCATACCGCGTCAATAAAAATCAGAGCCGGCGCGACTAATTTCTGTTCCCGCTATGTGACCGTCCGCCTGTGGACAAGGGTGTCGGCGCTGAGGTCATAGATTTCTACTTTGTGAATACCCCCGCTGTGGTTGATGACGAAAAGGGCGTCCTGTCCGCCGGGGTCTATAAAAAGACTGATGCCGTGCGGCTGAAAATCCGGCCCGGGGCCGGTGACTACGACCCTTGGCACCGGGCAGTCGATTTCCGGCACTCGACATTTCAGGCAATATGACTTATGATACCTTTCATTGACCGTTCAATCCCAAGGCAAACCATGCAGACTGAGAAAGAGATTAAAAAACTGGCCCACGAGGAGCTTGAATACCGGGTAAAACTACTGGAGAATGAGGCCCGCTGGCGGGTGCAGGCCGAAGCCGCCCTGCAAGAACGCGAAGAACGGCTGCAGGTCATACTGGAGCGGGCACCGATTGGCTTTTTTATTATTGATAAAAGCGGTGTATTCATCGATGCAAATCGAAGCATCGAAAAATTATCCGGACAAAACCGAAAAAAGTTGATCGGCCGAAATTTCATCGAAACCGGCCTCCTGCCCCAGGACCAGGCGCTGAAAGCGGCCGAGCTTTTAAGTGCAGTGTGCGCGGGCAATCCGGTCGAAGCCGCCGAATTCACTTTAAAACGGGATGATGGCCTGCGCATTGCCGTCAAGATTCACGCCTACCCTGTCAAGCTCAAAAACAATTCAGTTATCCTGGGCATCGTCAGGGATATTACCAAACGTAAGCATGCCGAAGAAAAACTGCAGGAAAGCGAAGAGCGCTACCGCCTTTTGTTTAACAATGCCTTTGACGTTATTTTCTCCTTTGACAAAGCGCTCCGCCTGCTCAGTGTCTCCCCTTCCGTGGAGAAGACCCTGGGCTATAAACCGGAAGAACTCATCGGCAGACCATTCACAGAATTGAATATCCTCACCCCGGAGTCACTTGAATCCGCCATCTCCCAGACAGCCAAAACCTTTGAGCGCGAGCCCATGGCCCCCGGTGTTTTTAAATTTATCGCCAAGGACGGCACCCACCGGCTGGGTGAAATCAGTATCAATCCCCAATTTAAAAACGGAGAGGTGGTGGCGGTTACCTGTGTCGGCCGGGACATCACCGACCGGGTCAAAGCCGAGCAGCAGGCGCATTGAACCTTGCGCGCCCCGGGCTTGTTTTCTCCACAACAGACCTGACTTTGGGTGGGACCACCCTGCGTCCGGCCCAACCTGATCAACAGGCAATCATGAGGCTACAAAATGGCAAACCCCATGCGGAGCAAAGCAATCCAGGGTCTCAAGGCAGGTGATGCTTTTACTTTCACCCGCACTTTCACCCAGGCTGAAACAACTGCCTTTGGCGACTTGACCAGGGATTACAACCCGGTCCACTACGATTCAAGATGGACCGACCTGAAAGGTTTTAACGGTTTAATCTGCCACGGACTCCTGGTGGGCTCCATGATCTGCGAGTTCGGCGGACAGGTTGGCTGGCTGGCCACAGGCATGAACTTTAAATTCATCAAGCCCGTCTATTTTGGCGATACCATTCAGTGCGCCATTACCATCAACAGGATAGATGCAAATGGTCACTCTGAGGCCGAAGCAATCTTCACAAACCAGGCTGAAACCAAGATCGGCCACGTGACTTTAACCGGCCGTCTGCCCCTCAAAAAAGGACGTGAACTCCTGGGCCGGATGGTCAGTGCCGGCGACCCGACCAACCGACTGGCCGAAGACAGCCCGAAAAGTCAATATTAAGACAGCAATTAAATACCTTACCGAACTCGGAGCATTTCAAACCATATTTGCAGGTTTAAATCTCAATCTGTCAATTCAATGACCGCCGGCAAAGCCAGAGGAACGGATTGTTTACCGCTCAAAGATGATTATTGCAGAGTAAAATGGAGTTGGAGGTAATTCTCCCCCACCGCAACCAGTCTAAAATTGTGGCCAGCCATCCGGAAGCCCCTTTTTGCCATTTCGATATCCAGCCGGTGCTTGTAGGGCCGATCCGGATCCAGTTCCGGGATGATCACATCGACAAGGCAGGTTTTCTGCCCCTCAAGCCCCCGGTAGACCAGCTGGGTTTTGCCAACTGACTGGCGCAGGTTCAAGCGGAGAACATATTTGCCTCTGGCCGCATCTGAGGGGAGTATCTCATTGTAGAAGGTATCCGGCCGATCGGTTTTACGAAGCAGGTTATGCGCTGAGTACTGCGAGGCAAACCGCTGGCTGAAATGATAGAAGCCGAGAAAAATGAGGAATCCGAATAGCAGGAACCCAAAGAGGCTTCCAAGTTTTCGGCCCATCCGTTTTTCCATGGCATCCCCCGAATTGCCCGGTTGCTGTTCCGTCGTTCCGTCCCCGGGCTGGCTGAAGGTCTCAAGGTGCGGGTTGCATACCCGTAATATAGGACGAGAGGGTGGATTGGTCAAGCCGTCGGGCCGCCGGTGCAGGTCACCTCAGATCGACCCTTTTTGAAACTATATCCCGCGGACCGCGATAAAATAATTTTTACGGCGCCCCATTAACACCCCCACCTCCTTGTAATTGGGGCGCAGCTGCTGGTCCATCAGGCCGATGTTGCGCGCCTGTATCTCTTCAAGGACATCTTTTTGCTCAACCTTCAAGATCTTTTGAACAACGGCTGCGATCAGGTTGTTTTCAAAAGGTTTGATAACCTCGCTGGTGTGATAGGAATCTGCCGGCAATTGCCCGACAGCCGCGCGAACCCAGCGGGTATTTGAATATTTATCGACATAAACAGCGGAAACGCCGATTTTCAGCGCCAGTTTCTCAACCGCAGCAAACAGGGCCTGCAGGAGCTCTTCCCTCCGGGCGTATATCTGTTCTGATTTGTTCCGGTTGGGTTTACCCCGCAGAAAATCCCGTATGGAAGGAATCGTCTCAATGGCATCAAGCATCAGGACCCGCCGGCCGTGAACAATCAACGGCAGAATGTGGCCCTTGATCACCCGCCGGCCGTTGAACAGCACCTCCAGGACCCGGTAGTGAGGGTCCAGCAGCCATGCATACACAGTCCAGTGGATGTTCGCTATCTCAGGGTCCACCTGGCTGCGCACCTCCCCGGCCGTGCAGTCGCCATAGTAATCACCGGAACGCACAAAGTGCCGGTCACGCGGCGTAAAAGTCACTTCGATACCGGATTTGCGGACAAATCTGAACGTAGCGGGCACAGCCTTACCGTGAGCATGGGAACTGCTGAAATGGTCCCCCACGAGCTGAGCGATCTCGTCGGCATAAACCCGGCAGAAAAGATCCGGGTCCGTTTTGAAGAGGGGGTGACGCTCGAATGTCTTCTTAAGCCGGTAGCGGACCAGAAGATCGGTCAGAGCCCCGACCAATCGATCGATATGGGTGTGGGCCCTGCCCTGACGCCGCAATCGCTTGGCCTGACGGCTCAAAAGCTCAAGAGTGTCCCGGACAATATCGGGGAAATGCGCTTGGAGACGGGCGGGAGTAATATACTTAAAGGCACAGCCGGTGATCGGCTTGAGATAGGCCATCTTGGAGGCGGTTGATTTGCCCAGTATCCGGTCGTTATAGAGATGTTCCAGGTACGCAAGGGCAAGCTGATAGTCAACCTGCAGGTCGGCGACATCCGCACCAAACAGCTTTCTGATACCGCTGGCAATGACCCGGGGTGAATTCAGATTGAACAGGGGTTCGGGATCTATGCCCCATCTTTTTTCCAGACTGAATTTTTTCGCCTGGATTGTCTCATAGACAACGGGTTTCAGATCTGCAAACATCTCGAGAAATGCCCGGGCAACCGCCACAACCTCCCTGTTTTTGCTGAATCCGCCATCGGGCAGGGGCTGCCCGTCCGGGAGGCGGTCAATATCATACAGGACCGCGAGTCTCTCCCTGGCAAGCTTCAATTTCACATTCAGGTCATTCACGGCACTTATCCGGGCGGCATCTTGAAAGCCCTATTTTGCACAATGCTTCTCTACCTGGTTCAGGTATTTGATAAATTTCTTTGACCAGGTAAGATCTTCGAAAGGCACTTCAACGGCTTCTTCAAGCTCTTTGGGATCAATTCCGCCCTTCTCGTCATCCAATTTGGAAATAACCTTCAGGAGTTTTTTAAAATTCGTGTTCTTGTAAGGCTTCACGTGCTTGGAGAGCTTGCTGACGCTCTTTTTACACTTTTTTTCATCGTAGGCACCGGCCGGTGCCAGGCCTAAAGATAAAAAAAGCACGGCTGCTAACATCCAGACAGCAACTGGACTTTGGCGTGTCCTCATCTCACCCCTCCTTGACGGCTCTGGCCGCCCGGTTGCGCCGCTTGCCAGGGCGCCCCGTTGAATCGGTTGCGGACAACCACGCCTACGCCTGGATACGACGAGTTTTCAAAAACCTTCTGATTAAGGGGGCAGGGAGTCAATCTGCCGGCTTGGCTGCAGCGCTCAATTTCTCCGCCTTCTGCCGGTATTGCCGGGATTTTTCTGCAGCCCCCAAGCGGTGCAGTACGCCGGCATAGGTTTCCAGGGCGACCCGGTCGATTTCACCGGTTAGCGCACAGGCCCGCCCGGCCGCTCGCTCAGCCAGCACAAGGTCAGGCCGCCGAACCTTCTGGTTACCGACAATGAAGCGGGCCAGTTTAATTAAAAGCGCGCTGTTGTTCTTTCCATACGCATACAGGCGGTTTCCAACCTGGCTGGCGATATCGGCCTCATCGGTCTCTATCGACAGGTAGACATAGGCCGTCAGCAGTTTTTGGGCCCGGGAGACGTTGCGTGCCTCTGCCAGGTCATACTGCCCGGCTACCACCTGCGCAAGGGCATCCTCCAGGCCATCCAGGGGGTGGCCCTGCCACAAAATTCGGCCCTGCCGCCCGACCACGAAGGTATGCGGCACCCCGGAAACACCGAAAGCATCCATATAGGTGGTATACGTTTTATCGTCCGCATCCGTGGCCACCGTGTGCAGGATGTCCTCTTTTCCCTGCATAAATTTACTGACCGTGGCGGGGTCTTCGCTGCTGATTCCGATAATGACGACCCCGGCATCTCTGTGCCGGTGCTGCAGCACGGACAGGAGGGGCAGGCTCTCCAGGCAGTGCGGGCACTCGGTCTGCCAGAACTCGATCACAAAAATATTTTTCCCCAAACCGGCTTTCAGGTCAACCGGACCGCCCTGGATCCAGGTGTTGACCTGCAGGGCAGGCGCGGAATCACCCAGTTCGCCAGCGGTCAGGGCCGGGCACCAAATCAGGGCAAAAATGAACAGCACCGGTAACCAGACAAGCCGCACCCGCAGTATAAATATTCCCGAATCGCTTTTCACGCTGTTCCTTATTTCGTCCCCGATCCTAAGTTTGAAGGAGGGTCTTACCCGGTTTGGAGGCAGGGTGTCAATCCGGATTCTTTACTCATGGGGGTCTCCTTTATCTTCAAACGCTTTGCGGATGGCCTGCAGCCGTGACAGGCGGACACCGGTCTCTTTGGCCACCTCGGTTATGACCGGCAGTGTGGAAAAAGCCGTGAGCCGGTGCCGGCAAATTGTCCACTGACCTTTTGACCCTCTTCAAGCGATTCGCCGTTGAGAACACTGTAGGCCTTGTCGCCTTTCAGGCTCCGGCGGCCACAGTCTGCCCTGCCCGGTCTGCATTAGTGCCGCCTCAATAGCATACGCCGGCCTTTACTGTCAAGGCGGAGCACGCTCTACCTATCTTGAAATGTTGATATTTTTGGCATACAAAACCTGGCAATCAGTGGGTTCCGGGGCTAGGTGCCGAACACTGGCCGGTACCGCTAAAACTGCTCAACTGGACATCCCCCCCGAGCTGGTGTATAAAATAGACAAGCTGATCCAGGCTGGCGCGGCAGGCGCTGAAAAATAATACCAATGCAAAAGGATCTCGCCATGCGTGAACTCACCAAGGCCCAGAAAGCCAGATACGCCATCCGGGAATTCAAAACCATCACAGACGCCCTGGCTATCCGGGGTTTTTACCGCCCCCGCGGCAAGCTGGGCAAATCACTCGAACACTGCCTGCGCAACCTCAGCCCGGAGATATATGGATCCATGAACGACCCGCGGGTGGTGGAACTCAAGGGTCTTGAATATGTGGTCGACCGACTGCCGCGGGCCATCGAAGAGTGTACCCGGATTATCCTCACCGAAGAAGACCCCTTCAAAAATTCCGCCTTTGAACAAACCATGCCCCTGAGAAGGAGGAGAACCTGTTACCGGGTGGGCAAGAGTGAAATGTGTTTTGTCATATCGCGCGGCTTGAGTGAAATATACGATATCATGACCCATATCACCTTTCTTTACGGGGAAGCCAAGAAAATTCACGGCCGCATGAAAGATGATTCCGGGAATGAAACCATGGAGTGGCGCGAACTCGAAAAAAGCCACCAGAACCTCAGCGGGATGGGCGCCGCCGAACTTGATCAGGCCCTCTGGAGCCTGAGCATCGTCCTGGGACGACCCTACCAGGAAACCCGCGCCACCTACGAGTACCTTGAAAAGAACCGGGTTGAAAACAAAAGCAACAATGGGCTCTTCTCCCTAATTTACCACCTCGGCAAGCAGTTCGATGCGGAGATAGAGAACAAGGATTCCGCCCTGGTCGTCTACCTGACCCCGTCCTTGATGAACATCATCGGCCACCAGGAATACGAGAAGAAGTGGTCGGCCCAAATCCATGCAAAGCTGGCCGAACTAAAACTGCAGGGCCGCCCCATCCACATCATCAGTGCCAACCTGCACAGTGTCCTGAGCGCCCTGTACGGTTATGGTGCGACTGATCCGGATAGCCGCGAAGCACTGAATACCCAGGATCTGTATGACTTCTCCTATGCAATCCGCGACCGGCAGGCTGAGATAAAAACCTATGCCGCCGGGCATGGATTTTACGAACTTCCGGACGACTCCGGAGCCCACATCGGCTGCCAGCTGATCGACACCGCCAAGGTCGTCAAAGTACCCCTGCACCCGGACATCAAAATCAACAAAACCAGCCTGAAATCAGACAAACCAGTCCTCCTGGTCATGGACTACGCGTTTGGCGCCCAGGCCTTCGACCTGATGTCCAACCTGCTCAAACCCCATTCGGAGACCGCGCAGCCTTTAAAGTTCAAATCGATATCCATCATGGGCAAAGCCGGCATCCTGGCCGGGCAAAAAGGGGATATCATGCTGGCAAATTCGCATGTATTTGAAGGCACAACCGACAACTACCTGTTTGAAAACGATCTTCACGAGAAAGATTTTGGCCCCGGCGTGAATGTCTACACCGGTCCCATGATTACTGTTCTGGGAACCTCTCTCCAGAACAGGGATATGCTCCGGAAATTCCAGTCCGACTGGAAAACGGTGGGGCTGGAAATGGAAGGCGGTCACTACCAGCGTGCCATCGGGGCAGCAACCATCAAAGGCGAAATCTCCAGGCAGGTCAAGGTCCGCTACGCTTATTACGCTTCGGACAACCCCCTGGAAACCGGGAGCACCCTGGCGGCCGGCGCCATGGGCAAGGGAGGCGTCAAGCCGACCTACATGATTACAAAGGTGATCCTTGAGAAGATCCTTGCGCGAGCCCTTTGATCCAATGTTTACGTAACTGCTCCCGCAGTAAGACTGAAGGTACCTTTTTAAAAATCACAACGATTCTGTGCTGCATGATATATTGTTGCAGTGGCAAGCTGCCCCAAGACCAACCATATAGGTCGAATTGATGGGTTAACTTGTTTGTCCGGTTGTTATGCTTTCGGGGTGACTGCCAGAAAAGTTATCTGAAATGAAAAAAATCGATAAAATGCAAAAACCGGGAAAAAGGCACATAAAACTGGGAGACCTGCTGGTCGAGGCCGGGCTGATAGACGACAAAACCCTTCGGGAAGCATTGACTATCCAGAAGCTTCAGAAAAAAAAGCTCGGCGAAGTGCTCATGGACATGGATATTCTGGACAATGTGGACCTAGCCAACGCCCTGGCCAGCCAGCTGGAAATTCCATTTCTCCGCCTTGAAAAAATAAACATCCCGGAAGATATCATAGCTTTGATTCCCCGTGAAATAGCTGACAAATACACACTGGTGCCGTTGAAAAAAGTCAAAAAAGGGCTGGTGGTCGCCATTGCCAACCCGTTGGAATTTTACGCCGAGGCCGACCTTCATTTTAGCACCCAGATGCCGATCTTTATCGTAGTATCCCCTTTGGACGATATCCTCAAAGCCATCCAAAAGCACTATCCGAAAGAAAAACCGAATGACTTCTCGGATAATGCGCATGAGGCTACGGCGGCCATGACTGTTATCCAGCGCAAGGACGCCCCGGATAAAGCCGATCATGAGCTGCAGGGCCTGGCTGAACTACCTCCGGTGGTGCGGTTCACCCACGCCATTCTCGCCGACGCCATCGGGATGAAGGCCAGCGACATCCACATCGAGCCCCAGAAAACGCATCTGCTCATCCGTTGCCGGGTGGACGGTATCATGCACGAAACCATGAAAACGGACAAACATGTCCACGCTTCCCTGGTTTCCCGGATCAAGGTCATATCAAACCTGGACATTTC
>CAZWPX010000036.1:0-51907 GCA_964636125.1 uncultured Desulfobacterales bacterium | reverse complement strand
CTGGGTGGCCGGATGCGATCCAGCTTGTGTTGTGTGCTTTCAGCCATAATGACCTCCTTTTTCCATGTTTGGTTGCAATAAAGCTATATAATTTAGGAACCTGTTTCGAAAACATGCCGGGCTGCGCGTTGAACTCGGAGTCCGGGCACAAATCCTTATTCTTTGATTTCCTCCTTCACCGGGGCATATTTGACCCCCAGCAGTTTAAATATCTGTCTCAGATTGCTATCATCCTGGATAAGTTCCCGCAGCAACTCTGTCAGGGACATCTTTCCCCAGGTAACCGCCCGCCTTACAAGGTGCGGAGTGGGGCTGTGCGGTTCGTGAATCAGCAGATAATCTGCAGCTGCCGCCAGCATGCGATAGGCATCGTCGCGGCTTTTGATGGAAAGGGTACTCAAGGGTCCATCAGATTGGGCATCAGCTTCCGGGCCATCGGGCCCATCCGCTTCCAACTGGAGATCGGTCGTCGGTATATCGACCTGCTTCTCCTTTAAGAAACTATTGACCAGCCCCAGAATATTTTCAAGATTTTCTTTGAGCATATTGACGCTGGGCGCATCTTCCGGGCATTTGTTATCCAGAAAGGTGTTCAAATCGTCCAGGGCCTCAAGCGACCGCAGGATATTCTGGGCCTGGCCCGCGTAAAAGGATCCATCCGTGAACATCACACTGCCCAGAAATTTGGCCCGGGTGGCCCGGCCTTCAAGTTCCGCATTGTCAATCGCGTTCGGGTCTTTCACCGCGAGCTTTTCCAGCAGATTAGCGCTTTCCCAGTCAGCAAAACTGTAAGGCTGGGAATCCATCGAACGCGGCATGGTAATGGGAATGAGCTTCAGCTTCAGGGAAACCTTCTCGTTGAGCCAGATAATGGGGGCCAACCGGCCACCCAGATCATCGTCTTCAATCTCGGGATAAGCGTCATCCCAGAATTTTTCAATCAGGGCCCGCAGCAGCCGCACGCCTTGGTTGAAACCCGCGTACCCGTGGGTTAGTATCAGCGCCTCGGTCAGCCAGGCGGCCACCTGGATATCTTTTGACCTGTTCTCGAGAGCCTCCAGGCACAGTTTGTTAACCTGTTCCCAGTTGGCCTTCTTGACGCTTCTTTCCCATATTCCCTGGGGCAGGTCGGCGTCCTCCTCCTTCCGGGCCTCCTGGATAAGATCATAGGTCCCTTCATAACGCAGTGATTCACCCGCCGGGTTATCACCGGGACAGGGGGCCAGGTATTTTTCAATGTCCAGGGCAAAGGTCATGTTGAACTCACCATCGCCGTTGGCTGCCGCCGCAACGGCCTGATCGGAATCGGACTGCGGGGTTGTATCTTTTTCTGTCATGTCACTCTCCCTTTACGGCGTCCAGCATACCGAGCGTGGGCGCTGTCCTTGGGAATTCCGGCATCTGTATGGATTTCTTTTCCTTGTCAGCGGTCACCAGGGCAACCCGTACAAAGGCCACGCTTTTATATTTTTTCCCGGTCGGATCTTTCTGGTCGATTCTCTGGACGTCCACCTCGAATTTCAGGGTGTGCGGTTTGGCGTCTTTAAAACCATCAAAATCCTCAGATCCGGCCGCGTGCTCGGCCAGCAGCCGCAAAAGCGACCAGCTGTTGGAAAAGCGCCAGTTCGCCGACCGCCCTGAAATTCCGGCACCCTCTTGCTCTCCGGCAAAGATCGGTCGATAGGGCGCATTCTTCGCCCAACGCAATGACAGGGTCACCGGCTGCCCCAGCTGCCATTGCCCCGCGCTCTTTTTTCCATCATAGGTGAAGGTCTGCCCACCGGTCTCAAATTTCCAGCCCATGATCTGGTTAGCCATGGCTTCATGTCCCTGGTTGACCCGGAAAGAGACATTGAGTCCAAAAGTGGGCACTTTCTCTGGCGCCTCTGCGTCCGCGTCGTCCTTCTTTTCATCTTTTTTGTCCAGATAGAGGCTGAAAAAAGCCCTCACTTTATCCATGCGCTCTATGAATTGGGCGGCATGCTGTCCGGACAGGCCGAAATTGCTGTTATATTTGAGCACGCTTTTAATGGTTGGAACAGCTTCGTCAAAAAACAGGTAGAAATCCCTGATCTGTTCGGGATCGGCCTCTTCATAACCGGCCGCGCCAGGTACGAGGTCGGCAAACGGGAATTTCCCGGCCAGTTTTTCATCAAAAAACGCTTTCAGGGCTTTGTAATTTCTCTCGACATTGCGTGAGGCCAGCACCTGGCACTGGTCAAACAGCAGCCGCCTGAGCTCATTGCGCCTTTGCAGGAAGATATCGCCGGACTGGGCGTGCAGCACCTCATCGGTAATTTTCTGGTAGTAGTTTTCCGCTGTCACCGTATTCATGCCGGAAAGAATATACTTTTCCAGGACCACAATTGAATTTTTCGGTTTTTTGGTTTCGTATTTCTCCAGTTCCGCCAGGACCCTTTCCCACTTAAACAGAATCCGCTCTTCTTCCCGATTGCGCAGGATCTGGCTGTTTTTGAAAAACGTAACCAGAGGGCGGGCATACTCTTCTGCCAGGTACTTTATACGTTTTCTCTGGAATTTCAGATAATTTTTTAGATCTTTCTCATCTTGCACATCAAACGCTTCATAAGAGACCGGCTGCCGGCCGCCCCACCAGGAAAGGTCTGCGCCCTTGACGCCATACAGGTCTTCTTCTTCAAGAAAGCTGTTGAACGCATCGAGCAAGGTGGCCGTCTGCCAGTAGAGAATGTCAGTCAGAGTCTGATAGGACCGCACCAGGTTGAGGTCGTTTAAGTTGCCTAACAGCCGGTTCAAGGTATGGGCCGACTTGTTGAAATCCCTGATCTCAAGCAGGATGTCCGATTCAGGCAGCTGCCCGTTGTAATCCACGGGTATGGTCTCGAACTGCTGGGCGCGGGCCACCAGGTCTATCACCTTTTTCTCGAGGTTGTCCCGGGCCAGGTTGGCCATGGAGTTCTGCAGTTCCATTGGAAAATTCTGCAGCCCCCCCTGGCTGTAACTGTCGTAGGGTTCAAACATCCTCAGGGCCTCATCAAGCAGGTTCTGGTCCCACCGCAGTCGGGTTCCCGGGGGCAGCTCCATGCCTTTACGGCGGTCCAGCTCTTCATCCATAAAGTCCTGGCCGAGCAGCTGCTCCAACTCGGTTTTGAGTGCAATCACCGTCGGCGCCAGACGGTTGAAGAGACCCGGCGTCTCAGCATCGGGATCTTCTTCATCCAGTTCCTCGTCAAAATCTTCTTCATCCTCTTCATCGAAGTCTTCATCTTCAGAGACGATCGCCTCATCCTTTTCGTTGATGTCGGCAATATCCTCACCTTCAAAATCCGCGAAAAAGGATTCGTTGTCCACGGGTGACTCGATCACCGCGCTCTTCAACGCGTCAACGGCATCCTCGATAATCCCAGGGTCGTCCGTGGTGGCCAGCAACGCGCCGGTCAGGACCGAGCTTTTGGCCTGCAGGGCTTCCCTGAGTTTTAAGAACCCGGTTTCGCCTTCGGCGTAAACCTCTTCAAGCAAGTCCTCTCCCAGGAAATTTGATTCCTCGATAGATGCCAGGATGTCATTAAACGGATCCCCGAGATCGAATTCTTCCCTGAATATCCAGGCGAATTCTTCCCGGGCCAGATCCTCTTCACTGTTGGAGATCGAGTCCAGCACCCCTTTTATAAGCTTGAGTTCGCCAGTCGGGCTGCGCCTTTGCCGGGCAAACCGGTCCAGCCTGTAGGCCAGGCGCTGGGTGCTTATTTCGAGCTGGTTCGGGTCGTACAGGCGCGCGTACAGACGCTTGGTAAGTTTTTTCAAGGTGAAAAACTTGGCTTTAAGTTTAAAAATCGAAGGATCAAATACCCGGTACTGGGTTTTACCCAGTGAGTGGTGGTAATAACGGGCATTTTTATAGAATTCGGTCGGCAGTTCAATGTCAAACAGGTATTTGACCACCAGCCCCATATCTTTCAGGTTCTTGGTGGAACTGAGCCCATTGTAGAGATTGGCATTCTTCTCAAGTTCCTGGAGGCTGCTGACGAATTTTTCCAGCCTTTTGAACTCGGGCAGGTCTTCAATGGCCGACACCTCGCCACTGCCTGTTTCCGTGTACTCTGCCCCGCTCTGGGCTTCGAAGATTTTTTTGGCTTTCTGGAGCAGCTCGATGTAGAGCGCCTTGAGAATAATCTCATCATAAGCCAGGGTCATGGACCGCCGAAGTTCTGAATGCAGATCGCTGAACCATGAGGAGGGCACAAAGGCATAGGTCAGGCTCCTGAAGTTGGTCATGCCTTTAAAAAGGTTCTGGCCGCTCTCCCGAAAGGTATTCGACATCGACTCCTGGTGCAGGGCGCGATAAAGGGCCAGGCCTTCAGGGCCGGCGTCGGCTTTGCGAAATTTCCTGAGATCCTCATCAATCTGCTCAAACACGGGCAGCATGGCGTGCTTATCATCGATGAGGCGGTTGGTGGCCAGCCAGAGACCCAGCGAGCAGGTCAGCGCCAGGGCCATGGCCGCAACCTGGGTGGCAATGACCGCCCTGTTTTTGGACAGCAGGGTGCGGGCCAGGGGGCGGGCCAGCCTGAATTCGGAAAAAACTTTCTGGTTGAAAAGCTCCCGGAAGAAAAACACCTTCCGGGGTGCGTTCTTTATCTCTTCAATACCTGAATCACCACAGAAATAGATCCCCCGAAACATGTAGGAGTCATGGTAGACACTTTGTCGAAAAACGCGGTCCAGATAGATCTTCAGGGGCGATGCCAGTTTTTTAATATTTTCCGGCAGTAAAACGAGGCCATCCGGTTCGTGCAGGTGACTTTTTTCGGTAAACAACTCGAACTGGGTCTGGAAGATATCCCGGTTAATGCTCTCAAACGCCCGTTTAACCCATTCACCCGAATACCCGGTATCAATGGAGTGCGGCGCCGACCAGCCGAACATGTTGTCAGAAAGTTTTTCAGGTATATTCTGACAATAGCTTTTAAACCCCTCCAGCCGGTCGCAGCCGGTTACCAGTACATAGACCGGGAATCGGATACCGAGAACTTTCTGCGCGTCCAGCAGTTTTTTGGACAGCAGGTCCGCTTTCCGGGCGGCATCATCCAGATCGTTCTCATCGGCCGCCGTCTTGCCGATCAGTTCTGAACAGGGAATGGTCAGAACGACCCCGTCAATCGGTCGCTCCGGACGGTGTTTTTGCAGAAGCCGGAGAAAGAGCCGCCAGAGTTTCTCGTTGGAGGAATAGCCATCCTCCTTCAGGATAAGATCCCCGGAAACATCGATCACGATCCCTTTTTCAAAAAACCACCACTTACACTCGTCACGTTCGCCGGCTCTGCCGCCCACCGGGCCGCCCAGGGGCAGCTTGAAACCGGCCTGTTTCAAACTCCGGGTTTTTCCGGAGCCGGCCTCGCCCAGCATCATGATCCAGGGAATCTGATAGCGGTAATTCTTACCTGGAACATTGGCTTTCATGCGCTTCATGGCCCGCGAACATATCTTGCGCAGCCTCAGGGAACTGAGTTTGCTCCGGGCAGCCACCTTGACAGCCGCCTCCTTGGGTTTTTCCTCCCCGGAAACTTCCGGCGCCTCTTCCGGTGCCCCGTCCTCGTCGGCCGGCGGTTCGGGTTCAACGGCTTTTTCCGGTTTTTTCCTGGCCACACGAAAAAAAATAAACAGGGAGATCAGGATAAAGACAATCACACCCGCCACCCCGATCAGCAGGTGGAGCGGGTTGGAGCGCGCCAGCCCCAGGATAGAATCACGCAGCCAGTAGATAACACCAACAACCGCCATGAAGCCGAAAAAGCGCCACCATCTTTTAATGTAAAACATTATATCCATTGCGATACCATAACCGTCCTAATTGGCCGTATAAGCTCCGCGAATAATTGCCTCGGCGATGTTCACAAGATCTTTCGTCTGATGATCCCAGACAGCATGTGACCCCACCAGAAACAGGATCACGATCAGGAGGATCACCCCGATCCATTTGTTCAGGTAGGGCAGCCGTTTGCCTTCGCTCTTGTCCAGCGTATAATCATAGGTTTCCGGAAACAACTTCTTGGTTTCGGAAGCCAGGTCGGTGTTGCGGTTAAAGATAAAGGCAAACAGCTGACTGCGGTAATAATCGAGCAGGCCCGCATCGTCCTTATCCTTGAATTTCCCCTTGAAGCCCATTGAAAGGGCCATGAGGTAAACGGCTGCAATTTCAATAAGGGCCGGGTCGCGGTCTTTGAGCAGGTCCTCGATTTTTTCGAACAGCATTTCACCGGCCACATGGGTGCCGAAAAATTTAAACTCCAGCAGGCTGGTTTTCCAAAGCTCCCGACCGCCCCAGGGCAGATTCAAGAACACTTCATCTGCCAGGGCGGACATGACGTACTGTGCTTTTTTGTAATATTCGACACCATACTCACCCCCCTGGCGGCGAGATTCCAGAACTTGCTCCTCCAGGATTTTCATGAGCCTGACCTGGACAGAGTGAACCCGCTCAACTTCAGCATTCTCATCATCTTCAGGCGGTAGAGCGGCATGCTCCTCTTCTAATGTCTTGATGGCCGCTTTCTGCTTTACAACCTCCTCATAAAATGTATGAAATTGCTTCAGCAAAAATGAACTTTCGAGTTCTGATGGATTCATATGCAGTTATTCCCGATCAGGTTTCGTTCCTTACATAGAGTATAATTTCAGCAGGTCCGCGTTTGTTCAACGGATCCGAAGTATTGAACACCTGGAGTTTATCGTCCGGATTGATAAACTCGGAATCTGTTTTGACCGCATACAGCGTCACGCCCCGGGTGGGCACCAACTCCTGGTCCCCGTCTATCTTTTCACGCACAGCACCGCGAATCCGCTTTTCCTTGAGAGATTCCACATTTTTATCGGAGCTGATGAGGCTCTCTTCAACCCAGAGCATGACATCTTCCTCCGGCATGCCTGTCCGGCCCCGGACGCCGATCACTACGGTCGGGGTGGTCCAGGCCCTAATCAACCGCAGGGAGAAGATCCCGTTTTCAAAATCAAAGGGTATGGCCGTATGCGATTCCAGGATACCTTCATCGATCACGCGGAAAACATAAGACCGGGTCTCGTCAAAATTTGCAAACAGGTCATCGTGATTATACGGAGACAAAACCGGCGGCACCAGGCCGGCGCCCAGCGCGGACAAATTGCCCAGGATGGCACACAGGGACAGGTACAGCGTGTAGGGGTGCGCCCGCCCGGTGCTCAAGAGAGCCTCAAATTCTGGCAGTCCGGAAACCATGGCATGGATCAGCAATTTGGTCTCCAGTGACATGGGCCCCCTGAGCGCGGCGGCCGGCGAACTGATCCGTTCGGCCAGGAATACTGATTTCTCACGCAGACGCCTCGAAACGGCCGAACACATGCGGCCGATGGGTGATTTTAGAGATACCGCGAGGCAGGGCGCCATGTAGTCAGTCAACGCATAGGTTTCGTTCTTATACGACACCCGGGCGAGCGGCAGGGCGGTATATTTTTGCGGGGGTTTATCGGTAATCAGCAGGCTGAGACGCGGTATCAGGCGTGGAATCGAAAGCTCGGATTCCCCTGTATTCTCGTCTATCACCGGGTGCCCCTCCACAGATTTATAGCGGTCCAGGGTTCCCCGGGCGGAAACCTCACCTTCTTTTTTGGCTGGTACAACCAGGTAAATGCTGATCGGCTCATGGGCCATGTCTTCGGTATAGGATGTCAGGTCAACTTCAAGATTCCCTTCAGTGGCCGAAGTATGATAGACGACCAGGCCATCAGGCATCACCGCCTCTATCTCCAGCACCCGGAAAGTTCCTTCAATAAGCAGGACCGTGTCGATTGTCAGGCTCTTAATGCCCCAGTGAAAAGGCGCAGCGGCGGCCATATGATAGTGCAGTAAATCGTCATTGCGGACGGTCATCTGCTGAAAATGCTGGGGAGCCAGCAACATGCCTTCATGCCACTGGATAGCATCCGGCAATTTGGGCGCAATCGTCATAGCAGTATCCTTTGTCAAATCGTCCTGCGAGCAGGTTTCCGGCAGAAACCTGATGAACACCAGCAGGTGGAAAATCCCGGCCCAAAGAACCGGGCGGTAGTTTGCCCTTAAAAGGGGCTTGGCTTAATGCCCGTAGCGTGTATTTACACGCCGGTCTATAAGCTTAGAATCCCCGGTTAGTTTTCCAGATACTCAATCGTGTCACTGACACTTTTGGGAATGTTCACCGCGAAGTCTTCAGTGCGCAGATAAATCGTCACATCATTGAAAGGGTTTATGCGGCTGCGATGAGCCCCGGGAGCAATATACTTCGCAAAGATGACCCCGCCGATAGCAGCCGCTTTCAACGGTAACTTCTGGATGGGCACGGACTGGCCCGGAATCCATTCCCACCCCCAGGAGTGAAAACCCGCGCCTTCCAGGTAATCCCTTCTTATCTGGCCCCGCTCTTCAAACCATTGCGCCGCAGTCATCCCCATGAGTTTATCCATGAGTTTTTCGTCGTATACCACGACCAGGTCTACCGCGATGGGGCTGTTTTGATTAGCGTCGTCGGCAATGTCAAAGCGGACTTCAACCTTTCCACCAACGACAGCCCTGGTGTTGCGGTAGAGCCAGGACGGCTGCTGCGTGGTCGGACTGGAACTGCAAGCGCTGAGCGCTAAGATCAGCAGGCCGTACACCAGCAATCCCGCAGCGGTAAAGGCCACGGCGCGGTTTTCCCGGGATCTGTTAATAAGTTTCATGGCGCGTTCTAAAGCCGATCCGCCGGCAGGCGAAACGAATCTGAAAATTTGCGAGCTCTGTCAAACCAGTCAAATTTTGCTGATAATAAGTCTCTATTTTTTGATTAATCTATTATAAAGTCAAGCTAATTACATATAATTTACTCTAATAGACAATCACGTCTCCCTATTTTGTGTTTTTGTAAAATCATTTGCTACATATTGTGTAGAGTTTGAGCTGTTGTCAAACCAGGGAAGGCCATATCTGAATGTTGCGCGGATGAATGTCCGGTCCCCCAACGCAGGGTTTCGGGCTGGTTTTCGTGTTCCTTCAGCACCTTACATCACCGGGCCCCAGGTTTTTACTCGAGTTTGCGTTGAGCACGAAACTGTGTGGAAATGCTCCCAATGGCTCCTGGCTGAAAGCCCCCTGGTTTACGGGTTTGGTTACTTGAACATTCGCATGTCGAGTCTGTTGGGGATGAATTTCAAGGCGGGTCATTGCGGCGAGGTGTCTTCCCAGACACCGGAAACAGTCCGGTTGTCTTCGGTGAGCCGACCAATATTTTTCACCGGGTTGATCAATAAAATAGGAAATCGTTTTTTGGTTATAAACTGTCCCTGTTCTGCGTTCGCTTTTTCAGCGTAAACCGTGTTGTCTTCTTCGGTTACAGCCACATTTTCTTCTTCATAATAGACCTGGTACGCTTCACCATCATAGGCAATCATTTCGCTGTCAAAGACAAATACAGCATTCTCAGGCTTCTCGCTTCCCGCAACCAGGTTGCGTTTGCGAAAGGGGATGGTCCGGCTGCGGCCCTCCCGGGCAGGTTCAAACTGAACATTGAGGGTCACGTCGTCAATGCCGAACAGGACGCCTGGCGTTTTCGCTGGAAAGGTGATGGCCTGGATGTTGAGGTTTTTCTCAACCTGGAGGGTATGGATTTTTCCGGTCACCTCTTTTTTTTCAGATTCGGTACTCCGATGCAGGACCACCTGCCGGCTGATGAAAAACTGGACGTCTTCAAGCTGCTCGCTGTATTTTTCCATGTGCATGCCGGTGAAAGGCACCAGTTTACCGGGCGCAGTTCGGCACCCGGTCGCACCCGCAAAAACAAATACCGGTAAAAAAACGATCAGCCACTTAATCTTCATAGGATGCATCCATTGTCTTTTCAAATACTGAAAATCTGTTTCTCTCTGGGAGCAATACAACGGGTTGCAGACCCTAACTCCGTAAGCATGGTGTTGGCCATCTCAAGTTTCCCGGCAATATCCTGGTCCGTCTGCCCCGGGTCGTGATGAAACAGGAACAACCCTTTAATTTTGGCCCGATGGGCCAGTTTTACAACCTGGTCAATGGCAGAATGACCCCAGCCAATTTTTTGTTCGTATTCTGCCGGGGTGTAGGTGCAATCGGTAATCAGGACATCCGCCCCGGATATGAACTCAGCCAACTGTTCCACATAAAACGCATTGTGATAGGGATTGTCTTCAGGAAAAAGTTCATTGTCGGTGATATAGCATATTGACCTGTCCCGGTAAGTCACCCGGTATCCCAGGCAGTGTCCGGGATGATTCAAGAGCATCATCCGGACGGTAATCCCATCAATCAGGATGGTCTCTTCCTTCAATTCCCGGAACTGGACCCGGGCGCTGAACTCTTTGGTGTTAATTGGAAAATGGATGCCGTCCATCTGGCCGGAAATCATCTCTCCCATTGAGATATCACCGTGCGAAGGTCCACAAATCTCAATATCATTGCCCTGAACGTAAAGAGGTCCGAAAAACGGCAGGGCATTGATGTGGTCCCAATGAGGGTGGGAAATGAATATCTTCACCTCGGCCGGTGAATCTTGCCTTGCCATGAGGCGGTCCGAGAGCACTTTAATGCCGGTACCGGCGTCAAACACAAAAAAACTACCCCTGGGAAATTCAAGGCTGATGCACGAGGTGTTCCCGCCATACAGGACACTGTTTTCACCGGGGACCGGCAGGGTACCACGCACACCCCAAAATCCGATCAACACCTTATCCGCCATAATCGTTTTAACCTTGGCTATGAAATGGGCATGATCCACGGGTTTGGTGATATATCCATCCGCCCCGAAATCCAGAGCCCGTTTGCGATCAAACTCATAGGCTTTGCCCGAAATGATGATAACTTTCAGGTTCTCAAGTTCAGGCTGCGCCCGGATCTTTTCCAGGACTTCGAGCCCGTCCAGCTCAGGCATCATCATATCAAGAATAACGCAGTCGGGCTTGTTCTCAACGATTGCTTCCAGGGCTGTTGCGCTTGAAAGGGAATGGGAAATGCTCAGGGCGAGGGGTTCCAGAAAGCTTGTGATCAGCTTTATGAAAATATGATCGTCGTCAACAATGAAAAAATTATGCCGCCGCCCCATGCATCCCTCCAGAAAACAGTCCATATCAATTTGAACCGTGTCGACTGGTACCTGCCCGATATTACGAATATTGCCCGGCGCTTTTTGCGGTACTGGGTAAAACTACCGTCTGCAAGCCATCCAAGATGAGTCTTTGGGAACAATAACAGTGTTGGGCGCCCACACAAATCCGCCCGTCCGCAGGCGCGCATTAATTTCGAAACGTACCCGAAAATCTAAAAAATGTCAATAATTCCTAAACATTTAGGTCGTAAGGAAAACTATGCAGGGGCTGGGAAAATAATAATCGGGTTCGAAAAATGGAAAGCTTTCTACACCAGGCTGCGTTTTCAGGTTTTCTTCTGAAACAAACCGTCTATCTCACAGAGAATTATGAACGGCAGGGTAATCACAAATTCCATTAAAAGGCCCAACGGCACCAGTACAAATGTACCCGGAATTTCGAGGAGATATAACTTGAGTTTGATTATCAGTTTTTCCATATGCGTCTCGATAAAGTTCTGCCTGTCGCAGTATCACAGTCCGCCTGCCAATGCAATCCGGTTGGATAAATTGAGTATAATATAACCAGCGGCCCGCCGAACAATCCGGCTTGAAAACAGTCCGGCAAGGCCTTAGTTTGTTTAAGCGGCCGAAATGGGATCATATTTGATTTTGAACATTGACTCACCCCATAATTTGTGCAACCGTAACCAGCGCTTATCTAAAAACGGAGGAAACCTGATGATTGGTTCTGGATTCATTTATTTGATCCCCCAGAAGGCCAGCCTGGGGTTTAGCCAGGGAGAGGTCATAAACGAGCTTGACACCGAGTTTATCTTGCTGGAATGTTCCATCCTGCGAAAAAACACAAAATGCATCTTGCGGGTCGTGAAAGTCGCCGCAGAATATGAATTTCAGACTGTATGCCCCCCCATTGAAGAAGGCCACCCGGAACCGGAAAAGTGCTTCGGACGCCTGGGGTGCTTCGAATCTGACAAGAGTATTTGTGAGTCAGAGACGGTCTATATTCATTTAAATTTAAAACCCGTTGAATTTGAACAGGCACGCTATCTGATCGACAGGTCCTTTTTCTCAGGGGACGCTGAAATGAATGTCACGATCAATGTGGCCTCACCTAATGGCGCGTGGGACTCGGAAAGTGATGAATTCCCGAAAGAGGAAGGTATGCCTTTGATCGGATACGAATTTATCCTGAATTCAACAGGCGGACATGTCACCCGCCAGTGATACCTTGAGGATATTTTTTCATGGAAAACAATAGAGATTCACAGGCTGACATCGACTGGGATAACAGGGTCCTGTGCAGTGATGGCAATTGCATCGGTGTGGTGGGAACCGACGGCAGATGCAAAGAGTGTGGTCTCCCGTTTAAAGGCGACCAGCCGGTTATTTCACAGGCGGCGACCCGGGATCCTGACGTGGAAACAACACCGCCCGAGCAGGCAGCACCACTTGAGAACAGCGAGACTGCTGCGGCTGTCGAAATTGCGGAAGAACACCCGGCTTCAGTCGACGATGATGATTGGGAGAACCGGCGCCTGTGTACGGACGGAAACTGTATCGGCATCATCGGCCCGGACGGCCATTGCAAAGAGTGCGGCCTGCCTGACGAAACAAATTAGTTTCCAGCCCCAGGCACTGCCCTGAAAACCCGTTAGGGCAAGGCCTACTGGCCGGTACCCGGTTTAGCCTTCACCGGGGAAAACAGCCTGCTTATCGATCAGTTTCGGGTTGTTCCGATGGCGCGCACCGTCCCGCCTGCTTTTCTTCTCCATATTCTGTTCAATAGCCCGGGTCAGATCTATGCCTGTCTGGTTGGCAATACAGCCCACGACAAACAGCACATCCGCCAGTTCATCGCCGAGATCCGCTTTCTTTTCAGGGTCCTTGAAACTTTGATCACCAAACGTCCGGGTCATAATCCGGGCCACCTCCCCGGCCTCTTCCAAGAGGATGCCCAGGTTGGTAAGCTCAGAAAAATAACGGACACCGGTGGTCTGCACCCACCTGTGAATCAACGCCTGATACTCTTTTACAGTAAGTTCTGCCATGGTCGCCTGCCTGGTTTAATACTATTCTGCTCGTTTAACGGAACCGATCGGGTTACCCAATTGTATCAAATGTATGTCTCAAAGAGGCCTGTCGTTTTCTGCATGATGACCCTATAGGGCCGCAACTCCCAGGTTTTGCAGTGCCTGCCCAGCCATCCACATCCCCAGCGCCAGGACAGCCAGAAGCCCAAAATAGGAAACGCCGATGAGAGCGCGCTGCTGTACGGCCACATTGTAATAGGCTCGCTCAATGGTTTTGAAATTCTTGAAAAAAGTAAATCCGCCGATAAGCAGGATCAGGAACAGCAGCGGTGAACGGGTCTGCAGGAAAACCGCCACACCGATGGCCAGCCCCACAACCCATACCCAGCGGCTCAGTACCGGGGTGATGCGGCCGCCATCCAGGGGAGGGATCGGGATCATGTTGAAAAGATTCAGCATGCATCCGGTGTAGGCCAGCGCGTACCAGATCTGGTAGCCGCTGCCCCACCCGACCAACAGGCACACAAGTGCGCCTATCGTTCCCAGGGCCGGCCCGCCGATCCCGACCAGAGCCTCCACATAGGCATCCCGGGGCATGCCCTTCATGGCTATCACAGCCCCCACAAAGGGTATGAATACCGGCGCCCCGGCGGGGATTTTTTGCTGCCGCAGCACCAGGGCGTGCCCGGCCTCATGCACAAATATGAGCAGGACAAAACCAAGCGCAAAGGGTGCGCCCCACAAAGTGGCATATACCCAGACCGAGGCAACCATACTGATCAGGGTGGAAAATTTGGCGAACTTGAAAATGGCCAGAATCCATTTGAACTTGCCCAGGAGAAATACAAGCAGAATCCCGACGGCACCCCAGCGCTTAAAACGCTCGACACCTATCCCGGACGTGCTCTTGCTGTTTGGGTCCTCATCCTCCGCAAGCGGGCGGGATGCCAGATGGGCGGCCACAATCTGCAGATTTTCAATTCTCTTTTTATCTTCCGGTGTCAGGTTTGCGGGTTCCATCATATATCCCCAAATCAATTACGGCTGAATTTGAACGGCTCCACGAGTTTCCAGGCCTGGTAGACCGTTATCGCCAGGAATATAAGTGTAAACAGGTCATATGTCATCCTGGCGAGACTGAGAAAGACACCCGCATCCGGCCAGAGTGTCAGGGTCCGGGCGTATTCAGAGGATTGCTGCAGGATGAATGTCCGTTTCACCAGGTAATCAGCATAAAAATAAGCCAGCCCGGCGATGGTGGCGGCCAGCACCTGGAGTTCACGGGATCGCCGCCCGCCGGTTGCCATGAGGATGCCCTTGGCGACGGTGATCCCAATGACAATGGCCACGAGGCCAAACTGGATTTTTGTAAACACGGTAAACCCCCACCAGACTGCGCCTCCGGCAACCGCCCCGGCCAGGCCCCCCAAAATTGCCGCCGGGTAGCTGATGCCCCGGGCCTGCTGCCGGGCGATATATTCCACTTCCATGGCCAGTTGATCAAAGCAGGTCCTGCAAAAAGCCCCCCGGGCGGTCACTTCCATATCCGCCTGGGGTCCAAAGTTCTTTTCACATTGCCGACATTGCCGGGTTTCGGGATCAGCCGTCTGCCTGTTTTCCATGGTTTTCACTCGCTTGCTGGTTAGGCCAGCCCGCAGGGGCCTAATATTCCAATTTCGCCGTCAAGGATTTAAAACCAGGGTGCTGGTCCGGGCCGCTTCGATTTCGTCCCGGTCGATCAGCTGGCGGCGATAACGACCGTCCACATACAGCCTGGCCTGGTCGGCGTAGTTGTCATTGAAGAAATAGCCTGCCTGGCCGGTGGGATTAATGCCCAGCGCGTTTTCCGGCTCGGCAAAATCAATAATTCTGCGCGTCGAGGGTCCCACCCTGACCCTGTGCGGGGCCGGACTCAGCCTGAACCCCAGATAATTGGGCACATCACGGCTGCCTTCCACCGGGAAAGGGCCGATATTGAATATTTTATCAAGCGGCTTTTTGCGCCCGATGGCATGCACGTATTCAACCGTGTGCACTTTTGACCAGTGCCAGCTGTCCGGGTCAGCCCCGGCCACGTCGTGCAGATGCCCGACGGTTGCCTGCCAGGCCGCCCTGAGAATATCCCCCCGGGTCTCAATGCGATCAGTCTTCGAATTGTCCCACCAGGGCGAAGCGGGACGCCCCACAATTTTTTCAAGGGACCTGTCCGGGAGTCGGGTCCTCAAAAAGGCCTTGAAAAAATCTTCGCCAAGTTCATCCCGGTATATCATTTCAGCCAGGTTGTAGTGCAGCGTGTGAAATATTGTGGGTCCCACACTCTGCAGGCGATAGTCACCGTCCCACTGCCGGAACAATTCAAACGCCCGGGAAGAGAGCCTGTCCGCCTTAACCGCATCCAGGGCAGACAGGACCCGGGCCGCCTCGTCCCGCACTTTGAGGCTGTAATTGGAGCGGGTGTCCAGCTGGATCGCCTGCATATCTGCGGCGGTCCAGCCATCCTCTTTGGCGGCCAGCAGATGATCAATACGCCGGGCCCGGTTGTCAAGATTGTAATACCCCGGAACCACCCCGGAACCGAAATCCTGCGGCTGGTGGTTGGCGGAGACGATAATACCGCCAGCCGGGTTGATCATCTGGGGATTGTGCTCAAACGCATAGATGCCCTTGAAGTCATCCCGGCCGCTGGTGCCGTCCAGGACAAAATTCGGATTGACATGCGCCGGTCGGATGGGGACTGCGCCGGCGGCCCACCAGCCAATGTTGCCTTTGGCATCCGCCAGGACGAAATTCAGCCCCGGGGCCTTGAGGCCCCGCACAGCGGCACCCGCTTCGAAAGCATCCTTGGCGTGCGCCAGCGAATAGAGACTGTCTGCTATGGCATTGCTGTGATCGTGGAAAGCCCACCACACGGCCACCGGTTCTTTTTCATGCTGCAGCCCTTTAAGGGCATCATTTACAATGGGGCCGTGTTGGGACCGTCGCACCTTCAGCAGAACGTCTGCCTGCCCTTTGACCTTGATGGTCTCGTTTTCAACCTGCAGGTCCACCCACTTTCCTGCAGACCAGACCTGATTCGGGTTTTCCGGGTTCACTTTTTCACGAAAAAAATCAACATCATCATTCTGGAACATGGTGAGCGTCCAGGCAATCTTGCGGTTGCTGCCCAGCAGGGCGAATGGATTTCCCGACAGGTAGTGACCGTACAGTTCAAATCCGGGAGTTACAAGGTGGGCCTCGTACCAGACCGAAGGACAGGAAAAGGCAATGTGCGGATCACCCGCGAAAACCGGTTTGCCTGATTTTGTTTTCCGACCGGAAACCACCCACGCATTGCTGCCTTCGAAAAAACCGACCGGGGCGTACTGCGTCTCTATGTCCGCCACCAGCCCCGCCAGAGCGCCCAGGGACGCCTGGGTCCCGGCCTGCAGTTCAAGGGGCGACTGGCCGGCAAGTTCGAAGCCCAGATCGGTAAGGTAGTTCGTGCCCAGCCTGTCGCGCACGAAGGTGAGTGTCGGGTCAGTCTTAAAGCCCTGGGCAAAGCTGAAGGCCATGTAGCCGGCCAGGCTCACCGTGTCCCCCAATGTGTACGGCGTTTTAGGAATTCCGAGAATCTCGAACTCTATGGGGGTTGGCCCGGTCTCCTGGAAGTAATTAAGGCCATCCAGGTAGGCCTGGGCTGCAACCCATCCGGGCGCGTTTAAATCCTGGCGACGAATAAACTCCTGGCCGAACTGCTTGAGCCTCAAGGTCCTGAACAGCGTATCCGTAGAGACGAGTTTAGGTCCCAGAATTTCCGCCAGCTGCCCTTTGGCCAGACGCCGGAGGATCTCCATGTGAAACAGCCGTTCCTGGGCGTGGATGTAGCCAAGGGCGCGATAGGCGTCACGTTCATTGCCGGCGTAAATGTGGGGAATTGCCCATTTATCATAATGGACGGTCACCGCTTGTTCAAGGCCGGGGAGCTTCAGTTCCCCCGACCGCCGGGGCTGTTTGGCGTTCAGGTAGATATATGCGGCAACAGTGATGATCAGGACGGCAGCAGTACAAACGGCGGATACAATTTTCAGAACTTTCATGCAGACAGCCTCAACCTGTGGATTATGTGTTCACAATCTATTTATAAACAGGGCAGGCTATAGCACAATTCCCGTATAAAATCAGGACAGATTATTATGCACCCGGTGACAATCGCCTGTACTGCTTGACCCGCAGGGTGCTAAGGCTTATAATTCAAACAGCCGTTATGAAAAGGTGGATAGATGAAATCCTTGCCGTACAGAAGCATCATCGCACATGCACTTTGTTGCTTTATGATGATGACCGGCGGGCGTTCCGTGGTTGCGGAACCTGCTGACAGCCAGCGATTTGCCAGCCAGCGCAGGCAGATGGTGGACTCGCAAATCAGGGCCCGCGGAATTCGCGACCCGGACATTCTCAGGGCCATGGCCACAGTCCTGCGGCACCGTTTTGTACCCTACCGGGTAAGAGCCAGCGCCTACAAAGACACCCCCTTGCCCATAGGCAAAGGCCAGACCATCTCCCAGCCCTATATTGTCGCCCTCATGTCCAGCGTACTGCGGCTTGACCGCCACAAAAAAGTCCTGGAAATCGGCACCGGATCCGGCTACCAGGCGGCTGTCCTGGCAGACCTGGCCGGCCAGGTCTACACCATTGAAATCGTCCCTTCTCTGGGTAACAACGCCCGAAACGTCCTCCAGGATCTGGGCTACGGCAATGTCCATGTCCGCATTGGTGACGGCTATCGGGGTTGGCCGGAACAGGCCCCTTTCGATGCCATCATTGTAACCTGTGCACCCACGCATATCCCCAAACCGTTGCAAAACCAATTGGCCGAAGGCGGCCTGCTGGTTATCCCCGTGGGTGCGGCCGGGGACCAGGAACTGGTGTTGCTCACGAAAAGAAACGGACGGATAGAACGAAAGAAGATAATTCCCGTGCGGTTTGTGCCCATGGTTGACGACCAGGGGCGAAAATACTAATCAACCACCCGTAGGCTGTGCGTCTCCCGCAACCGCTGCCAGAGATACCCCATGATCTCACGACTGTCCGCCACGTCCGTGGCCCCGAATGTTTTGGACTCCATGAGATCACCCACGTGCAGCTGCAGCAGCCGCAGGGCATCCGCACCCATGTTGGCTATTTCCGCTTTATCGCGCAATGACAATCCGTCCAGGACGGCTTCTGCCAAAGGCTCCAGGGCGGCCACACGTTCCACAGGCCCGGCACTGGACTGAACCTGGCCCATCAGAATCACGTTGTCGATTATCACGGCGATGCGCTCTCCAAAGGTCGGGCTTTTCTCGCTCGCAGCGGCAATCAGGTGCAGATACTGGGCTCTATACGTTTCGATGAATTGCTGTATCTGGTAGGGGACTTCAAAGGGGGTAAGACCGTCGATGTTGATGTGTAAAAACGGCCGCCTGCTCTGGGAGGCCTGATGTTCAGTGTACTTGATGACCGGGTGCATGTTCCAGTCGGACAACGCCACCGAACCGAGCGAATCCAGAACCGGTGTTTGCGAAGCCGCGACGGGGAATCCGTTTCCTTCTAAAGCATCGGCCACAACATGAGACGGCCCGGCTGGCTCGCCGATTATAATTTTCTTCAGTATCATTTCCCACCGTTCACTGGTTATCGTAAAAATCTTGTATCAAGGCATCTGTGACCTTCTCGATGCCTGTGGCCAGGGACCCCCAGTAGACGCCCTTGCTGGTCCTGGAATGAATCTTCCCCTGCCGGTAGTCATACAGGTAAATATCCACTAGGCTGTTATCATCTTTGCGCACCCTTATCAGGATAGCGATGTCCGCATCAATTTCAGCACCAATGGTTTTAACCCGGGGCCAGTCCGGTGAGAAATTGGACATAAGCGACAACTTGCGCCACACGTCGATGTTTTTACTGTCCACGACCTCATGCAGCAAAACTGCATCGGCCGTGTCCCCGGTCTTCAGGTACGTGTACGTGAGGTTCATCAACGCGTCATCGGCCACCGCTTCCGCGACCCCCTCTATGACCAGGATTTCCGTTCTGCGCAGATACCCCTCACCCCAGGGCGTAATAACCTTAACCGGGAAAAGAACAAGGGCGAACCCTTCCCGGTCGCCTGTACCGCCCTGGGCAGCCCGGGTGATGGAACTTCCGGCGATAAATAACAGCAGAACCACAAACAGGCAAAAAACGATACGCTTCATAGGCTCCTCGTGAAAAGGCTCGTTGGGCAGACAGCGCTGAGTGTTCAGCGTTAAGAATTCTGCAACTCTGTCACTCTGCGTTTAGCAAAATTAGTACGCCCCGAGGTTAAAAGCAAGCGTGGGGAACTTTTTCAGCGATTTGAAGCCCCCCTTTTCTCCATAGTGGTGTTTAATATTCAAAAAGTTGGTAATTTATTTGTTACGACGCTTTTGATACCAATCCTGCCCCCCATACATCTTATCCAAGCATTCTGGGCAAATTCCGTGGCTGAATTGAGCATTAGAATGCCTGTGGATATATGACTCAATCTGATTCCAATACCCTTTATCATCTCGAATCTTTTTACAAGAGGCACAAATTGGCAAAAGGCCGCTGAGGATTTTCACTTCAGCTTCCATTGCTTTGCGTTTTGTAATGTCCTCTATGATAGCAATATGATGGGCTTTTTGCTTATTAGAATTAAACAGGCAATATACAGTAAGGTTTACCCATACAATTGAACCATCCGGGCGTAGATATCGTTTTTCCATTGTAAAATCATTTATTTTCCCGGCCTTCAGTTCCTCCATTTTATCTAGGTCTGCTTGTAAATCATCAGGATAGGTGATTTTCTGGAAACTAATGCGCTTCAGGTCATTAACTGAATAACCGACTATATCACAATATTTTTGATTGATTTGAATCAGCTTCCCGGTTTGAGTCGAAGTCAATGCAACGCCGACAGCTGCCTGTTCGAAAATAGCTCGAAACATTTCTTCTGCCCGTTTGCGCTCCGTTACGTCACGATCCACACCTCGATAGCCTACCAGATTTCCATCCGCATTAAGAATTGGTACACCACTCGTTTCCAGCACGACATGTTGCCCACCCTTGTGAAGGTTAATATTCTCCAACCCGTCAAAAGATTCACGGGAGTCAATAATATCCCTGAACAATCCACCTACTCGCACTGCCTCATCCTGAGGCATGAGATCGAATGGTGTCTTGCCCAAAATTTCTTCTGGCTTGTATCCTATCAACTCTCTGACTTTAGGGCTGCTGTATGTGTAGATACCACGTTCATCGACTTCCCATATCCAGTCACTGGTGGCCTCGACAAGGGAACGAAATTTGTCCTCACTCTTGCGCAGAGCTTCCTGTGCCATCTTAACTTGGGTTATATCACGAGCCACATGAACGGAACCCGTCAGGTGTCCATCATCATCGTGTAAGGGGCTAACTGTTACCAGAAAGTCACCGCCTATGCGATCTTCGTGAATCTCTGCGAAATGTTCCTGACCATCTACCAGTAGCCTGGAATGAGGACAATACTCCGGTGGTTCCGATGTTCCATGGACGTGCTCGTAGCAAGTTAACCCGACTGCTTCTTTAGTCGTGACACCTAATCTCTCAGCCATAGCTTTGTTAACCCTTAATATCTGGTGCTTACGGTCCAAAATTGCTATCAGATCAGGGACAGAATCAAAGGTCCGTTCCCATTCCTGTTTTGCTCGAACGACCAACCTTTCAGCCCGCTTGCGCTCACCATCTATTTGGTGCGCATAAAGAGCCATTTCGATAAATATTTTCAGCTCTTTATCTTGGAAGGGCTTGAGTATATAACCAAATGGCAAGGTGAGTTTAGCACGTTTCAATTTCTCATCATCCGAAAAAGCGGTGAGAAAAATCAGAGGTGTTCCAAAACGGGATCGAATATGTTCCGCAGCTTCAATCCCATCCATTCTACCTTTCAAATTGATATCCATCAGCACTAAATCAGGTTGTTCCTTTTCGGTTCTGGCTATTGCCTCCTCACCAGATGAAACAATGGAACAGACAGCGTACCCCATATTTACCAAAGTTGTCTGAATATCTTTCGCTATAATAATTTCATCTTCTACAATAAGGATTCTTGGTGTTTTCATTTTCTACCCTTTATCAGGAAAATCTCCCTGAATTGCCCCCGCCTAGGCTATCCCAAGCGAGATAATACAGGGCTATGCAAACCCATTTTTTAATAAACACTGCTTGTGATCATCATATAGTCTTCACAATCAATATCAATATAAAAAATCAGGTGATAAGGTTGATTAATCATACTTTGTATAGGTGTTTTTCGTTACTTTTCTTCAGGAATACTCAAAGGCAATTGAAATCGACCCATCAGGGGGTGTCGTGGAAACCAACAATGTTTTAAACCAATTGACGTTTTCAGAAAACAGTCCCACTAGAACAATGCTGCTTCAGCAAGAGCATTTTGGGCTGGTGCGTATAGCGCCTGGGAAAGGGGTGTAAATCCCTCCGCATGAAGGGGGACATGCAGTCTTTTTCCTGGTCCTGCAGGGCAGAGGGATCTTTACTCGCGGGGAAGAGAGCGTTGAGCTTGGCCAGAATCAATACCTGGAAATCAAAGCGGATGAAACCCGCGGAATACAAGCCCTTGAGGATCTGGTGGTCTTTGTGGTAAAAAGTTAGTTTGGGCCATTTCAGATTGCCTGGAATATTCACTGTTAGGTAGCGCTACACCCATTGCACTTCTCATGATAAATGCCTATTTGCGGCATCACGCATCTCCTTTAGTGCCATAAGGGGGTTATCTCCACATTTCTGGTATATCACAAGGCGGGGCAATGCTGAGAAATTGAAATCTGATTGGATCAACAAAGAAGGGGCTGCGAATAGATCCGCAACCCCTTGTTTGTATTTGGTACCGGAGGTCGGAATCGAACCGACATGGGGTCGCCCCCGCGGGATTTTGAGTCCCGTGCGTCTACCAATTTCACCACTCCGGCGTAGGGTGAGTTTATAGGGAGATTTCTTTTGATTGTCAATATGAATGCGGTCAAAAAAAGCCGTATTCATCGGCTTCAGGTGCAAGACGTCAGGCCTAAATTACGAATAAAATATTAATAAAACAAAAGCTTAACTTAAAATTTAAAAAAGTTTTGGCTGTATGCTTTTGAAAGATTCTCCCATTGAATATTTCGAACGGCTGAAGGCACCACCGGGTTAGAGCAAGTTTATCCATCCGCCAGGGCAGCCCGAATTGCGGCATCCGAAATGGCGCCGCTTCTGATAATCAGGGGGTCATCGCAGGTCACATCCACTACCGTGGAACCAGCCCCGCCGGCCAGCGGCCCCGCATCGAGGATCACACCGGCCGCAGTGGCCACGCTCTCATCCAGCAAGTCGATATCGCTGCAGCCCGGTTGTCCGGAAACGTTGGCGCTGGTCCCGGTAATAGGCCCTCCCACGGCAGCCGCCAGGTCCCGTGCCACCGGGTGTCCCGGCAGCCGGATGCCTATTTTACCGGTACCCGCGGTCAGAATTGCGGGCACCGCATCTGCAGCCGGGAAGACCAGGGTAAGGCCCCCCGGCCAGAACTTCTCCATCAGGTGCCGCGCGGCTGGCGGTATCCGGGTTACCAGGCCCGGGAGATCTGCCCTCTTCCGGATCAGGATCAATACCGGATTGTCCGGGCTGCGCCCCTTGGCTTTGAAAACCGCCCCCACCGCGTCTGCAGCCAGGGCATTCGCCGCAAGCCCATACAGGCACCGGGTAGGAAAAACCACCAGCCCTCCCCCTGATAGAACCCGGGCCGCCTGCGCAATTGGCGTCCGGTCCGGGTTTGCAGGATGAACCTTTATACGGCTATCGGTAAGTTTCAAGTTTGGCGCTTTTCTTTTCAACCTGGGCGGCCATCTCCGTTTTAAAGGAGGCCAGCCTCGCAGCCACGTCGTCATCGGTTACCGCCATAATCTGAGCTGCGAAGATGCCCGCGTTTTTGGCGCCCGATTTGCCCAGGGCCATTGTGGCCACCGGAATCCCGGGGGGCATCTGGACAGTGGACAGCAGGGAGTCAAAACCCTGCAGGCAGGAGCTGTCAATGGGCACCCCGATCACCGGCAACGTGGTATGGGCGGCCAGCACTCCGGCCAGATGGGCTGCGTGGCCAGCTCCGGCAATAATGGCCTGCAGTCCTCTTTCCCGGGCAGTAGACGCGTACTGGGCGGCTTTCTCCGGGCTCCTGTGGGCCGAGGCCACGATCATCTCAAAGGGAATAGCAAATTTCTTGAGCATACCCACGGTCGACTCCATCACCCCCAGGTCACTGTCACTGCCCATGACAATACCTACCTTGGGCGGAGTGGCAAAGCGGATGAGGGCCTTCTTGCCAATATCCGAGCGATACTGGACCTTGGACCAGCTGATCTTCTTCACGGCCTTGTAAGCCTTTTTAATTGCCTGTTCTACGGTGTCGCCCAAGGCGGTCACCCCCAGCACACGACCGCCGCTGGCCACCACCTGCTTGTCTTTCAGGGCAGTCCCGGCATGGAAAACCATCACATCCTTCATACGAGAGGCCGCCTTGAGACCGGATATGGGCAGCCCTTTTTTGTAGGCCTTCGGATAACCACCGGCCGCCATAACCACGCAGACTGTCACCCGGTCATCAATCTCGAGAATCGCCTTATCCAGGGTCTCGTCAATGACTGCCTCCATAACCGGTACCAGGTCGTTTTTCAACCGCATCAGCAGCGGCTGTGCCTCCGGATCACCAAAGCGTCCGTTGAATTCAAGAACCTTTATCTTGTCATCATCTATCATCAGGCCGGCGTAAAGGACCCCCTTGTAGGGGCAGCCCTCGGCCGCCATGGCCTTCACCGTGGGGATCATGACTTCATTCATGATCCGCTTGTGCATGTAGGGATCCACGATGGGTGCGGGGGAATAGGCGCCCATCCCACCGGTATTTGGGCCTTTGTCATCATCATATATCGGTTTGTGGTCCTGTGAAGACGGCAGGGGCAGCACTGTTTTGCCATCGGTAAAAGCCAGAAAAGAAGCCTCTTCACCGACCAGGCACTCTTCAACCACAACTTTTTTACCCGCGTCCCCAAACTCCTGCTTAACCATGATATCGTTCAGGGCCCTGAGGGCCTGTTTGACTGTCTGGCAGACAATAACCCCTTTGCCGGCCGCAAGCCCGTCCGCCTTCACCACGATGGGGGCGCCCATTTTATTGATATAGGCCTCGGCTTTTTTGTGGTTGGTGAACGCCTGCCCCCAGGCCGTGGGGATGCCATACTTCAACATGAGATCCTTGGAAAAGGATTTGCTGGACTCTATGGCCGCGGCTTTGTGGGAGGCGCCGAATATTCTAAGGCCGGCTTCCTCAAACCGGTCCACGATGCCCCTGGAGAGCGGATCTTCAGGGCCCACAACGGTAAGATCGACCGATTTCGCCTTTGCGAATTCAAGCAGGCCGTCAATGTCTGACGCATCGATCGGCACACAGGTTGCCCGGCCTCGAATACCCGCGTTCCCGGGTGCACAGAATATCTTCTTTACCTTCGGGCTTTGGGCTATCTTCCAGACCAGAGCATGTTCCCTGCCACCGCTGCCAATTATCAGAACTTTCATAGATTCCCCCCGTTAAATTGATGGTTTGCATATGTAAATCATCACTGCACGTTTATCTTTTTAAACTATAGTTCACTTTGAACTCTGGCATCAATCAGTATGGCATAGCCAATTATCTCTAACCCCCGCGAAGGGAGACAGGTTTGGCCCTGACCAGGTTTTAGGGTCGCATAAACAGAAAATATCACGCCCCCTGCAGGCTTTTTCGATTTGCATGGATCTCGAGACTGAGTTCAATCAACCTGTCCAGCAGGGCGCTGAAAGAATACCCCCCGGCATTGGCGGCCTGGGGAAAAAGACTCGTTGCGGTCATTCCCGGAATGGTATTGGTCTCCAAAAGGAACAACTCCTTGCCGCTCAACATCATATCCGTGCGGCTATATCCCAGGCAGTTTAAAACCGTGTGGGCCGTGCGGGCATAGGCCTGGGCCTGGCGGGTGAGTTCCGTATCGATCCGGGCCGGGCAGATCTCTTTGGTGGCCCCGGCCTGGTATTTGGCCTCGTAATCAAAGAACTCGTAATCGTCCCCGGGTATGATTTCGATAAGCGGCAGGGCTTCGGGTTCATCGTTCCCCAGAACGCCGCCGGTGATTTCAATGCCGGCCATAAATTTTTCTATCATCACCTCATGATCATAGCGATAGGCTTTTTTAATGGCACCCGGCAGATCAGCGGCGGACTTGACGATGGACATGCCGATGCTGGATCCACTGGTGGCCGGTTTAATCACCAGGGGCAGGCCCAGTTTGGCGACAATCTCCTCAACCTTGTAATCCTGGGAGCGTTTAATCACCACATCCGGTAGCACCGGCAGACCGGCCAGGCTGTATAGCCGCTTGGTCACGACCTTGTTCATGGCCATGGCACTGCCCAGGACGCCGGCTCCCTGGTACGGGATATCCAGCAGGTCGAGCAGGCCCTGGATGGTCCCGTCCTCACCATAGGGGCCATGCAAAATAATCAGGGCCGCGTCCAGCCTGGAGGCGTCCGCCACCAGCTTGTGCAAATCTGTCTGCGGGTCATACTGCCGGATTGCATACTTATCCTTATCCAGGGCCTGGAAGACCTGCTTGCCGCTGTTGATCGAGACCTCCCTTTCGGAGGAAATGCCGCCGGATATCAATGCCAAGGTCAATTTTTTCATGGTTTTCCCCGGTTGCGCCCCCTGTTTATGCGGTGGCGGTACCCGATGATCCTGATTGGTATTACCCATCCACAAACGGCATCTTTCGGCCCAGGGCGGCGTTTTCGCTCTTTTGAAATCCTCGAAATAGCCCGCTATTACTTCGGTTTCAAAATCGCTCAAGACTTGCACCACGATGGGCACTGGCTTCGCGACGCACCACGATGGGCACTGGCTTCGCGACGCCCTGAACCAAAATCTACCATTTGTGGACGGACATTAGTTAGTATTGGCCAGGTTTTGCAAATTCAGCAACTGGCGCTTGGCCAGTTCAAACTCGTCCTGGGTGATAAGCTCATTTTCAAGCAAACGGGCCAGCTCTGTCAGCTCTCTGATTTTTACGCTTGCCGGGTCTTCAAGCTGCCGGGCTGGATTTGAGGTCGTTGATTCAATGACCGGTGCAGATCCGGGGCTGCCTACCTTCATGGAGGCCATCCCGCCCATGAGGCTTATTTCCACCGCCCTGCCCTGGAAGGTTGAAGAACGCAAGGTCTCTTTAAGTGAACGGCCTTCTCTCTTCATTTTACGAAAAAACAGCCAGGCGGATATAGAAATAACGGCCGTTCCAGCTACAAATATCCAGGGCATATACTGGACAATTCCCCGGAAAAACAGCACCAGGAATCCCAGCATGACGATCAGCAGGACATGCAGGATTAATATCAGATAGGCGAGCATGACGCCTTTAAACAGGCCTTCGCTCTCGTTTTTAGATATTTTAGCCATAAGCGGTCAAACCAGGATCGATGGCGGCTTTTCCCGGATCAGGATTTCGACAGGCGGTCAATGATTTCCCCGGAATACTGGGGTTCTTCCAGGTTTACGGCCCGGTTGCTGAGACAGTTCAGTTTCATGACCAGGTAGTTGAGCTTCTTGATAGCTTTGTATTTTTCCTGACTGTCTGGCATGCTGCCGAGCAGGTCTTCGGTCTGGATAATCTGGTTTTTGAGGTCAATTTCCGGCGGCAGGCAGTCGGCGTTTTTCAACATTTTATAGGCCATGCGCAACTCCTCGGGGACATGGCCGTCACCCTCAAAATCAAGCGGTTCCCCGGAGCCCGGCAGGTCCCTGAACTCCCCTTTGCGCTGGGCAGCCTGGATGCGCTGCTCAACCAGTTTTTCAAACCCAGGTATCATATCAGCCTTTTCAGATGGTCATCTTCTGGCACTAAAATTGCCAATTATCCGTCCGGTGTCAACATTAAAAGCAGCCCCGAAATAAAAATTTGAACGCCAGCATTGGAAGGTTCCCCCTGGCCAAGGCGTCAGAACTGATTGAACAGATCGCCGATAAAATCATGATCGAGGAAAAACGTGTGGAATTTGTTCAGACGGTTATTGCGAAACCTGGTAACGTCTGATCACAGACACACTGGTTACAGATTAAGTAACAACCAAAAGCCGCAACGGGCTTGCAACCCGTTGCGGCTTTGCTGTTTCAGGCAGGCTGCCCGGGCCAGACGGCTATCCAGACCTTGACAGGCTACCGCAGGTTTGACATACTTTTGCAGTTCCATTTCTCAGCTGGATAACAGGCTGGATTCCAACAGAAACGATCTTTCCATATATCTGATTCTAAGAACAGCAAAAATTTAGCTGACGGCACACCCGCGGAGTTTGCAGCCCGGGTCTGACCTCGACAATCTGGTACTGTGTTGAACTCGCTTGGGAAAGGATGGAATGCATGCTGGTAATCTGCCCCGACTGTGAAAACCGTTATGAGATCCCCAAAGCCCACAACAACCTGAATATCGACTGCCCCTGCGGCAAAAACCTTTCGGTCTTGCCCCGGATCAACCAACGTAAACGCATCGGCGGCGAAGCGACCGGCACCTGCCCCCTGTGCGGACAGGATTACAACCTGCACAGCCTGCGTTCAGGAACTGAAATAGTCTGCAATTGCGGAGGCTTACTTGTTTTTTCAGAATCAGCGCAACCCCGGCGGGCCCGAGGTCGCAGACGAGATGACCAGGCCTCACGTCTGCGTGAAGCAGAACTGCAGGGCTTGATTGACACCTCCCGCCTGATTCACTCCTCTATCCACGATCTCGACCGCCTGCTGCGACTCATTGTCCGGATCACATCCGACATGCTGGATTCCGAGGGGACGACCATCGTGCTGCGCGATGTTGAACCCGGTGACCTTGTCTTTCATTCAATCGCCGGCAAGGAATCATCCAAACTTGAAAGTTTCCGGATCGCAGAAGGGGAAGGCATCGCCGGCACCTGTGTCCAGACCCGGTAGTCCGTGGTGGTAAACAACACCCGGACCGATGCCCGTTTCTCAGCCCGGGCTGATAAAAAGAGCGGTTTCCAGACCCGCTCTATCCTCTGTGTACCCCTGCTGATTGAAAACGACTGCATTGGCGCCCTGGAGGCAGTCAATAAAAACCGGGACGAAGGTTTTGACAAACACGACGTTCTGGTGGCCGAAGCCGTGGCCAGCCAGATCGCAGTAGCCATCCAGAATGTGCGGCTTACTGAAGACGCTATCAGGGCCGAGCGCCTGGCCGCCATCGGACAGGCAGTCACCGGTATTGCTCACTGTATTAAAAATATGCTCCACGGACTTAAAGGCGGTCTGTTCATGGTCAAAATTGCCTTGAAGAAAGCCACCGGGCAGGCCGACCATAAAGGTTACCAGATCCTGGAAAGGAACCAGAACCGGCTTACCGGCCTGGTACAGGACATGCTCACCTATTCAAAAGACCGTGAGCCGGAATACGAACCCACCGACCTCAATGAGTTGGTGGGCTCCGTTGTGGAACTGATGCAGACCAAAGCTGTTGAACAGCAGACAAGCCTGGATTTCAACCCGGATGAGATGCTGGGCCTGGGTGTCATAGACCCCAAGGGCATCTACCGCTGTGTCCTGAACCTGGTTTCCAACGCAATAGATGCCTGCGCAGATGAAGGTACCGGCGTCTTTGTGGCCACCCGGGCCGAAAATAGCAATCAGGCCGTGATCCGAGTGTCGGATGAAGGTTGCGGGATGGATGCCGGGACCCTGGCCAGTGTTTTTCAGCCATTTTTCAGCAGCAAGGGCTCCCAGGGCACCGGGTTGGGGCTGTCGATCACTCAAAAAATCGTAAAAGAACACGGCGGCCGAATTTCAGTAGATTCCATCGAAGGCCAGGGCAGTACCTTCGTCATAGCCCTGCCCTTAAAGCGTCAACCGGTGCCGGCTTAAGGATCGCTGATATTTCTCTTGACTTCACCTGGCGGGTACCCTACCAACTATTCCAGCAGGAAAGTCATGATTTGCAACTGGCAAAAGTCCTCGGCGCGGAACGCACCTTTTCCAAACCCATTGCTAAAAGCGAATTTTTAGAGGCGGTCCGGGACCTTTTTCCAAAAACCAATCAGGACCACCGCCAAAAGTTCCCCCGCCAGCCCGACAGCCGCCAGCGCCCCTGACAGGCCCACGTGCCGCACGGCAAAAAAACTACCCATGGAAAAACTGAAGGCATCCGGTAAGCAGTTTCAAATAACGGGACTTACTGCCATTGCCCCAGCCACTTTTCATCTACCCCCGACTCTGGATATAGGCCACCACCTTGCTCACCGAAAGTTCGTCACTGGCAGGCCCGTTGCGAATATAAAAAGCCTCTTTCTTGCCTGTTTTTAAGAACACCGGCTCCGGAGAACGTGCACAGGTTACAATGCCGACCTGTTGGCCCTCTACTTGGGCAACCCTGAAGTGCAAATGCCGTGAAAATTCAGCCCCGATATGCTGGCTGATTAAATTCTTGAAATGCAGCTGGCACTTGTCTTCGTTGGCAAAATCGTCCGGCCCCAGTCCGGAGATCTGGCCATCATCGGTCACCCCCAGCAGCAGGGTGCCCCCGTCCGTGTTCATAAATGCAGCCACGGCCTTGAGCCAGGCCGTTTCGATCTCCTTGCCGTTTTTACCGGTATGCAGATTCCTGCGCATGGTGGCTTTAAACTCGAGCGTGCGCCCTTCCCCCCTGGCAATCCAGCTTTGAATGCTCTCTTCCGGCCGGCGGCTGTCAAACTTTTCCCCGGGCATGCCCAGGGAACGGCCATACCGGCGGGTCATCCAGAATGTAAGGCCTCCGGCAATAACGACCAGGACCAGTCCCACAGCCCAGAGCCCCATCCGCCGCTGGGCGATCCCCCCGATAATGTCGGCTTCAGGGACAATAACACCGATCCAGACACTCCGGGAGGCGTTTTCCAGCGCCCGGAACCCACACCACCAGGTTTCATTGTCCTGCCGGATTGAAAGAACCTTGCCTGTGAATGCCTGCTGATCCATCCAGGCGTCCATAACTTTTTGAATGAGCGGCTCCTTGAACTCGTTTGCCGCCAGGAAACCGGGCCCTGCATCTTTTGATTCGCTCACATAAAGCTGCGCGTCGCGTTTAAAAATTAACACCCGGCTGTTCTTGCTCGGCCCCATGCCTTGAATCTCTTGAAACAGGTCATCCAGCAATATATCCAGAGCCACAACAAATTGTTTTTTTCCAGCTGACTTGCCGGTGGCGATCGAAGCCGTAATACCCACCTCATGGCGCCCGAAGAAGGCGTAAGGCGTTGTCCAGAATACATCCCCGGCTGAAATGGCCGGAAAAAACCAGGGCCTCTGGCGCGGGTCGTAGTCGCTTTGCGCCTGCTTCTCGGATAACAATTCACGCTCGGCAGTCCACACGCGTCGCACGCTTTGCCGCTTTGTGCCTACCATCCCGGTGCGACTGGTCCGCCAGCCTTCAGGGACCTCGGCCACGTAATAACTTTCTCCGTTTGTATCTGCGATCGAGATACCGTAAAGGACACTGTCACGTTTTAAAATGGGAAACAGCAAGTCGTTCAGGCTTTTTGACTTGAGGAGTGATAACTTATCTGCCTGCACCCAATCCCTAATCAACCTGAGGTCGCTGCCCATGGTGGTTGCCATGGTCTCAAATGCATCCGTGGCACGGCGGGTGGCATCATTAATGTATTTTCTGGAAATATCCCGCTGCGCTTTTACGGTGAAGTAAGAGACCGCACCAATAACGGCAATGGTCAGGACAAGAAAGGCGATCATGAGATCACGGGTAAAACGGGATTTAGCGGGGGGTGTCTTTTTCATATCGTACCAGATAACCAATAGCGGCATCTTTTTCAACGCACAAGTTCGCTGAATCCACAAAAAATTGAATATATTTCAAGATTTTGCTATAGATGATATGTCGGTTTTGCGGCAAGCTCTCAATTGCCGACACAAAATTTCAGTGCCCTGGCTGCACTGCAGTTACCTTGGCTTTAAGCTCAGCGCCCACAATTATTGTAAATCCGCTTCTTAAACAATGCCGGGTTTGTACCTGGCTTGTATCCAGGGGCCCTAAAAGGAGGCTGCCATGACTCTCATAGATAAAGATGAATATGACGAATTGAGTGTTTTCGACCAGCTGCTGGAAATCATCAGCAAGATGACTGATACAGAGCAGGAAAAACTGCTGGAAGCCTTAAAAAAGCGCCGCCCGGCGGAAAGAGAACAACGCATAAGCCTTTATACTGAAACAAGATTTATGGTAGATGGTCAAGAGTACCACGGCGTGGTTCTGGATTTGAGCAGCAGCGGCCTTTTTATAGAGACCGAAGAGCAATTTTCAACCGGCCAGGAAATTTCCATTCACTTGAAACGGTCCCGGGATTCCAAGACCATAAAGGTGAGAGGCAGGATTGCCAGAATCAAACCCAACGGCTTCGGAGTCCAATTTTATAAATGATAAATCTTTTAAATGGTGGCGGAGGCCGTATGAAAATTCTCATTGTCGGAGGAAATGGTACCATTGGAAAAAAGGTCAGTACTCATTTTTCAAAAAAGCACGAAGTAATCGTCGGGGGCAGAAGTTCAGGGGATGTAACCGTAGATATTGTGGACAGCAAATCAATAGAATCGATGTTTGCAACAACCGGCAAGGTTGACGCGGTTGTTTGTATAGCTGGAGAAGCAAAATGGGCGGAATTTGCCTCTATGTCTGAAGAAGATTTCTATATTGGCTTAAAAAGCAAACTGATGGGCCAGGTGAACCTGGTCAGAATCGGTAAGGATTATGTGAACCCGGAGGGCTCTTTTACGCTTACGACAGGCATACTGGCAGACCACCCGGTGGCTCTAACCACAAGTGCCGCCATGGTCAACGGTGGAATTCACAGTTTTGTCAAAGCTGTATCTCTGGAGTTGGAAAACAGCATAAGGATTAATGTGGTCGCCTCCGGACTCGTTGAGGATGCCGTAGACATTTATGAAGACTATTTCCCGGGGCATAACCCCATACCCATGAAAAAAGTTATTAATGGTTATGTAAAAAGCGTCCAGGGCAGTGGTAGCGGAGAGATAATCAGAATGTATGACAATTGCTGATTTGTCTGCCGGTGAACTTCTGAAACTAACTTGTCCGCATTTGTCGGAGAAAGAATGTGCTGCATATGACGCGCCCTTCCCGGACATCAGATATAAGGCCGGTGATGCGGGCGCGCGCAATGACATACCAAGTTGCCCGACACCCATTTATAGATTGATCTGGCTCCATGATGGGCAGGTGCAGCTTTGGCTTTATTGTGCTCGCCGGCTGCCCTTGGGTATCATCTGACAGGTTCACATCACTATAATCGGTCAATCTCAAATGTTCCCGACCATCATCGGTGACGATATCGGACATTAAAACCTCCTTATATTGTTCTCAAAAAGACTCCATCGGATGTGCAACTTTTCATTTTGCTGATCACAGGCTTTGACAACCTCTTCTATACAGGCTACCCTTGGGCAGGTATTGTTCATCTCGGGACAATGCCTTGCAAGGAGCAGTCATGATAAAAGGAAACGTACCCCAGCATTTTGAATACCTCAACCCGATTCTTGAGGTTCTCCAGGCGATTGGTGGATCTGGCAAAGCCTCTGAGGTCATTGACCTTGTAATTGAGAAACTCAACATCCCTGATGAGAAACTCCAGGAAAAAGTTGGAAGCGGCCAGCAAAAAGTGGTTAATCAAATCCACTGGGCCAAGCTCATGCTGGTAAAAACAGATCATCTCGATTCATCAAGAATGGGCCGGTGGAGCCTTACTGAAAAAGGCCTGTCCGCAAAACTCTCTAAAGATGAGATGATGCCGATTTGGGAACTCATCATGTCAAGAGCGTCTCCCAAAAGCCGCCCCAAAGTGTGAGTCTGAAAGTATAGGTCAGCTTAACCTCAAGGTTGCATACGTTGAGGTTAAGGGCCGCGGGAAAAAATAATCACACATCTTGCTTGTCTTTTGGCCCGTCTGCTGCGTTACATCCACCGGTACATATCCTGATATGCACCGGCGGATCTGCCTTGCTGACGAACCAAAATCCGGCGCAAGCTTGCGCAATTATTTTTTCCCGAGGCCCTAACGTTTGGCTATAAACTCTTTTTCTACTTCATTGTAGTGTAGAACAAGGAAAGGGTCACTTGAACTTTCCCATACCTCGATGCCGTCATTTATCAGGGTTTTTAATAAACCTAATGTAATCGGTGTCGTAGGTTTTGTCACAACATGCTTACCCGTAAGGCAGCCTTCCATTATGGCCAACTCCGTTAACTTTCTATCAGTATAGGCTATTTTTTGTTCATCAGAAAGATTCACATTTAAGAGCAGCAAGCAGTTCTCTATGACACTGTTCAATCGCGCTTCGATATAATTCCTGGTATCAGGTTCCTTGACAGAGTGGCTTACTTTCAGTTTAGCATTGAAGGCATCAATAAGCGTTTGGGCTATGGTTCTTACCTCTTCTTTAGTCATTGATCCAGTCTCCTTCTGATAAGTTCCTCCATGTCGATCAAGGTATACCCGGTGGGGGCGAGGATGTCAAAATACTCAATTGAACAATTCATCAAGTCTCCTGTAACGAATTAAAAAAGGCCGTAACTCTGGTGGGTTACAGCCTTTTCTAATTCTGCGAAACCTGCTTTTGGATAAAAGCCGAAAATTTAGCTCATACCGGTAGCCCTTCTGCGCTAAAATCTCAGGTTTAAAAGTGCCTGAAGAATATAGAGCGTTTCTTCCAGGCCGATCTTCCCATCACCGTCCACATCTGCAGCACTCTTGACAGCAGGTGTTTCAATTCTACCTGAAGCTTGCAGTGACAAAATAGCATCCGACAGATTGATAGACCCATCATCATTAATGTCACCGGCGATCACAATGTCCACATCCCAGGTAGCGATAGTCGGGCTGGTTTCTAACTGGCAGCTGCCAGTGACACCGCAGCCAAGTACATAGAGGGTATGCGGGCCTTCTGAGAGGCCTGTAAGCTCAATGGCCTGACTGGATGCGATTGCCGAACTATAGGCTCCCGCATCCAGTTTGTATTTATAATGGGTAAGGCCAGTGCCGTTGACAGTTATACTTGCCGTTTGGGTATGCACAACGCCTGTGGGAGCATCAACTATTGCAGTCGGAATCGATTTGTCGATCCAGTCGACGGTCGCAACAGCCGAACCGGTGTTGCCCAGGGCATCTGCAAACTCAAATATCCAGCTGCCGTTTTCAGTAAATGTATGCGCAGCACCGCCGGCACTGGTCACCGTGCCGTCGCTTAAAGTGATCGTAGCCACCACATCCTGATTGGTCAAAACAGCCGGGTCGTAGTCAATCGAAGCAACCGTCGGAGCCGACTTGTCGATGTTGTTGACCGTTGCCAGGGCGAAGCCGCTGTTTCCGGCCCCATCTACAAGCTCGAACAGAAAAGAACCATTCTCAGAGAAGGTATAAATCAGTTGTCCGTCGTTATTGGTAACCGTCACCGGCTCATACGGCTGCAGGGTTACGACCACATCCTGGTTGGTGGGGTATGCTGTCGAGTACTCTAAATTACCGGTCGGTGCCACCTTGTCGATCCAGTGCACGGTGGCCACGGCAGTGCCCGTATTGCCCAAGGCATCTTCATACATAAACGTCCAGCTTCCATTCTCAGTAAAGGTGTGGGTAGCCCCGCCACTGCTTGTGACAGTACCATCGCTTATTGTGATCGTTGCCACCACGTTCTGGTTGGTTAGAATCGCAGGACTATAGGTGATATCCGAGACCGTAGGTATGGTTTTATCAATATTCGCTACCGTGGCTATCGCCGTACCGGTGTTGCCGGCCGCATCCGTAAATTCAAAGGTAAACGATCCGTTTTCCGTAAAGGTCCTGGTGTTCAAATTGCCGTTGTTGGTTACCGCCACCGCTTCGCTGGGTTGCAGCGTAACGGTCACATCCTGGTTGGTCGGATCTGTCGTAGAATAGACAAGTGCGGCAGTTGGGGCAGTCTTATCGATCCAGTTCACGGCGGCCACGGTTGTACCGGTGTTTCCTACGGTATCTGCATACGTATACGTCCAGCTCCCGTTCTCGGAAAATGTATGCGTCACACCGCCGGCGCTTGTGACGGTGCCGTCGCTCAACGTAATCGTTGCGACCACGTCCTGGTTGGTTAACGTGGCAGGACTATAGGTGAGCCCTGAAACTGTCGGGGCGGTCTTGTCGATATTCGATACTGTGGCTGTTGCCGTGCCGGCATTACCGGCCGCATCTGCAAACTCAAAGGTGAACGACCCGTTTCCGGTAAAGGTCCTGGTGGTCAAATTGCCGTTGTTCGTTACCGTGACCGTTTCACTGGGTTGCAGTGTGACGGTCACATCCTGGTTTGTCGGATCCGTTATTGAATAGGCAACCGTGGCTGTGGGCACAACTTTATCAATCCAATCCACCGTGGTAGTTGCCGTCCCGGAATTTCCGGCAGCATCTGCGTAGGCGAATGACCAGCTCCCGTTTTCAGAGAATGTATGCGCCGCACCACCGGCACTGGTGACTGTGCCGCCGTTAACCGTAATCGTCGCGACCACATCCTGATTGGTCAACGTCGCCGGGTTGTAGGCAATGCCGGAGACAGACGGTGGTATTTTATCAATGTTCGCCACCGTCGCCGTCGCGCTGCCGGTGTTGCCGGCCGTATCCGTAAATTCAAAGGTAAACGATCCATTTTCCGTAAAGGTCCTGGTGGGCGAATTACCGTTGTTCGTTATAGTCACCGCCTCGCTGGGTTGCAGCGTAACCGTTACATCCTGGTTGGTCGGGTCTGTCGTAGAATAGGCAACCGTGGCTGTGGGTCCAACCTTGTCTATCCAGTTCACCGTGGCCACCGTTGAACCGGCATTTCCTACGGTATCTGCATACGTAAATGTCCAGCTCCCGTTTTCAGAAAATGTGTGCGCGGCCCCGCCGGCACTTGTGACAGTGCCATCGCTCAACGTAATCGTTGCAACGACGTCCTGGTTGGTTAACGTTGCGGGGCTATAGGTAATCTGGGAGACAGTCGGGGCGGTTTTGTCGATATTCCATACCGCGGCTGTAGCCGTGCCGACATTACCGGCCGCATCCGCAAACTCAAAGGTGAACGAACCGTTCTCTGTAAAGGTTCTGGTTGTCAAACTGCCGTTGTTCGCTACCACTACCGCCTCGCTGGGCTGCAAGGTGACCGTCACATCCTGGTTGGTTGGATCTGTCGCCGAATAGGCAAATGTGGCGGTCGGGGTAGTCTTATCAATCCAGTCCACCGTGGCAACTGCCGTTCCAATATTGCCGGCGGCATCTTCAAAGGTAAAGGTCCAGCTGCCATTTCCAGTGAATGTACGCGCATCACCACCCACGCTTGTGACGGTGCCGCCGTTCACAGTGATCGTCGCAACCACATCCTGATTGGTCAACGTCGACGGGCTGTACTCAATGTCCCACGGCAGAGAGAACACCGCATACGTCCCACTGGTTGTCGTCTGCTGGCCGGTACTGATCGTGACGGTCTCCTCAGCCGGTTTGGCCCAGCCGGGAATTGCTTTGTACGACAGGGTATGACTGCCGGTGGTCAGTCCGGCTATCGCGTAGCCGCTTTCATGCCAGATACCGCCGTCAACACGCCAGCGGGCCCCGGCATTGATGATCTCCGGAGGCGTGATCGTTACGCTCAACGCCCCGGACTGATGCGTTGTCGCAAAGGTGTGCTCTTCTCCATAAACCGTGCCGGCACTGTTGGACGCAACCAGCCGGTAATGATAGGTTGTGTTTTCAGTAAGTCCCGTTAACTCGGCCCGGGCATGGACAGCGGTTGTCCCGGTGCCGGCGTCTTCCACAGCAGTCTGGGAACCATACTGGTCACTCTGGCCATATTCAAAATGATAACTCGTGGCTGTGTCCAGCGGCCGCACGTAGCCGTGCAGTTCGAAGACATCCGCCGTCTCCGGCTCCGCCTTCCCGGTGGATACCAGGGGAGAGCCGTTGGTGACGACCCGCATGGGCCAGGCGTAGAAAGATCCGTATTTGGAGAGCTGGGACACGCTGCCGTCATTCAGGGAGACACCCCAGGCCCAGTCATGGTCGTTTTCACCCGTATTGCGAACGGTGGTGGCGCTCCAGTAGGAACCGCCGGCATCGACAAATGGATGGTCTACCATCAGTGCAGGGCTGGATTGCGAATAGTCAACCACGCTCTTGAGTTCACTGCGATTGGGCAGTTTCCAGTCGTTATAATCCCGGTTGTAGTTCTCACAGGTGTAGTTCCCGGGGTTGGTGTTCAGGTCGGTTACAGCATCCAGGGCCCCCTGCCAGTTGGCGGTCCCGAAGGCCTGGGCGCACTTCAGCCACATGAAGCCTGTGAAAATGTCTGTGACGGTACCGTCACCGTGGTCGACAAAACGCGGCTGCGGCCAGGCGGCACTGGCCGCCTCACCGGCATCCTGACCCGAATTGTCGCAGTTCACCAGGTGGCCGCCCGTATCGTAACAACGCTGTTGCCCGGTGGCCCCCACGTTGACAGGGAATTCTTTCGCGTAGGTCGTCCCGGTCACCGGAATGGTAAGTACAGGGTCGGCCGGGTCATTGGACGGAATCTGAATGGCTACGGTTTTATCACCCTCTGTGTCCGGTGCAAACGACACCGTAAAACGACACCAATCTGAGGCCATCACCGTCAGGCCCGAACAGCCGTCGCTGCCAACCGTAAACTGGTCACTGTCAGCACCGTCCAGGCTTATCTGACCTACAACCAAATCGGATTTGCCATAGTTCCAGACAGTAAAATCCCGGACAGGGGAGTTCTCCCCGATTGCCACGGTTCCGAAACCGGCTTTCTCCGGTGACGCGTAAGCCACCGGGTTATCGGTTGAGGCCACCACACCGCCCCGGACCAGCCAGACATTGTTCGGGCTGGTTTTAGCGCTGTAACCGATGCTGCCGTCCGATGTGGAAACAACCGTGGCCTGGCTCAAGCTGCCGGCATGGGTTGTAGATGTCCAGTAATTTCCATTCACCAGGTCCATGAAGGGATGGCCGGGGGTAATCGCCGGAGCACTTTGGGAGTAGAGAATGTGGCTTTTCAACTCGGCCCGGTTGGGCAGCCGCCAGTCGCTGTAGCTCTTGTAGTACCCGCCGCGGCCGTAAATTTCCGGGTTGCTGTTCAAATCGGCGGCAAAATCGAGGGCCGCCTGCCAGGTTAAGGTGGTGTCCGCCATGCGTCCGCTCTTGAGCCACATGAGGGTCGTGAGCCGGTCCGTAACCGTGCCGTCCTGGTGGTCAATATAGCGTGGACCCGGAGGCATGATACCGGTCTGGGTACTGCCGTCCTGGCCGGATTCAGCGCAGTTTGCCAAATGCCCGGAGGTATCCCAGCAGGCAGTCTGACCGGTCTGGACCAGCGAACCGTCAGGGGCATGGACATCCGTGTAGCCACTTATCGGGACTTCGAGTAATGGAATGCGAGGATCGTCCGAAGAGACAGAGATCACGGCCGCTTTGGTACCCGCGTCTGCCGGTGTAAAAGCGGCTTCGAAACTGCAGGTGCCGGATGGCGGCAAGATGATGCCGGCGCAAAGATCATCACCGATGGCAAAATCGGCGACGTCCCCGGCGGTTACCAGGATCGTGCCCACGGTCAGATCCGCAGTCCCGTTGTTGGTCAGGGAAAACACCTGGTATGCGGAGGTGTGCCCCACGTGGGCGGAACCGAAATCCTTGCTGCCGGGTGTCAGGGCAATGCCGGGTTCCAAAACCGGGGCATCCAGCCCGCCTCTTACAACCCAGACACCGCCCGCACTGGTTTTGGCGCTGCTGGACACACTGCCATCAGTGGATAGGGCCACAGTCCAGGCGTTATCGTAGTTCCCTGCATCCGTGGTGGAGGTCCAGTAAGTGGCTACAACCGTGGCGGAGACGATAGCGCCGTCACTTGCAACCGCAGGTGAGTGTTGTGATCTGTCCACAAGCGACAGCAGTTCCTTACGGTTTGGCAGGCGCCAGTCCGTATAGGCCTCACTGTAATCACCGCAGGTTAAAGTTTCAGGATTGGCGTTCAGGTCTGCAACCACATCCAGGGCTGCCTGCCAGTTTGCGGAGGCAAAGCAATTACCGCGCTGCAGCCACATAAGTCCAGTGAGGTTGTCGGTGACGGTACCGTTGCCGTTATCGGATAAGCGCGGGTCCGGCTCTGTTGCGCCGGATTGTATCGCCCCATCCTGGCCTGTACCGGTGCAGGGAGTCACGGCTCCGCCGGAAGTATAACATAACTGCTGACCGGTCTGGGTCATTCTGCCTGGGAAGTCTTCGGGATCAGTTTTCCCCGAGAGCGAGACCACGTTGACCGGAATGTCAGGGTCATTGGAGTTTATACGAACTTCAGCGGTTTTCTCTCCCGGACCAGTTGGGGTAAATACGACCTTGAACCCGCAGTTGCCGAGGACCGCCAGCTCCTGGCCGTCGCAGGTGTTCTCTTGAAGGGCGAACTCGACGCTATCATTCCCGGCAAGCGTTACGGTACTTACCGTCAGGGGCGCGGTGCCGTAATTGACCAGGGAAAAGGCTTTCACGGTGGAGGTCGCACCCACCGCCGTCATCGGGAATCGGTATACCTCGGGGTACACCGCTGCCACCGGGAAGGTCGTTTCGTTGGTGAGACCGGCGCGCACCGCGACAAAGTGGTTTTCGGTGTATTTAGCAACAGAGGAAATAGAACCGTCTCCCATAGAAACCGCCCAGGCACTGTCATGGGCATTTTCAGTGGTAGTGGGCACGGTGGTAGCAGACCAGTAGTTGCTGTTGAAGACACCGGTGAAAGGATGGCCATCTGGCAGAGCGGGTGAACTGCTTGACCGGTCCACCAGACTCATGAGTTCTTTCCGGTTGGGCAGGCGCCAGTCGCGGTACTTGGCCGTGTAGCCACCGCGGCGGTCGTCCAGATGTTTTTCCAGGTTGAGATGGGTCACGAAATCAAGGGCCCCGCCCCAGGTAACCGTCCGGTCCGGGAGGTTGAAGGCTTTGACCCACATGAGGCCGGTGAGGATGTCGCTGACAGTACCGTCACCGTTGTCGACAAAGCGTTCTGCCGGCCACGCAATGCCGTAGCGGCCTCCACCATCCTGGCCGGACTGCAGGCAGCCGGTGAGGTGTCCCGTTGCGTCATAACAGGCACTCTGTCCGGTCTGCCAGACCTTTGCAGGGGAGAGCGCGTCGGTGGTGCCCCGCAGTGGGAGGGTCCACACGGGATTGTCGGGGTCATTGCTCGGAATATTAATAGCGGCTGAGCAGGCACCACTGGCCGCCGGGGCGAAAACGACTTCAAGGTAGCAAAATCCCCCAGGGAAGAGCGCCAGGTTGGAGCAGCCGTCCCCGACAATGCTAAAGTCGGCCGCATTCGGTCCGGTCACGGTGATCGCGCCCATGGCCAGGTCGGCGGTGCCCAGGTTGTTGACGATTACCGTTGCCGGGCTTGAGGTGTCGCCCTGGGTGGTGTACCCGAAGTTCTTCGTTTCCGGCGAAGTGAAGATGACCGCCTGGGGTGTTGCCTCGGTGATGCCGCTTCTAACCGGCAAGACGTGGAGGGCTGCCGTTTTTCCACTGGTCGAAACGCTGCCGTCTGCCATTGAGACGCTCCATGCCGAGGTTGTCGAGTTAGCGGCAGTAGTTGACGACCAGTAGCCCGTATGGGTCAGATCGACAAAAGGGGCGTCTACCGGCAGGGCCGGAGAACTTTGGGCGTAGTCGATCAGGCTGAGGAGTTCCTTGCGGTTGGGCAGACGCCAGTCAGCGAAGTTCTTGAAGTACCCGCCGCGGCCGTAACTGTCAGGGTTGGCATTGAGGTCTTTAATCAGGTCGAAAGCCGCCTGCCAGTTCATAGCTTCCCCGGTGAGCCCGCCGCTCTTGTGCCAGATCAGGCCGGTGAGCTTGTCTTCGACCGTACCGTCCTGGCGGTCGATAAAGCGCGGCTCAGGCCAGGCGACGCCGGTCATACTGCCGCCGTCCTGGCCGCTGTTGGTCGTGCAGTCGACCAGGTGGCCGGCGGTGTTGTAACAGGCGGTCTGGCCGGTGCTGTAGACGTGCCCGTCCACAGCCCTCGCGTCGGTGCCGCCCTTCAGCGGCAAGGTAACATTCGGTCGGAGGGGATCGTTGGAAGCCACCACCACGAGGGCCCCCTTGGGCCCTTCCGAGATCGGCTTGAACTTGATATCAAAGGTGCAGGCAGCGCCTGGCGAAAGGCTTACCACACTGCAGCGATTGCGGGTGATGGAAAACATCCCGGCATCCGCGCCAACAGTGCCGATGCTGTTGACTGCAAGGGGCGCAGGCCCTGTATTGGTTACCACGAAACGCCGCTGGCCGGAAATGTGTCCCACCAGCAGGACGCCAAAATCGGCCGATTCGGGTGTGACCTGAATGGCCGGTGTTTTCGGGAGAAGGGTGCCAGCACGGACCGGAAAGAAATAATTCAACCCGCTTTTCGCACTGCCGCTCAAACTGCCATCTCCCAGGGAAACCGCCCAGGCGTTGTCGAAATTGGTAGCATCGGTGGTGGACGACCAGTAGTAATTGTTCTGGACGTTACTGAAAGGGTGGCCGGTGGACAGAGCCGGCGAGGAGCGGGCATAGTCCACCAGGCTGCGAAGTTCCCGGCGGTTGGGAAGGCGCCAGTCTGTGTAGGTTTTCGAGTAGTCGCCGCAGGTAAAAGTAGCCGGGTCCTGATTCAGGCCGGCAACCATGTCGAGGGCGGCCTGCCAGTTGAGGGTACTTCCGGTGCAAAGGGCGCTCTTAAGCCACATGAAACCGGTGAGGTTGTCGGTGACCGTGCCGTCGCTGTTGTCGATAAAGCGCGGATCGGGCAGGGCCGTCCCGGCGGTGCTCGCCCCGTCCTGGCCGGTGTCCGGGCAGTCGATGAGGGTGCCTGCTGCATTGAAACAGAGCGTCTGACCGGTCTGCGGCACGGCATAGGGTTGGTCGTAGGGGGCGGTCGCTCCGAACAAGGGGAGGGTTTTCACCGGGATGTCCGGATCGTTGGTGTTAATTTCCAGTGTGGCGGTCGTCACTCCTTCCACATCCGAAGAGAAAGTCAGGTCAAAGGTACAGGTCCCGGCCGGGGCCAGGGTCTGGCTGCTGCAGGTGTTACTACTCACCGCGAAGCGGGCGGCGTACTGCCCGTTGGCAGTGATCTCGCCGATTATGAGGTCTGCAGTGCCCTGGTTGGTAACTGTGAAAACCCGGGCCGCCGAACTGCTACCGGCTGCCGTGGCCTCAAAGCGGATGGATTCCGGATACACCGAAATCACCGGGATATCCGGTGCGGTAGTCCGACCCTGGCGGACAGCCAGGAAAAAGTGCTCGGTGTATTTGCCCAGATGCGAAACGCTGCCATCAGAAAAGGAAACCCCCCAGGCGTTGTCGGAGGCATCACCGTTTGCTACGGACGTACCGGTCCAGTAGGACGCGTTGCTCACGTCCAGGAACAAGTGCCCGGAAGGGAGGGCCGGGCTGCTTGCGGAGCGGTCGATCAGGGTCAACAGTTCCTTGCGGTTGGGCAGACGCCAGTCGCGGTAGTTGGCTATGTAGCCCCCGCGGCCGTGGTTGTCCGGATTGGTGTTCAGATCCGCGGCCAGGTCAAGAGCCGCCTGCCAGTTGAGTTTTGCACTAGGGAAGTTGGCACTCTTGAGCCACATCAAACCGGTGAGGTGATCTGTGACGGTCCCGTCACGATTGTCGGTGAAGCGTGGATCGGGCCACAGGGTGCCAAACCCGATCTCCCCGTCCTGGCCGGTCTCGCTGCAATTGGTGAGGTGGCCGGAGGCATCGTAACAAGCGGTCTGGCCGGTTTTCCACACGGCCGATGGGGTCACCTGGGTGTAGGTGGTACCCAGCAAGTCCAGTTGCTTCAGGGCCGTGTTCCAGTCGTTGGAGCTAATGTCCACCGTGGCGACGTGGTCGCCCTCTTCCGTCGGAACAAAGGTGACATCAAATTCACAGTACTCGTAAGGCGCCAGGGTCACCCCGGCACATGTGTTGCTGGAAACAGCGAACATTGCGGCATTATCGCCGACCAGGGCCATGGAGCTGATGGTCAGGTTTTCGATACCGGTGTTGCGCAGTTCGATGGTTTTGGCCGCTGAACTGTCATTGACATCCACTGACTCGAAATTCCAGGTCGGCGGCAGGATCTCCAGGTTGGGGCCGTTGATGATCTCAGAGTTGCCCACCCGGACAGCCCAAACTCGTAATTCCGCGGATTTGTTCGCCGGGGTAACGGCACCGTCATACATATTGACCTGCCAGGTAGCGTCCGGGTTTCCGGGCTGGGTCGTGGAGGTCCAGTAAGCTTCGCCGAGCATGCCGATAAACGGATGTCCCGCCGGCAGGGCCGCATTGGATTGCGCTAACGCACCAGACCGGGAGCGGTCCACCAGGGTGAGAAGCTCTTTCCGGTTGGGCAGGCGCCAGTCCCGCCACACACGGTTGTAACCGCCGCAGTCGTAAGCCGTCGGGTTGCCGTTGAGGTCTTTGACAAAGTCCAAGGCCCCCTGCCAGTTGACCGCATCGACGCAGGCGGCACTCTTCAGCCAAACCAGACCGGTGAGGGTGTCGGTCACCGAGCCGTCGCCGTTATCTGTAAAGCGCTGGTCAGGGAAGGCCGCACCGGCGGTGCTCTCCCCGTCCTGGCCGGTACCCGTGCAGGGCACCACGGTGAGGACATCTTCCACATAGTCCCAACAGACCGTCTGGCCGCTGGTCCAGACCTCGGCAGGCGCCGACGAATCGCCGCCAATGCCGGTGAGGGAAATTTCGGCGCTCGGGATGTCCGGATCGTTGCTTGGAATCGCAATGGCGGCGCTCTTGTCGCCTTCCGAGAGCGGGCTGAATTCGAGGGTAAAGGTGCAGGTGCCACCCGCGGCAACCATACTGCTCGAGCAGGTGTCATTCGTAAGGCTGAAATCGATACTGTGCGTACCGCTCAGCGCGACCGTCCCGATCGTCAGGTCGGCGTCGCCGATGTTGAAGACCTTGACGGGCGTGGCAAGCGCATCGCCGCCCACGACCGCCGCCCCGAAGTTCTTGGCTTCCGGCGACGTGGAAATCATCGCCTGCGGGGTTTGGTTGCTATTGCCGGCCCGCACGAACCAGGCGTGATGCCGGCCCGCTTTGGCGGCCATCGTGATGCTGCCGTCGGCGAACGAAACGCCCCAGGCATAGTCGAACCCGCCTCTAAAACCGGAATCGGCAGAGGTGGAAGTCCAATACCAGCCCTGGACATCCATGAAGGGGTGGGTGGCTTCCAAGACCGGGTTGGACTGGCGGTAGTCCACCAGGCTTTTGAGCTCGTTCCGGTTGGGCAAACGCCAGTCCCGGTAGTTGAAAAAGTAGCCGCCACGGCCGTAATCGTCCGGATTTGCATTGAGGTCGGTCGCCAGGTCCAGGGCCGCCTGCCAGGTAACGGGCGCACCGGTCAGGGCCGCGCTCTTCATCCACATCAGGCCGGTCAGGTTGTCGGTCACAGTCCCGTCGCGGTGATCGGTGAACCGCGGGTCCGGAAGGGGTACCCCCACCTGGTGCTCCCCGTCCTGGCCGGAAGCGATGCAGTTGGCCAGGTGACCGGTAGTATCATAGCAGGCGGTCTGGCCGGTGGAGATGACCGGCACGGATGCTGCGGCCGTCATGGTCAAAGCGGAAATCAGGGCGACTATAGAAACAAGAGCGATGGCGCGAACCTTTTTCATTTTCGGGTCCTCATCGTAGATAAAAGCGACAGCATAATCCGTTTAATGGAGTGAGCTACTCCGCAGACCTGACGACTAGTACACACGGGTGAAAATACCCATCCCCACCATTAGTCTTAGCATACGTAATGATAGAGCCATTGCTAACGCTCAAGATCCAAGCACTATGTGGAGCGTTGATTTTAGTGGTGGATGACCAGAGGTAGGCAGCCCAATCGTTCTGGAGCACATTATAAAACCCCCCACTGGCCAGCCAAGCTGCCTGATCGGGCATGCCCGCGTGGACCAGGCTTTCAAGTTCGTTGATATTGGGTAGCCGCCAGTCGGCATAAGACAGGGCCTGGTAGTTGTACTGGTAGCAGTTGGCCCCTGCCGGATCCTGGTTGAAAGCCGCCACGTTGTCCAGGGCCGTCTGCCAATTTACGTTCTGCCCCACGCATTCCGCGTCCTTGAGCCACATCAAGCCCGTGAGGTGATCCGTAAGGGTCCCGTCGCCATTGTCGGTAAAACGCGGGTCGGGCCAGGCCACGCCGGCCTGGATGTCACCGTCCTGGCGGGTATCCGCACAGTCAATTTCATACCCATCCTGGTGATAGCACTTGGCCTGCCCGGTTTTGGGCAGATTGACAGACTCCGCCAGCAGGGTTGCGGGAAAGACAACGATTAATAGTAAAATGGTGCCCATAAACAGGGCTCCCTGAAAATTTGATCCGGTTCTGGTTCTCATGGTAACTCCTCCATTTTTATTGATCGTGTTTGTTCATTCATGAATGTTTGTATTTTTGTCCCAAAAGTTCCCTGGGGTTTTTACGTGCTTTACAATTTTGCTCAGGATATTTAGCCCTTTCCTATGGCCAGAATTTTGTTTTGTTGTTCTTTAAGGGACGAAGCAACTCAAGCTGTCTGTATCCTTCGTTGACCTCAATTTTTCCACTCAATTTGTGAGAGCATAAAGTAAACGATAATTGTAACTCTGAATCCGGTAGCCGCAAGAAAGAGGTGCAAACTTGATAAACAGAATCTCTAATTTTAAGAACATATAAAGCAAATTGCTTCGAAAAAGACTTGCTTCGACTCTGATAAAGTCGAACAGGACGGAAAGCACTTATAGCCACAAAGTCCGTCAAAAAGCAAGGACCAAAAAGGTCACAACTTGTACCTATACAAGTTAGGCATTTTGGATTTAATATGTTGATTATATTTAATTTTTTCAAACAGGAAAATAGAAAGCATATCTGTATTTGAGCGCTGTTCAGGCAAACCACAATATAGAGCGACCCTCCGATACCCGATTTCAAACCAAACTGAATAATACCGGGCCCATTCCGGTATGATTTTGAATTTTTAAGAAGCGCGCATAGTTGGCAAAAGTATTCATACAGCTTTAGCTGATCTGTGATAGTCGCAAGTAGTATGCAAATTTAATTATGGTTTGCAAAATTACCTAAAGTGGCACTCATATGTATTTCATCGGGTCTCAATAATAAAAAAATGTTTGACACCTGGAAATATGTGATTTACATTACGAGTGCACTATTCAACTAACACACTACTTGGAGAACATATATGATTTCAATACAAGATCTGTCTTTCTCATATGGTTCGAAGCAGCTGTTCTCCCAACTCGTCTTTTCCCTTTCGAGTGGCGGGATTTGCGGCCTACTGGGCAAAAACGGGGCCGGTAAAACCAGTCTGTTAAAAATAATATCGGATTTATTGTTCCCCCGGCGCCGGACTATCGAAGTCAGTGGGCAAACGCCCTCAAACCGGTCAAGCGACTTTCTTCAAAATCTATTTTTAATTCCGGAGGAATTTAAAATGCCTTCGGTTTCGCCAGATAAGTACCGGCGGCTGTTTGCTCCGTTTTACCCACGCTTTGATTTCCAAAAGTATTTCTCCTATCTTGAGAAATTCGAGATAGACGCTGGTACAAACTTGAAAAAGCTGTCTTTCGGGCAGCGGAAAAAATCCCTTATTGCATTTGGGCTTTCTACCAATTGCCACCTCACCCTACTGGATGAACCGACGAATGGACTGGATATTCCATCCAAAAGTCAACTCCGCCGGATACTTGCATCCGTATTAGCAGAAGACAGGCTATTTGTAATTGCCACGCACCAGGTACGCGATCTTGAAGCCCTGATTGATCCGGTGGTCATTCTGGATCAGGGAAAGATCATCTTCAATCACTCCATAGAAGAGATTTCGCGGCATTTACGGGTTGCAACCCTGGCTTCCCTGCCTCAATCCGATGATGTGCTGTACAGCGAAAAAAAGCTCGACGGATATAAAGCTGTATTAAAGAATTCAGGTGGTGATGATGAGTTTGTGGACCTGGAGACCCTGTTTAACACAGTGGTGAATAACCGGAATAAAGTAAAGGCTATATTTGAAAAGGAACCAATCCATGCAAGCTGAAAAATGCATCCACCCGAAAATAGTTTATCTTTTGATAAGAAACACTATTGTTCTGAAGCAGTCTTCCATCCTGGTTATCATTGCGGCGCTGGGGGGTATCCTTGTCTTGGTCTCCTTTCTGGATGCCTATGGCGATTTGGGCGCGCATTTCCACCGGAATCTTTACCTGTTCATATTTTTCGCGGCGGGACTCTTTTTAACCGGCCGCACCTTCACTGAGCTCCATGATCCTGTAAAAGGCTATGCCTGGTTGCTTCTGCCAGCCTCCAACCTGGATAAAACCGCTTCGCGAATTTTGCTGGCCAGCGTAATCTACTGGGTTGGAAGCCTGTTGTTCTACATGCTGTTCGCCCTTGTTTCCGAAGGGCTGAACACGGTGTTTTTAGACCGTCGCCATCTTCTACTCAATCCCTTTGACCCGGTGCTTTTATACGGCGCACTTACGTTTATCAGCATCCAGGCACCTTTTTTAATCGGGGCCGTCTATTTTAAAAAGCATGCGATGAGCAAATCGATCCTTGTCATGCTCGGCGCCTCTCTTTGTCTGGGGCTATGTGTTGCAGCCGCAACATGGCTCATTTTGGAGGGACAGGTGTCCAGTATGGATGTTCGCAACCTGTTTTACAGCTGGGAAAATGAGGATCTTACGCCATTCGGTCAGGCTGTAATGACTGTTGTTAAAGTCTTTTTCTGGCTGGTTGTTCCGGCCGTTTCATGGACAATCTGCTTCTTCCGGCACAAGGAGACGGAGCTGTAGTATGGAATTCCAGAAAAAAGATGCCATTTACCTGCAGATTGCCAACCTTATGTGTGAGCGGATCTTGTTAAAGGAGTGGGCTGAAAACAACCGGATTCCATCGGTTCGTGAGTTGGCTGTTACCATGGAGGTAAATCCGAATACCGTGATGCGGGCTTACGCTTTTTTGCAGGATCAGGGGATCATTTTCAATAAACGGGGTATCGGGTACTTCGTGTCTCCTGATGGCCTTCGAATTACCCAAAAGCTTTTCAGATCCAACTTTATCCGTAATGAGCTGCCACAACTCTGCAGGACGCTCAAATTGCTCGATATGGATTTCGAAGAATTCTACGCTCTTTATAATGACTATCAGGAGAAAGGAGAATGAAGACCAGCAATAAAATCTTAATAGGGGCATTGGTCGGAATTTTAACTGGCTGTATTATCGTTTTAATCGTCATCAGGCTCTCTATAGAGCCTTCTCCTACCCATGGGGGCAGCTCGCTAAAAAAATCCGTTCAGGACCAGAGAGAGATAAAAATAACGGATTTCAACGGCATTGATTTAAAAGGGAATTGGAAAGTCAGGGTGATCCGGGCGGATGAGGTCTCAATCGATGTTAAGGGGCCTGAAGACCTTCTATCCGTGCTTTCAGTGGACCGCTATGGCAATTATATCGAACTGCATATGCCCAGACAGGTAAAAGATGAACGCAAACTGCGCCTTGAGATGAGCATCCCCACGATTCAATCGCTTCGAACCAAAGGTGTGGCGGATATTGCAATAACCGGTTTTGGCCTGGAGGACCTCGCGATTGAATCTGAAGGAGTGACGGCCATCCACGGAGACAAAGGCAACATCAAGAATCTCAAATTTCGAGGAAAAGGTGTCTCCAGGCTGGACCTGGCTTTCTACAACCTGGGAGAACGATATGTTCAAAATATCCCACAACCCATCACCGTTTACCGGGTAGGCAATAAGTAAACGATTTGCAAGGAGTCGGCATGGGTACTGCAACATATTGGAAACAACCCGACAGATCGATACGCCGCATGCTGTTGCTGTGTCTCCTTGCAGTGGTTACCTGGGGTTATACCCAACCGGGTGCGTGTGAGGAGCGTTTCGCATCGCAATCTTTTATCCTGCACGGGAAAACTCTTAGCGTAATTCCTGCCGACTTAGATGAAAAAGGCCCGGTTGAAATCATTGTGGTCAGCAAAACCGGTATCTATCCATCAGAAAAACGCTGGATATCAATTTTCAGTGCCGATGAAACCTTAAAATATGGATCATCGCCCCTGCAGCGATGGGAGGTCGACCGCGATGCCGCCATATTTGAGGTGGGTGATGTTGCCCCCTCACCAGGGAAAGAAATCTTTTTTGTCACTTCCGGTGGCATTCGATACTACGCCCGGGAAGCGCGCGACCATTTTTTAATTCAATCGCGCACGCTATTGAAGGTCCCGACTGCCGCTGTCTTTCCGGCAGCAGGTTCCCTGCCAAGATCAGGACTACTGGCCGATTGGCATCAGGATGGCCAGAAGATGCTCATGGTACCGCAATTCGGGGTGTTCAAGTTTTTCAACCTGAACGCGGCCGGCCATTGGAATCTGGCCGAACAGGTTTCTATCGTGCCCCGTACATTCCTGCAGAGTGACCGTGAGGATGATGGCATCATGAGGAGCTATTCCCTCCGCTTGGATTATCGGTTCCCCAGAATAGCCACTCAGGATTTCAATGGGGACGGCCGCAAAGATCTGCTGCTCACAAAAGAAGAGTCCATTTATATCTATCTGCAGGGTGCGGATGGACATTTTTCTCGAGAACCCGCAGCCCCTATCCACCTCCCGGGCCGCCCGAGGGGAAAGCAGCCCGATTGGAACTTCTCCTTGCAAACGATCCCGGCCGATATCAACAACGACGGATTCGCAGATATGGTCCTCCTCTTCTCCCACGGCACCGGCAGTTTTCTGGAGAGAAAAGTAGACGTTTCTATCTTTCTCAATCAAAGGGTAGCGGATAAGCCATTTTTAAACCAGCCGAATCAAACCCTGACCTTTAAAGGGATTACGAGCGGAGTCTGCCTGACTGATCTTAATGGAGATGCTCTGCAGGATCTAATGTTTTCCTACATCCGTTTAGGCTTTTGGAACACAGTCAAAAATTTAATTTCCAAACAGGTGGATATTCATACATCGGTTTACTTGCTGCAGCGCAACCAGACTTTTTCCAGCGAACCTGATTTCCATACCGAGACGGAATACAAGTTGGATTTGACGCATGGCATCAAGTTCAACGGCATCTGGCCAAGTGTGGAAGGTGACTTTAACGGGGATGGAAGTCCAGACCTTTTGGTTGCCAATGATGGAAAATTACGAATCTACCGAACGCCTCAAGGTAAAGGGATCTATTCGAATCTATATCACCAGGCCGACATCCTGACTTGTCGTTTTGTGCATATCGTTGATCTTAACCGGGATGGCCTGGATGACATTTTACTATATGAGAAAAAAAAGAACGGTTCGATTTCGGTTTTATTGAATAAGGGGTTTTGAGGTACCCATGTTCGTCGGAAAAAAACATAGCAAAGGGGAGATTTTGGCCAAGTAAAAGGGGGGGGGCAAGATGAAAGAGAGACATAGTCGTAAAAAAAATGGTGTGTGGTTGATGGTTTTCATACTCGGGGTTTCACTTTCAGCAGCCGGCTGCGAAGTAAACGAAAAATTTCGGAAAACGGTTCACCTTTTGAAACCATTGGAATCAAACAAGCATTTTGAGGCCGGTACGCACAATGGATCCATTCGCGCAAGCCGTAATGAAATTGGCGGGTGTGAGGTAACGGCGACAATCACAGGTAGAGGACCGACGGTCCAGGATGCCGAGAAAGTGACTGATCATATACAGATAAAACTTGAATACAGTGGTGACCGGCTTGTTGCCGTCGTTGATAAGCCGGAGTGGTTGGAGCAGCGCTATTTTAGTATTGATTATAAGATTCAGTTGCCTGCAACCACCAGTTTGGATTTCAGCGCCCATAATGGAAGCATTGAAGTCACAACTCCAGGTGAACTGTCAGCCGAACTAAACGCATCGACCCATAACGGCTCAATTGAGGTCTTCCAACCGGTTACCGTAACCGGTAGAGTCGATAAAACGAATTTCAGGGGCAAAATGGGAACGGGCAATGGTCTCCTCTACCTGCGAGCACACAATGGCGCGATAACAGTCAGGTAAGGCATTACAAAAAAAATAAAGCTGGAGGCAACCAAAATGCTCAGTCGCGGTCTGCTGTTTAGATACGCTTACTCACAAAGGCGATAATCCTCCATTGAATTGGGGGGTAACAATTCTCGACTGGGGTAACTTATATTAAAAAGTTACCCTACTACCCTGGATGTCAATGGATTTTATTGGACTGTATCGGACTATGCAAACAAAAAAGGCCCCGTTTGCTCAGGACCTTTTGCACTTAGTTGGACTAAGTTGGATTGGGGTTCAGGGAATCTAATATAGATACTAAGGATCTGTTTTTATTTTTTTTATATATTATTTTAGAAAGTACCGTCATAAATACCGTCACAATTCTCTGGCTACCCATCAAAAGTCTTAATCCATCAGTAAAAAATGATAGCCCAACCTACCCGACCATTTAAATTTTATCTTGATTTAATGGGCCTAAAAAAGACGTGAACTATATCAGATAATCTGTGCGTAATAACTTTTAGTGAGGGCGAGCACTAATGGTCGTTATGTTGCCAGTTTGGTTATGCTGCGGGTTTCGGCCCA
>CAZWPX010000035.1:0-51917 GCA_964636125.1 uncultured Desulfobacterales bacterium | reverse complement strand
GTCTGATTCTATCCAGGAGCGGATTGATGGCGTTCATGAGCAGGATGGCCAGCATGACCCCGTCGGGATAGTTCCCGATGTTGCGGATCAGCATGGTGAGAATGCCGGCACCGGCGCCGTAGATCAGCATGGGGATCGGGTTGACGGGTGAAGAGGCATCCTCGGTGGCCAGAAAAAACGCTCCGATCAGGGTATAGCCCGTAATCAGGTGAAAAATCGGGTCGGCATATTTGGCGGGATCCGACATGTTGAACAGCAGGGCGGTGACGGTGATGCCGGCCAGGAAACTCCCGGCAATCTGCCAGCGGATGAACCCGCGGACGATCAGGTAAAGGCCTCCCGCGATCAGGCCGAGCCCGAAAGTTGACCCGAGTCCGCCGGCCTGACGGCCCATCAATAGGTCCCAGTAGCTGTAAGACTCAATCCCGGAAACGCCGAAGGCTTTCAGGGCTCCCAGTGGATAGATCATATTGTAATCGAAGTTGTAATGGACCAGGGCAGTATCGAAGTCCAGCAGCACTTTCCAGGACACGGACAGGATGGCCATGGACATGACGGCCGGGTTGAAAGAGTTGGCCCCGATGCCTCCGAAGATAATCTTGCCCAACACCACTGCGATGAACGTGGCGACCAACACCACCCACCAGGGAACCGTAGCCGGCAGCAGCATGGCCATCAGCAGGCCGATCACGGCGGCATTGCCATCACCGATGGTGGCGCGCTGTTTCATGGCGCGGTTCATCAGCCACTCCCAGCCCATGGCTGTGGAAACGGAAAAACAGACCACGGCTATGGCCGGCATACCATACTGCAGGATCCCGCAGATAACCGCCGGCATTAAGGCCAGCAAGGTGGCATAACTGCGTTCGGTCACATTGCTCCCATTGTGCCAGAACGGGGCGTGGGAGACGATCAATTTCTTCTGATTACTCATTAGCAGCCTCCGCGGATTCAAGCCGGGCCAGTTCATATTTTGCCAGCTTAATGTACTGAAAAATAGGGATTTTTGAGGGACACACAAAACTGCATAAACCACATTCAACGCAGGACTGGAGGTCATAGAGGTCAACCGCATCCTGATACTGGCCGGCTTCCAGGAAACGGACCAGCATATTTACCTGTATCCTGGCCGGGCAAACGGGGATGCAGTCGCCGCAGTTGATACAGGGGTAATCTGAGGTCAGCGGAATATCCGCACTGCCCTGGACCATGATGGCATCCGTGTCCGGCATAACCGGGAATTCGGCGGAATAGATGGCGTTACCGGTCATGGGGCCACCTGAGATAATACGGTCACCTTCCTCGAGGACAATCCCGGCGGCATCGAAAACGGCTGCCAGGGGGGTCCCGACCGTGGCGGTATACAGCCGGATATTGCCGGACTTATCGATAACGGTGATAGTCTTTTGGGTGGGGATCGCCTGCTGCGCGAAGGCCCGACCAATGGAAACGACGGCTTCAGAGCTGATAAAAAAGACCCCCAGGTCTTCGCAGGTGCTGCCCGCGGGGACTTCCATATCCAGCGAATCTTTCATGATCATCAGGGGCAGGGTGCCGGGGTACTCGTTATTGACCCCCACCGGTTCAACCCCCAGGTGCCCGATGTTCTGGACAACATCCTGGGTCAGGCAGATCACGGCATCCTTAATGCCGGTTACGTTTTTGAGGATGTCCACCCCGTGATGGATATCGTTGGCCTGATTTTTGACCTGGTACTGACGGGTGGCTGCCAGCAGGTCCGGATCTGTGCCGTTGACCACGATTTTGGAGATTGGCTTTTCCGGGTCGGAAAGCTTGGCAAAGTCGGGGCTTCCGGGGACATTGGCCAGAAATCCGGCCAGGGTTTCAAGGCTGGGTGCGTCGCAGGCCACGGCAAAGCCGTCATCGGCCTGTTCCTCGGCGGCAGTATCCAGCTGGATCTCGACATAGGTTTTGCCAAAGTCGCCGGTACGGGTGGTGACCTTGGAAACCTGGCCGGTTACAGGCGCGGTGGCATAGGCGTCGGCCTGTTCGAACAGGACCAGCTTTTGGCCGGTTCTGACCGTCTCGCCCGGCATCACCAAAGGCGGTCCCGTGGGCACGTCCGGTTTTTCAACCAGGAGCGTCAGGGTCGGCGGGACGGCGATTGTTTCCGGGGGACGGTGGATGTCGCCGGTTATCAGGTTTTTTATTCTGGGCTTCGACCAACCTACAAATGATCTTTTCAGCATAGTTTAGCCTTTATAAGTTTGCCGCTTGTGGGTGAAAGGCGCAGCTGTTAGAAAGGTTCTCCGCCTGGCTACATAATATGGCAGGCCGCACATTCAACAGGTCCTGCCTCAAAATCTTCATGGCACGAGATACACTGGGTGTGTAGGGCGTCTACTCGCGACGTCATTTCCTCGAGGTCGTAATCTTCAGCATCATGACACCCGTTGCATGTTTGGCTGACCCGTTCCGTTTCCTCCGGTTTGGCATGACAGGCGCCGCAGTTCCCGAGTTCTTCAGTCTCAGCTTCACCTTCACCGGTATGGTGGTGGCAGTCTCCGCAATCCAAACCATATCCGGCGGTACTCAAGTGGGTCTCGTGGTCGAAAATGACCTTGCCGGCTTTGGTTTGATAGGCTACTCTAACAGGTTTATCCGGGGGGGTGACGGGAAATGCAGCAAAACAGAACAACCCTGCTACCATTAGAACAATGGTTAGCCGGAGGGCCAGTTGCAACTCGCTTTTCGAAGTCATTTGCAGTCCGATCCTTTCAATTCTTTTGGCGTTTGGAAAGAAGGATTTTTGATAAATCAACAGCACGACTAACATAATGGGAAGATGGTTTCAAGTTATTTTTACAGGCTGCTGCAGGCCTGAAAAGCTTATAAAAACCCGCACAAATGGCTAAGTTTAAATCATTTTCTTTGTAAATGCTCAGCCGGATCATTCAGTTGATGACCAGGATCTGACCGGTGATCCCTATGGGTCGAAACTGGTCATGCGTCACTTTTCCCAAATCGTTCCCCGGGACTTTGACCTGAGTCCCAATTTTGAGATTGTAAAGTACAACATTATCAGATTGGGAAAATTTGATTATAAATCAATCTGGGCGGAGAAATAGATAGGATAGCGTGTTGGGTACTCCTTACTGTAGGTCCGTCAGCCCTGCCTTTACCAGCCCGGCTAAGACCGCATCAACCAGGTCACCGACTTTTACATAGTTGCCGATCAGTTCTCTTCCGACAGTTGCAAAATCCGGTTCAATTGCAAACAACTCTGCCAAGGCAGCCTTTGCCTCGCCATTCCTGCCCATTTGGGCGAGCGCGACGGCCCGCAGCGTCGGGTCCCAGAACAGTCCAGGAAAATTAAACTTTAGCGCTTCAGCATAGGCTTTTTCATACGCACCCCGGCGGTAGTAGTCTATGCAGGGCGCAAGATGGAACCAGGTGGGGTAGTACGGGTTGAGTTTCATTCCCTTTTTCATCAGGGCCAGGCCGCGGTCCCACTCGCCGTAAAGGGCCGTATGCCAGCCGGCGACACCGACAATGTAAGGTGCGTTCGGGTTAAGGGCGATGGTTTCTTCAGCGTGTTTAAGAAATGAGGCCTTGTCGCCGCGATGAAAATGTACGAGGGTGAGGGCATCCTGGGCAAACTGGTTATCGGGCTCCAGGGCCACGCCTTTCTGGGCAAACGCCAGCGCTTTTTCCAAAGGGGCTTCAATCTCGCAAAACCCCAGGGCATGATTGTCCGCATGCAGGTGGCCGAGCATGGCCCAGGCGAGTCCGTATTCAGGGTCTATTTCAACAGCCTGTTCCATTGCGGCCAGCGCTTTTTGGAATGCATCCGGGGTCAATATAGTTTCGTAGTGGTAAAAGCGCAAGATTGCATCATAAGCGTTCAGGTCGACTGGGGCCTTTTTGCGGGATTCTTTCGACAGGCGGCGAGTTATCAGCCCGTATTGATCGGCCACGGTGCCAACAACGCTATGCGCAATTTCCTCCTGCAGCACAATCAAATTAGTCGGTGTAAGTTCACGTTTATAATGATTCCCCCAGATCTGCGCGGCGGTCGAAGTGTCTATTAAACGGATGGCAATCTTAACCGTTTTCAAATCCTTGCGGATGTTGCCCGCCAGCAGAAACCGTACGTCAAGGTCACAACCGACCTTTTGGGGATCAATCTTTTGACTTTTAAAACGCATGGTTGACTGGGACGCGATGACTTGGAACTCCTGGTAACGGGCCAGTTCAGCGGTTAATTCTTCCGTCAGGCCGTCGGCAAAGTAGTCCTGTTCTGCATTGCCGGTCAAATTTTCCAGCGGCAGGACTGCCAGGGAGGGTTCCGTGTTTAACCTGCGGATTTCTGGTTTCTGGGCAAGCGCATCAGGTTCAGGAAGTGGTGTCTGCAGTGATTGAAAGGTTGGCACATACGCGCCTTTTGGAATCTCTATCCGGATGGGGTCGGTTTTCCCATCTGTCAGGTAATAGTACTCCAGGGCCCGGCGGAGCCGGCCGGCCTCCACCCGCACGATGGGGTCGACCTGGGGATCAAAGCCCTCTTTACGTCCATAAACAGCCAGTGCGACGGTATATCCTTTGAGCTGTGCGCCTCTGCCGGCCAGAGCCTCGGCCACGACAAAATTCAGGAAGCCTTTCTGTTTTTCCGATCCCTTGAACCGGGTGCTGTTAAGGATTCGCTTCGTCTGGCTTCTGATGGCTGCGGGCGTGGGACTGCTGGTGTCTGTCATTACAACAAAGCCTATCTGCAAAACATATTGTTACAGGTACGTAACAGTAACCTACTTGTTTAAATCCATTAAAAACGGGTAATTATTTATTGTTCCCGCAAATTACCAAATAATTGGCTGAGATGCAACTGCTGATAGCCGAAAAAAGGCCCACTTTTTAATACATTATGGGTGACATTACGCATCACATTCGAGAACGATTTCCGGACCAGAGCGATGCCATTGCCATTCTCACGGCGGAAGATTCCGAATTTTATACCATATGTGAAGATTATGGAGAATGCATCAAAGCCTATAGCCACTGGATTCGGTCCAATGAACCTGAAGCCGAAACCAGAGTTAATGAGTACCGCAATCTTATCCAGGCCCTTGAAGCTGAGATTGAAGATGCCCTGCTTGTATCGCGGTCGGAGCAATTGGATTGAAAGGACCTGATTTTAATGACGCCATTAATCACTGCAGGCACTAAGGATAACCGTATGCACAGTAAAATTATCATTTTGTTTATCGTTTTCTGGTTCATTGCCGGGACAGCCCTCGCCCAGACCGCCGAAAAGGCAGCACCAGATCAGGCCAAAGGCGGTGAGGACCTCGCCGCAAAGACGCAAAACCCGGTGGGGGCCATGTACAGCCTGCCCTTCAAGTTTACCTTTGATTATGGGGCTGACAACGGCGAAGCTACTTTCCTGAACGTGCAGCCGGTGATTCCGGTAACGGTTGGTGACTGGAACCTGATCAATCGTGTGATAGCACCTCTTGTTGACTTGGACGGCACTGTCACGGGAACACCAGAGATTCCGAATCCGGTCCCCGGTGACGGTGCCTCCGGACTGGGGGACATCAACTACTCACTATACGTTTCTCCGGCCGAGCCCGGAAAAATAATCTGGGGTGTCGGCCCATCCCTGATGATGGATACCGCCACCGACGACCAGTTGGGCTCCGGGAAATGGAGCGCCGGGCCCACAGCCGTCATCCTGATCCAGCCCAAACCCTGGACAGTCGGTCTGCTTGGTCGTCAGCTCTGGGATTTCGCGGGTGATGCCAACCGCAAAAGCGTCAGTCAACTGCTCATGGAACCATTCATAAATTACAATCTTGATAAGGGCTGGTATCTGATTACGGATATGATCATTACCGCGAACTGGCAGGCGGATTCCGATAACCGCTGGACCATACCATTGGGCGGTGGCGCGGGTAAGATGTTTGAAATCGCCGGGCAGAAAATGAATACCAAACTGGAAGCCTATTACAATGTTGAAAAACCACAGGGTGCCCCTGACTGGTCTTTGAACTGGACATTCCAGTTCCTGTTCCCCAGATAAATTCACTGCGTGAATTTATGGGGCGCGGCTTCGCCGCTTTTTAATAGACTATATCCATCTTTACAGGCGGATCTGTAAACTCGCTGACTAGTGGCATGCTTACAAATATATAGAATAGTAATAATATTGTTTGAATACCAAAACACAAGGAGGTTCAAAAATGACCCAAAGAGCAATGACAATAACTATGGTTATGTTAATAGCCATCTGCATGGCTGCTCCGGCTGCTTTGGCGGCGAAAAAACCCAACATCCTGGTCATCTGGGGTGACGATGTTGGCTATTGGAATGTAAGCCACAACAATCGAGGTATGATGGGGTATAAAACTCCGAACATCGATCGAATTGCCAATGAAGGACTGAGCTTTACCGATTACTACGGTGAGCAGAGCTGTACTGCCGGACGCTCAGCTTTTATAACCGGCCAGCATCCCGTTCGAACTGGTTTAACAAAAGTCGGTATGCCTGGTGCTGCGCAAGGCCTTCAGAAAGAAGATCCCACAATTGCTGATATGCTTAAACCACTTGGCTACGTAACTGGTCAATTTGGTAAAAACCATCTTGGTGATCGGAACGAATTCTTTCCGACTGTTCATGGCTTTGATGAATTCTACGGCAACCTTTATCATCTAAACATTGAAGAAGAACCGGAATTGCCAGATTTTCCAAAAGGCGAAATGCGCGATAGAATCGCTCCTCGAGGTGTGTTCAAGTGCCGGGCCACGACCAATGAAAATCCGAAAAAAGATCCGCGGTTCGGGGCCTGGGGCAAGCAGCTGTGCGAAGATACCGGGCCGCTGACAGCTAAGCGCATGGAAACCGTCGACGGTGAATTCCTTGATGCAACAAAAGATTTCATAACTCGTGCGAATAAAGACGAAAAGCCGTTTTTTGTCTGGTTCAACGCAACTCGGATGCATGTTTTTACACATCTCAAAAAAGAGTCGCAGGGCGCGACAGGACACGGCCTTTATCCAGATGGCATGGTCGAACATGACGGACATGTGGGCGAGTTGCTGGCGCTTCTCGACGATCTCAAGATCACAGAAGAAACTATTGTAATCTACTCCACGGACAATGGCGCAGAAGTTTTTACCTGGCCTGATGGTGGTACCACTCCGTTTCACGGTGAAAAGGCAACAACTTGGGAAGGTGGTTTCAGAGTTCCAGCAGTCGTTCGCTGGCCTGGAAAGATTCCAGCCGGTAAAGTGGTCAATGGTATCGTCTCTCACATGGATTGGCTGCCGACACTACTGGCTGCTGCAGGTGTTGATACAGTCAAAGAGGACTTGTTGAAAGGATATAAAGCCGGAGACAAGAAATTCAAGGTCCATCTTGATGGCTACAACATGTTAGACTATTTCAAGAGCGGTGGCGAAGGTGCCGGACCAAGAAAAGAAATTTACTACTTTACCGATGTCGGTAAACTCGCAGCTGTAAGGCATAATGACTATAAGGTACATTTCATGATCCAGGAAGCGCATGGATTTGATGTCTGGAAAAATCCTTATACGGAGCTTGGATGGCCGTCTTTAGTCGATCTGCGAGCGGATCCGTTTGAGCGCGCAATGCATGAATCCATCGGCTGGGGAGGATGGTCGACAAAACGCATGTATGCGCTTAGCGCGGCGGCTGTTCTGGCTACAGATTTCATGAAAACATTCACAGATTTTCCACAGCGTCAAGCGCCGGGTAGCTTTAACGTTGACAATATTATGACTCAACTAGAAGCCGTTCGTGCGGCAGGGCAGTAACTTTTTAAAATAAACTGATAAATTCGGCTGACGCATGCTAATTGTTGCATGCGTCAGCCTGTGACACCCCTAATCCCACACCTAATTTTAAAGGTGCTGCGTTAAGGGGCGCCTCCAGCGCTACGATTGGCTGGTAACGGGCCGAACGAAAATTAAAAATCGCTGCAGGTGATCAAATGAAAACGCCGGAGCAGCCGGCCGCAGGCTGGCGATTGAAACTGAGTGCCGCCCTGTTTGGGCTCAGCATTGTTTTGCCGCTATTCGGGGTCCCCATCGTGGTGGCCCTTGACCTGTCTCGGACGATGACAGCCTCTATCTCCGGCGGGCTTTTATTAGCAGGAGAAATCCTGGGTATTGCAGCCGTTGCGGTCGTTGGGAAAAGTGGCTACGCATTTATTAAAAGCAAGATATTAGGTTTACTGAGGCAATATGGGCCGCCAAATAAGGTCAGCCGCCTGCGATACAAGATCGGGCTGGTGATGTTTTGCGTACCAATTTTGTTTGGTTGGTTATCCCTATATACCGCGGATTATATTCCCGCATTTGCTCAAAACCCGTTTCCCTATGCCCTTGGCGGCGACCTTCTCCTGCTGGCGAGCCTGTTCGTGCTCGGAGGAGACTTTTGGGACAAGATTCGTTCTCTGTTCGTTCATGACGCGGAGGTACGCTTTTCAAAACCATAAAAAGGAAGGTAAAATGGTCAGGCGAAAATCTTTCAGCGGAATTCGGATTGTCCTGATTGTTTTGTTGTTGATGTCTTATGGCAACGCCGTGCAAGCGGTCGAAGAAAATAAGGACCCTGAAGGTGCCCTGACTGTGATGACCCAGGCCGAGTTGCAGTCCCAGGTAATGGCCTTTGCCGATCGTTATTTCGGGCCGGCGGCCTAATGAGTTGTCTACCAGAAGTATCTGAGCTATAGTTTCTACAGTTGGAACGATAATAAGCTGGCTCCATTGTATATATAAAGGTCACTCAACAATGCATCTAACGTTTCGGTGCATTATCTTATTCCAAAACTTGAGGGGTGCAAAATGGCATCGAAGTATTTGCGAATTACGATTACACTATTGCTGGTTTTGGGCTCTATTTCCCTGATCAACGCCTGTTCCAGCCAAACCGGCCAGCGGGCCGGCCAGGGCGCCACCATGGGGGCTGTCACCGGCGCGGCCGGGGGCATGGTCAGCGCGCTGATTTTTGGAGGTGACGTAGGCGAAGCCGCCGCTCGTGGAGCGGCCTATGGTGGGACCGTGGGCGCTGTCAGCGGGGCCGTCGTTGGTTCCAGGCAGGATCAGGCAAATAAGAAAAAGCAGGAGGATGTAGCTGCCAAAATGAAGTCGGAATTTGGGGAGGAGGCCTACACCGGGCTTGTCGCTCTGGCCAACTGCAAACACGATGTGGCCATGGGCCACGCCAAGGCTGCCGAGAATCTGGAAAAGAAGGAACATAGCCTGGCCGGACTGTGGCTCGAAGTCCTGACCTACGCCGACCAGCAGCAGGAGGATAAAGCCCGGGCCCTGTTTCCGGCCTTGATTGAAAAAGATCCCGAGATCGATTCTGCAGCCAAGGTCGAAGAGAGCATGCGCAAGGCAATGCAGGGGCTGATGAAAATACGTGCGAACCATAAGTTGCCGCAGACCTGCGGTCAGTAACCGGTTGTAAGCGGTATTTGTTGAACCGGAGCAGGACGGGCTTGCCGTAACATATTCGGGTGATAGACCACCTGAGCGCCGCAACACTACAGGAGAACATGGATCGTGAACAGATTAACCGATTTCTTGAAAACTATCGTTTCCGGCGGGCTGATGGTTTTGCTGCCGATCCTGTTGCTCTGCCTGCTGCTGGCCGAGATGCTGCAGCTGGTTGTGGCTCTGGCCGCCCCTATTGCCACCCTGCTCAGGGAGGGCGGGCTTGAAAAAGTCGCCCATCCTCTCCTCGTGGCCCTGGTGCTGCTGGTCGGAGCGTCTTTTGCCATCGGCCTGGGGATGCAATCCAGTGCCGGGCGGCGTCTGGGGCGATGGCTTGAAACGGTGAGCTTGAAACGCCTGCCGGTTTACTCTGCGCTCAAGCGGCTTACCCGTGGTTTTGCCGGTACAGCCGAAGGGGAAACTTTCCTGCCGGCGTTGCTTGAGGTTGAGGCCGGCATCCAGGAAATCGTTTACGTGGTTGAAGAGAGTAAAGACGGCCTGGCGGCTGTGATGGCGCCGCATGCACCCACGGCCTTTTCCGGCCCGGTTAAAATTGTGGATCGTGGGCGGCTGACATTGTTGGATACCAATATAGGTGATCTGTCTCGGTCGCTCAGCCACTGGGGGGTGGGAACCGTCCCCCTGGCTGCCCGCACGATCTCCAGGCAGGAATTGAGAGGAAAATCATGAAAATCAATCGACTGATAGTACTGGTGCTGATCATCTGCCTGGTTCCGGTTGCCGCGACGGCCAAGGTTTATCGCTACATCGATGCAGACGGTGTGGAAAGGTTTTCCAACCAGCCGCCCCCGGAAGGGGCCAAAATTATCGGTGAAAAAGAAGAAATAAAATATGACAAGGCGGCCGATAGCGCCCAGCAGGAGCGCAACCGGGATGCAGCTGCTGAGGCTGCCAGCCAGCCCCCCCCGGCGCCGGTTGTAAAACAGGCCCAGCCGTCTACCGGCGAAACGGTGACAGATGGCGGGGATGGCAATGACGGCGAAAAAGAATACTCCCGCCGCAAACATCGCCGCAAAAAGGAGATTCGCAAGGAACAAGCCGAGGCGCGTAAGGCCGCAGAGGCCGTCCAATCCGTGGAGAAGAAGTAGAGACGAAAATCGAATTCAGGTTCCAGGTTCAACGTTTCTGCGTTCCGGCTTAAAACCCTTGAACCCAGAACGGGGAACGGGGAGTAAAAACCCGAACTTCGAACATCGAACGCTCAACGTCGAACTTTGAACTGTGGTCGCCTGCGGCGGATTATTTAGATATGCAGCTACACGTTTGGTCTTCTTGTGGGAGCGGCATCTTGCCGCGAAAACGGTTTTACAGGCGTGATTATTCGCGGCAAGATGCCGCTCCCACAGGTGAAAGAGCCAAGAAATGTTGTTAGGCCCGAAAGTTGGGTTTAAATTCGGTTTTACTTTTAAAACCAGCGAAGCAGTGCTTTACCTTCTTCGATGTTGAATGTTCAATGTTCAGCGTTCGCGGCTCCTTGTCATTGACTCTCAATTCTCCGGTGCTTGCTCAATTACCCGCATGGTTTTCCATTTGCCGCCCAGGTAGCGCCCCCAGGACATGAGAAAAAGCGCCCCGATAAAGAGAACCACGCAGCCCCAGGCAAAATAGAGCCCCGCTTTCAGCCAGATTACCCCGATGTAGACCGGCAGGATCATACAGACCAGTGATAATGACCCGATGGCGATCATCAGGAAACGGGTATCGCCGGCACCTTTCAGAACCCCGCTGTAGACCATGTAGAGGGCATCCACGCACACATACACGGCCACAAAACGCAGGAGTATGACGCCCATTCGCATGATTTCCCGGCCGGCCGGGGTGTCCATTTCCGAGGCCATGAAGATGGATAGAACCTGTTGCGGGGCAAAGATAAAGACCATGTCCAGGAGCAGGATATACCCCAGCAGCAGGTGGGTGGAACTGCGGGCGGCGGCCACAGTGTCTTCCGGCCGGTTGCGGCCCAGGGCCTGACCGGTCAAGGTGCTGACCCCCATGGAAAAGCCCATGGCCGGCATGAAGGCCAGAGAGTTGATGGAGAAGACAATATTGGTGGCCGCCAGTTCGTTGTTCCCGATGCGTCCCACGATGAGAATGAAAAAGGTGAACGCGAAGACATCCAGGCAGAATTGCAGGGAGCCCGGCACCCCGAATTTCAACAGGCGGCCAAGCAGGTCACGGTCCAGGCCCCGGTTTTTCCACAATCCATAGCGCCGGCGGTTTTGCGGGGTAAATATCAGCAGGACGTAGGCCAGGGTCATCAAACCCCAGGCGGCGACGGTGGCCAGTCCAGCCCCGGCAATACCCATCTGCGGAAAAATCCAGATGCCGTTGATCAGGGCGTAGTCCAGCGGAATATTGAACAGCATGCCCAGAAAACTCACCGCGAGCACCGGTCGGGTGAACCCCCGGCCACTGAAAAAACAGGCCAGCGCGGCCGCAGCCACATCCAGGCCGGCACCACCGCACAGGATCCTGAAATAGGTGACTTCCAATTGCTGAACGCCCGGGGAGTGGCCGCTGAGCGCAAAAAGCGGTGCGGCGATCAAGACCAGTCCCCAGAGCAGCACGGTGGCAAAAAGGGTGAACCAGATCCCCTGCCACAGGCAGGCACCGATCCGGTGCTCGGCACCCGCCCCGGTGTACTGGGCGATGAAAACATTCAAATACCCGGCCACCCCTATGAAAAAGGCGATGAACAGGAAGGCGGTGATGCCGGCCGGCACCACTGCGGCAATGGCTTCCAGGGAATAATTTGCCAGAAAGACCCGATCGGTGAATTCCATGACCGTGGTGGCCGCCATGCTCATGGCCAGCGGGACGCTGATGGCAATGACCTGGCGGTGGGCTGATTTTTGTACTGTTTTCGGTTTGTTCATTCTGCCCTTTGAAACATGGTCAGGGCCAGGTCAGAGAAAATTGGTTACGCCGTAAAAAATTGATGTAAGTGCCTGAAGTGAACTAAAGTTTGATACAGCCTTTCAGTTTCGGGTTTGTCAGGACGGGGGTTATCGATATTCCCGGCGGGCGCGGTCCAGATCGCGCTTTTCATCGCGGTTTTTGATAGTCTGGCGCTTGTCGTATTGCCGTTTCCCTTTGGCAAGGCCCAGGAGAATTTTTACCTTCCCGTTTTTGAAATAGAGCTTCAGGGGGATCAGGGAGTAACCCATCTCGTTGACTTTGGAGTAGAGTTTCCTGATCTCGTGTTTGTGCAGGAGCAGTTTTCGGGTCTGGAGCGGGGCGTGGTTGTCATAATGAGCCCAGGGGTAGGGACTGATGTGCATCTGGTAAACAAATACCTCACCGTTTCTTATTTTGGCGTAGCTGTCCTTGAGATTCGCACGCCCCAGCCGAAGTGACTTCACCTCTGTCCCCTTGAGGACGATGCCGGCTTCGTAAGTGTCTTCAATAAAATAGTTGTAGCGGGCCTTTTTGTTCTGGGCGATTAACTTTTCGTGTTTTTTATCAGCCATGGGTTGTATTCGTTCCGGGTTCAGCGTTTTTCGTTCAGGGTTAAAATCGAAAAACAATGAACGTCCAACATCGAACAGTGAACATCCAACGTCGAATAAGGAGCTGGCGCGCCAATCGTTATTTTTCAAACGGCCGCCGCAGGCGACCGCAGTTCAAAGTTCGATGTTGAGTGTTCGATGTTCAAAGTTCAGGTTCTATCGTTCTCCGTTCAGCGTTAGAGTTTTTTAACCTGGAACGCTGAACGTTTAACCCGGAACGCTTCTCACCGCACCACCGAAAAATTTTCTTCAAGGAGCCTGCCATAGGTCGCCTGGCAAAGATCCAGGATTTCGTCAATGGTGTTCAGGGCCAGAACTTTCCGGGTGAAGGCCCGTGATTCTGTGGTATCCAGAAACCGGATCATGCTCTTTACCGCGGGAATGGCCTGGGGGTTCATGCTGAGTTCATTGATGCCCAGGCCCACCAGAATTGGTACATTGGCCGGGTCGGCCGCCATTTCACCGCACATGTACAGCTTTGTACCGGTTTGCCTGGAAACATCGGCGACGTGCTTCACCATTTGGATGATGGCCGGGTGCAGCGGGTGAAACATATGGGCGACTTCGCGGTTGCCGCGGTCGATGGCCAGGGAGTACTGGATCAGGTCATTGGTGCCGATACTGAAAAAGTCAACCTCCGCGGCCATGGCCTCAGCCAGTACGACCGCCGCAGGCACCTCTATCATGATGCCGATTTCGATTTCGCTGCTGTAGGCTTTGCCCTCTTTTTCAAGCTCACGTTCGGCGGCCTGCAGCAATTCTTTGGCCTGGAAAATCTCCTCCATGCCTGAAATCATGGGGAACAGAATCCGGACTTCCCCGTAAAAGGCAGCGCGCAGGATAGCCCGGAGCTGGGTCATGAATACATCCGGTTTTTGAAGGCAGTAGCGGATGGCGCGCAGGCCCAGGGCCGGGTTCTCCTCGGCCACCTCCCGGCCATTGCCCATGGCCTTATCGCCATTCACATCCAGGGTGCGGATGGTGACGGGACGATCTTCCATCACTTCAATCACATCCTTGTATTTCTCAAAAAGCTCGTCTTCGGTGGGAAAGAGGGGGCGGCTCAGGTATTGAAATTCCGTACGGTAGAGCCCGATGCCGTCCCCGCCGTAGCCCAGGACCGAGACGACCTCCTCGGGCAGTTCGATGTTGCCCATGACATTGAACGTGATCCCATCGGTTGTCGTCGCGTCCAGGTGGCTCTGGCGTCCGATTTGAGCCTTCTGGACCTCATAGAGTTCTTTCCTGTCCTCGAATTCGATCAGCGTCTCTTCGGACGGATTGATGATCACCAGCCCCGCAACCCCGTCCACAACAATCAGGTCATCGTTTTTGATCACAGACGTGGCCCGCTTGAGACCCTGGACGGCCGGTATTTCCAGACTGCGGGCAATGATGCTGGTGTGCGATGCCCGTCCGCCCCGGTCGGTGATGAATCCCATCACCCTTTCAAGCTGGATCTGGCTGGTATCCGCGGGCGACAGGTCGTTTGCGACCAGAATGACCCGTTTGCGTATCTCGGAAATATTGACCGGTGCCGCCCCGATAAGGTTGTTCCAGATCCTTTCAGATACCTGGACGATATCGTTGGCACGCTCCCGGAAATACTCGTCTTCCATTTCATTAAAAACCGCCTTGAGATCTGTGACCACCTGTTTGAGCGCCCATTCGGCATTAATACGCTCTTCGTCCATGACGGCCAGGGTTTTGTCATACAGCAGTTTGTCCTCTAACAGCACCACATGGGTCTCAAGGATGCTGCTCTGCAGGCGAAATTCCTTGGGTGTGTCTTCAATGATGTCCCGGAGATCGCTTTTTGCCTTTTTGACGGCGGCTTTGAATCGGTTCTTTTCCTTATTCAGTTCTGATTCAGGAATATAATAGGTGTCGAGGACTTCAACTCCCCGGGTATCCACGAGGTAAGCCTTCCCGATACAGATGCCGGGCGACGCGCTGATACCGGTAATCCGGAGTTCCTGAGCCTCACTTTCCGCTTTCATGCTTGCTTTTCTCCAAACCCGTTGTTGACTATATCCACCAGCGCCTGCAGGATATCACAATCCTCAGGGTCTTCAATGGTAAACTTGAGTACTGCGCCGACACCGCATGCCAGGGTGAGGATATCGAGGACGCTGGCAGCATCGGCATCCTGTTCTCCATGGGATATGCGGACTGCGGCCCGGGCCTTTTGAGCCACTTTGGCAATCTTGGCCGCGGCCCGTGCATGCAGGCCGAGGGCATTCACGAGGGATGCCTTTTTTACAAGTCTGCCGGCCGACTTTGCCATGGTCCATCTACCCCTTTGAGTTCATCTTAATAAGACCGCAATTCCCTATCAACTTGCCCCAGGTTTGTCAAACAGCTCGATTGACACTATTGGCCTGAGTTGATAATCTCTGGACACCGGAAATTGAAGCCGGGGCAACACGCTGTGGTGGGCATATCTGAAACCTGAACCGGGAGAAGGAAATATGCAGAAAGTGATTATCTACGGAAAAAACAGCTGACCGCACACCATCAGGGCTCGGGCAGCCTACCAGGCCAAGGGGGTTGCGGTTGAATATGTGGATGTCTTTTCTGACCACAACCATATGGACGCCATGCTCACCCACTCAAAGGGTGAACGCAAAGTACCGGTCATCGTGGAGAGCACCGGTACTACTATCGGCTACCAGGGTGGGTCCTGACGGGTTTAATACTCGCCGGCCGGGAGCCGGTGGCAGGATTTCAATATTCGATTTTAACTATGCAATTCAAAGACCGGCTTTAAGGGCAGGTTATTAACCGGAGACGAACGAAAGAGGACAGGCGGGTGATATGGAAAGACAGTATGTAATTGATGAAGTCAAGCTGGAAGAGTCCTGGCGACTATTCAAGATCATGGGTGAATTCGTGGACGGGGTGGAAGCCCTGCATGACATCGGGCCGGCGGTCACCATTTTCGGCTCCGCCCGGGTGAAGCCGGAGGATCCGGCCTACCAGCAGGCTGCCGAAATCGCCTCGCTCTTTGTGCAAGAGAAGTTTGCGGTGATTTCCGGCGGCGGTCCCGGCATCATGGAAGCCGCTAACAAGGGTGCTAAAGAGGCCGGGGGCACTTCCGTGGGGCTGAATATTGAATTACCCTTTGAACAGATGCCCAACCCGTATGCCGATATACAGGTGAATTTCAGGTATTTTTTCGTCCGCAAAGTGATGCTGGTGAAATACGCCCTGGCCTACATCATTATGCCGGGCGGGTTCGGGACCCTGGACGAGCTGTTTGAAGCCGTTACCCTGATCCAGACAAAAAGGATTAAGCCCTTTCCGGTTATCCTGGTGGGGTCGGATTACTGGCAGGGTCTGCTGGATTGGATCAAGTCCAGTATGTTGTCTGAAAACCGAATTTCGGCCGATGATCTCGATATTTTGCAAATTTTGGATGATCCCCGGGACGTGGTCAAAGCGGTGACGAGTAAAGTTATTATATAAAGTAATGACCCATTCCACCAAACCCACATACGCAGAGTTGCTCCGCAAGGTAAGAATCCTGGGACAGGAGACCGTACGACGAGAGCGTGCGGAAAAGACCCTGCGCCGCCAGAATGCCTATCTTTCGGCCCTGCACGAAACCTCCCTGGGGCTGATCAACCGGCTTGACCGCAAAGAACTGCTGGAAGCCATCCTGGACCATGCCGTCCTTTTATCCGGGACGGAACACGGTTTTTTTTACCTGCTGGAGCCCAATGCAAAACGAATGCAGATGCGGGTCGGCATGGGTTTTTTTTCCGATTGGCTCGGGCTGCGAGTACGCCTGGGAGAGGGGTTCGGCGGCAAGGTCTGGGAAACCGGCCAGCCCCTGGTGGTGGACAACTACCGTTCCTGGGAGGGCCGCCTGCCGGATAAATCTCTGGATGCCCTGCGTAATATGGTGGGCATTCCCCTGAAATCGGATGACCGGGTGGTCGGCGTCCTGGGACTTGCCCGGGTGAAAGGTGAATCGGGATTTGGTACGGATACCGTGCGGGCCCTGGGACGGTTCGCCCAACTGGCCCTGATTGCCCTGGACAACGTGGGCCTTTATGAAAACATGCGGCATGAACTGGCCGAACGCAAACGGACCGAGGCGGTTTTACGCGAAAGTGAAAAACGCTACAAACTGCAATTGGAAGGCATGCCTGACCCGGTTGTTGTCTACGATATGCAGGGGCATGCGACTTATGTGAATCCGGCCTTTGAACAGGTATTGGGGTGGTCCCGGGAGGAATTGATGGGAAAAAACATCGATTTTGTACCCGCCAAGAACTGGCCCGAAACCCGGCGGGCCATTGACAACATGCTGACCGGTCAGAAAATCCAGCTTTTTGAGACCCGCCGCAAAACCCGGGATGGCCGGGTCCTGGACGTACAGATCAGTTCGACCCTGTTCTATGACCTGGACGGCAACCATGCCGGCAATATTGTCACCATGCGGGATGTGAGTGCCCAGAAGAGCGTTGAGCGGGAGCTGCGCAGGTACCGCGAGCAGCTTGAAGAGCTGGTGGAGGCCCGTACCGCCGCCCTGGAAACAAGTAAGCGACGGCTTGAAAAAGAGGTGCAGGTCCGGGCGCACGCGGAGAAATCGCTGTTACGCAGAGAGGAGGAACTGGAGGCCCAGTCCCGGCACCTTGAGGAAGTCAACACGGCCCTGAAGGTGCTCCTAAAACAGCGGGATCATGACAAACACGAGCTGGGCGAGAACGTGCTTTCCAATGTGAAGGAGCTGGTGAATCCCTACCTGGAAAGGCTCAGGAAAAATCGGCTTTCCACCGACCAGGCGACGCTGGTTAGTATTCTTGAATCAAATCTCAACAACATCGTTTCTCCGTTCATCAGCAAACTTTCATCAAAATATTTCAAGCTGACCCCCATGGAAATCAGGGTTGCCAACCTCGTTAAAGCCGGGAAAACCAGTACGGAGATTGCGGAGATGCTGTTTCTTTCAAAAAACACGGTCCTGTTTCATCGCTATAATATAAGGAGCAAGCTGGGGATTAAAAACACCAAAACCAACCTCGCTTCGCACCTGCTCTCCTTTGATGAGTAATAGGATTTACCCACTATTTACCCACTACAATATCAGTTTGAATTTGACTCCCACCATCTTGCTCCAGGGGAATCCGGGCCAAACTATCCCGGGCTTCAACCTGTGGTAAGCCGCTGGATCTCCCTTTGCTGGGCAAGGAGGAACAGGGGCATCTTTTTTTTTGATTTACATGAGGGGAAAAAATAATTACCTGTAACACATTGAAAAATATGATATAAGATGCATTTATTAAGAAAATGTCGATCCGTTTTCAGACGCGACTTCCTCTGTGGAGGGAACCCGGACCAGGTTTCTGGGAACAAGGGGTGCAGGCTTTAGAGGTAATGATAATTTTCGGCCCCATAACTCTCGGGTAGCCGTGGGCGAATAGTGGTTCGGGCCGACAGCCTGTGCCGGCTAAATTTTTTTAACTTGACTTGATAATATATAGTTGAGATTAATCCAATTAACGAAAATTGGTAAATGAATTGTGTTCATTTTTGCTTGAGGCGAGACCGCATGTTTCAATCAGGTTTTTTGGAACTGCCCCACCGCAGGCACAAAAAACAACCCAACCCAAATAAAATCGGTTTTCAGAATTTATGACACCTCTAAACGTATCGAACATAACCCTGACCTTCGGGGGCCTGGATGCACTTTCAAATGTCGACATGCTCATTGAACCTGGCCTGATCACCTCTATTATCGGACCGAATGGGGCAGGCAAAACCAGTATGCTGAACTGTGTCTCCGGGTTCTATCACCCCAACAGGGGTGAGATTACCTATGGCGAAAAAAGACTGACCTACTCTTCACCGCACCAGGTAACCAAGCTGGGGATTGCCAGGGCGTTCCAGAATCTGGAGCTGTTCGGCGGTCTTTCGGTGCTGGATAACCTGTTGCTGGCCCGGCATACCAACCTCAAGTACAACTTTTTCCAAGCCTGTATGTTTATAGGCAAAGCGTCCCGGCTGGAAGCTGAAAACAGGCGGTATGTTGAGGAAGTGATTGATTTCATGGAGCTTGAGGTCTATCGCAACAGCGTGGTGGGGAACCTCAGTTACGGTAACCAGAAAAGGGTGGAAGTGGCCCGGGCCCTCACCCTTGACCCGGAACTCCTTTTACTGGATGAACCCATGGCCGGCATGAATATCGAGGAAAAAGAAGACATTGTCCGGTTCATCATGGATATCAAGCAGGAACGCAACACAACGATCGTGCTGGTGGAACACGACCTGGGGGTCGTGATGGATATATCGGATCGAATCTATGTACTGGATTTCGGACAGGTCATCGGATCGGGTACTCCTGAGGAAATCGCTTCAAATCCAAAAGTTATAGAGGCCTACATCGGAGAAGATTAATTGAATACGGAAAACAAAGACCAATTGTTGGAATTCAGCATCCCCCAACTGCTGCGCTGGCGGGTAAAATCCACGGGCGACAAGGTCGCGCTGCGTGAAAAGGATTTTGGATGCTGGAACAGCTACACCTGGGACCAATACTATGATTATGTCCGCAGGGTCGGCCTTGGCCTTGAAAAGATCGGGGTGCAAAAAGGCGATATCGTCGCCCTTATCAGTGACAATATTCCGGAAACGCTTTTTATGGCCCTGGGCGCCCAGTCCATCGGCGCCATCTCGGCGGCTATCTACCAGACCACCATGCCGGATGAGATCGCGCAGTTGCTGCAGTACATGAACGTCACGGTGGTTTTCTGCGATGACCAGGAGCAGGTTGACAAGCTTGTCGATATCCGGGAGCAGGTGCCGGTAGTCAGGAAAGTTATTTACGAAGACCCCCGGGGTATGCGCGACTACCGGTCGGATGACTGGTTCATGTTTATAGAGGACCTTTACAAGGCGGGCGACACTGTTCACACGGAAAAGCCCGAGCTCTTTGAATCCATGGTGGACCAGGGCAAACCGGATGATGTCTGTCACCTCTGTCTCACCTCCGGCACAACCGGCCTTCCCAAGGGGACCATGCTGACCCACAAGAATTACATTGCCATGGGCCTGCAGATTTCCGAGGCCGACTACCTGGCAAATACCGACGAATATCTCTCCTTTCTGCCCTTTGCCTGGATCGGTGAGCAGATGAACTCCTTCGGCGTGGCCATGGCCACCGGAATTACCATCAATTTCCCGGAATCGGTGGAAACCGCCATGGAGGATCTCAAGGAGATAGGACCCCATTTCATGTTCGGCGCGCCGCGCATCTATGAGACCATCCGATCCCAGATCTGGCTTAAAATTGATGAGTCCTACTGGCTGAACCAGATTTTATACAACTACTTCATTAAAATAGGGCTTGAGGCGGCCACCTTCCGCATGTCCGGCGAAACCATGCCGTTGAGTCTGAAACTCAAATCCTGGCTCGGATATCAGATGGTCTTCCGGCCCCTAATCAACCAGATCGGCCTCTTGCGCCTGCGGCGGGCCTACACCGGTGGTGCGGCCCTGGGGCCGGAACTTTTTACCTTCTACCAGGCCATCGGCGTCAACCTAAAACAGATTTACGGCCAGACGGAAATAGTGGGGATTGCCTACATGCACCGCGACGGCGACGTAAGACCGGATACCGTGGGCAAACCCCTGCCCGGGACCGAGTGCAAAATCTCGGAGGAGGGCGAGATCCTTTCAAAGTCTCCCTGTGTGACCCCCGGCTACTATAAAATGCCCGAAAAGACGGAAGAGTTGCTGGCCGGCGGCTGGCTTCATTCCGGGGACGCCGGTTATATCGATGAACACGGGCACCTGGTGGTAATAGACCGCCTGTCGGATGTCATGCACAACAAAGAGGGGGAGATGTTCAGCCCCATGTTCCTGGAAAACAAGCTCAAGTTTAGCCCCTATATAAAAGAGGCGGTGATATTTGGAGATCAGCGGGACTATGTTGCCTGCCTGATCAACATAGACCCGATTGTTGTGGGCAAATGGGCTGAAGACCGGGGGATTTCCTATACCACCTTTATGGATCTTTCCGCCAAACCGGAGGTGGCAGGACTTATTAACGATCAGGTCAAGGAGATCAACAGCCGGGTGGAGAAAGAGCATTTCAAGATAAAGCGTTTCGCTATTCTCTACAAACTCCTGGACACGGATGACGGGGAGTTAACCAAAACAGGCAAAATCCGCAGAAAATTTGTAAGGGAGAAATACGAAAACCTTTATGAAGCGCTGTATGATGAAGGCGTCAAGGAGAAGGAAGTAGAGGCGCTTTTTCAATACCAGGATGGTCAGTCAACGACCGTTAAAACAATAATTTCCTTTTACACCATGGAAGAGGTCTAATGAGTTATTTTTTTCAGCTGGTGGTCAGTGGTATCGTGGTTGGGTCGATATACGCCCTGTCCGCGCTTGGTTTTGTGCTGATCTACAAGTCAAGTAAAGTACTTAATATCGCCCACGGACAGTTTATAGCGGCCGGTGCTTTTATCACTTATGCTCTGACGGTATGGATGCATATCCCGATTTTTTTATCATTTCTCATCAGTATGGTTGTTACATTTTTCGTCGCCATGAGCGTGGAGAGGATCTTTTTACGACGCCTGATCGGTGAACCCATCATTTCGGTCATCATGGTGACTATTGGGCTGATGTCCATTCTGGACGGCCTGATTTACCTGACACCATTCGGGACGGAGAACTTCTCCTTTCCCGTATTTCTACCCGAAACTTCGATTACCTTTGGTGGGGTTTCAATTTCCTGGACCCAGCTGGTGGGGGTTATCGTGACCTTTATTATGATCGGGGCTTTCTCCTGGTTTTTTAAAAAATCCACCGTCGGTATCTCCATGCGGGCGGTATCGGACGACCAGATGGCCTCTATGTCAGTGGGTATTTCCGTGCCCAGGGTGTTCGGACTGGCCTGGGCCACTGCGGGACTCAGCGCCGCGGCCGCCGGCACCATTATCGGCAACATTACCGGTTTAAACTTCGATACCCTGCATGCCTTCGGTATCACGGTGTTCCCCGTCGTCATTCTTGGCGGGCTGGATTCCATTCTGGGAGCTGTTGTGGCCGGTATCATCATGGGGCTTATTCAGCAGTTTGCCAGTGGGTATCTTGACGGCAACTGGGGGTTAAATGGTACCGCTGAAGTTTTGCCTTATATCATTTTACTGGTCATTTTACTTTTTAAACCACATGGCTTGTTTGGAATTCATGAGATTGAGCGGGTATAGATTATGGCGACAAATAGATGGTTAGCGACAGGTAATTACTTTACCTCCTATAAAGACGAACAGAGAATTTACAAAACGCACCTGGACCGGACAATCTTCACCCTGTTCCTCATGCTGATTTTTGCCTGGCCACTGCTCTTTCCATTGAGCAACAAGTATATGCTGGTGATTGACAACATCCTCATCGCGGTGGTCGCGGTGATCGGGCTGAACATCGTTACCGGTTTTGCCGGCCTGATCTCCATCGGTCACGCCGCCTTTGTCGGTATCGGCGCGTATACCGTGGCGTCGTTCAGTACCCTGATCGGTGACCGGCATGTTCTCATTACCCACGGCTGGCCGCTGATGATCCTGGCCGCCGGGTCCATGGGCGCCCTTTTCGGGGCCGTTGTCGGCCTGCCGGCCATGCGGCTTAAACACCTCTACCTGGCAATCGCCACCCTCTCTTTCCAGATGATCTTCACCTGGACCATTAACTTCCTGGACTTTTTTAACCAGGGGCAGACCATCTTCGTGGGCAGGGCTTTCTGGTTTACAGGCAAAGTGGCCCGGAAGGATCACTACTTTTTCTGGTATTATGTTATTCTTGTGATCATCGTACTATCAGGATTTATGGTCAGAAACCTGTTGCGAACACGCTACGGGCGTTGCCTGAGCGCCGTCCGAGACAACGACCGGGCCGCGGACGCCATGGGCATGCATCCCGGCCTTACCAAGGTTTACGCTTTCGGACTGGCGGGCTTTTTCGCCGGCATGGCCGGTGCCCTGCATGCCTATTTATATAGGGGCGTCGGTATAGAATCTTTTTCCCTGCACGAGTCAATCGCCTATCTGGCCATGGCCATTGTCGGCGGACTGGGGACGCTCAACGGCTCTTTCTGGGGGCCGGCCGCCATCAAGTTTCTGGATCTTGGGGTGGAGACGATTTCCGAGCACGCAGCCGGGTTTTTGCCATCTTCCATGAACCTGGCCACGGCCCTGAAGCCTCTTTCCTTCGGTCTGGTCATTGTCCTGTTTCTGATGTTTGAGCCCCGGGGAATCGCCAACTGGTGGCGCATTGCCCGTTCATATACCAAATTGTGGCCGTTCCGCTATTGACGGTGCCGCCAGTAATAGATTGTATGTAAGCGTTTGTGTCATTGTCCGAGCAGCAGATTATTAACCGTTCATCACCAACCAGATTAAGGGGGAAACATGAAGAACAGAAAAAGGATCCTGTTTAAGATTTTGCTTTCGTTTGTGATTGTGTTCACGTTTGCATTTCAGGCCCAGGCCGGCGAGGTTTACAAACTGGCCCTGTCGCTTGCCATCACGGGACCGACTTCTGATGCCGGTAACCCATATTCCAAAGGTGTTGCGGATTATTTCCAGTATGTAAACGACATGAAACTGCTGGGAGATGCCAAGATCGATTGCACCATCCGGGATGACCAGTACAAGACGGATGTTACCAAACGGAATTTTGAAGATTTCATTGATATGGGGATCGTCTTTTACCTGAACTACTCAACCGGCAGCACGCTGGGTTTGAAGCGGGATTTTGAAGAAGAGCGGATGCCGACGATTCCGGCTTCGTTTCATGCCGGGAACCTGATTGATTCCAATTATATTTTTCTGCCCATCGCGTCCTATTCCGCCCAGGCGATCGGTCTGGCTGAATATATTGTCAAGAATCACAAGGGCGCCACTCCCCGGGTAGCGATGTTCCTGCATCCGTCCGCATTCGGCCGTGGACCGCTTTCTGATGTCCAGAAGGCTGTTAAGGCCGGTCTGGATATGGAAATTGTCGAAGTGGTCGAGCACGGTAAAGACCTGGACAACACCGCCATGCTTAAACGCCTGCAATCCAAAGGCGTCCAGTATGTCATCAGCCAGACGATCCAGTCTCCGGTTGCCACGATGATTAAAGATGCCAGCCGCCTGGGTCTGGCCGCCACCTCTTTTGGCCAGAAAGGCAAGATTACGTTTACAGGCTGCCATTATACGGGCGGTAATGACCTGGTCGCCCTGGCCGGTTCGGCTGCCGAGAACTATTACTGGACGACTTCGTATATTGTGACCTCCGAGCCTGGTGCAGGCACGGATGCCCAGCTTGCCCTGGCGAAGAGATACGGCCGCGATGACAAAGCCGCCAATTCGCACAACTATGCCAACGGCGTCATGGTTGCCCAGGTAGCCGCCGAGTGTATCCGCCGCGCCAGAGCCAAAGGTAACAAAGTAACCAAAGAAACGCTTTATGCGGAACTGCTGCAAATGAATGGCGTCAACGCGTTCTACCCGGTTACAACCGTGGGTCCGGTTACTTACTCAAAAACCGACAAAGCCGGCGTGGACACGCTGCAGCTCTATTCTGTCCAGAACGGGAAATTTGTTTCCATGGGTAAACCGTTTATCCCGGAATACACCGAAAAAATTAAATAGGACTTGACCCGGGGGACAACCTCCCCATGCGGTTTAGACTGCTGTAAATCCCCCTGTGCCGTCGGCCCGCGTTTGGCCGGCGGTACAGGCAAACCGCAATTCAGGTTACCAGATGGTAACCGGCTATGAAGATTTAGAGAAAAGCTGACTTATGGATACGAAAACGCCTGACAACCTGCTTGAAGTAAACAATATTGAAGTGGTCTACAATGACATTATCCAGGTCTTGCGCGGGGTCAGCCTGAATGTTGCCCAAGGCGGCATTGTGGCTTTGCTGGGGACCAACGGTGCGGGTAAAACCACCACCTTACGGGCGATCAGCGGACTGCTCAAGCCGGAAAACGGGTTTATCCGGGACGGTTATATCAAGTTTGCCGGCCATGACATTACCAATGTCCTGGGCACTGAGGTCGTCAGACTCGGAGCGGTCATGGTCCCGGAAGGCCGCCGTGTTTTCAAGCATCTTACCGTGGATGAGAATATCCGGGTGGGTTCCATTACCCGCAAAGATGGAGTGCAGGCTATTCGGGCGGACAATGAGAAGATGTATGATCATTTTCCGCGTCTTTCCAAGATTACCAATCGCCTGGCAGGCTACTGCTCGGGTGGAGAGCAGCAGATGATTGCCATAGGCCGGGCTTTGATGGCCGCACCGAAAATGCTCATGCTGGACGAGCCGTCCCTGGGGCTGGCCCCCCTGCTGGTGAAAGAGATTTTTGAAAACATCGAACTTATTAACCGGGAACTGGACACCACAATCCTGGTCGTAGAGCAAAACGCAAAAATCGCACTCCAGGTTTCAGATTATGCCTATATCATGGAATCAGGGAAAATCGTGCTGGAGGGGCTCTCAGCGGAACTGCGTGACAACCCGGATGTGAAGGAATTTTACATGGGTATCACCCAGGGCGGTGGCCGGAAGTCTTTCAAAGAAGTAAAATCATATAAGAGAAGAAAAAGGTGGATGTAATAAACCTGGACCTCCGGGAAAGGAGTTGATGATGAACGTTCTGGTGGGTTACAATGCAAGCTATGTATCCAAATCAGCGCTTGAGGTGGCCAGAAAACATGCCCGTGCATTGGGCGCCAAAGTCTATGTGATGTATTCCTCGGAGGGCGGGAGCAAAGAGACGCTGGAAGAGGTGAGCAAGGCCAAAAAAGAGCTCGAGTCCGCGCTGGAATTCCTTGAGAAAGAGGGCGTCGAATGCGAAATCGTCCAAATGGCCCGGGGCCTGTCGCCGGGTGAGGACCTGGTGCGATTTACAAAGGAAAACAGTGTCGACCATCTATATGTGGGGATCGAGAAGAAATCCAAAACGCAGAAGATCCTGCTCGGCTCCACCGCGCAATATGTAATTTTGAAAGCAAACTGTCCGGTTACCACCGTTAAATAGAGCCCCTGTTTTGAATCCCAGGTGCGCCTCCCTGAACGGGCACTAAGCTGCAGGCCGTGACAGCGAAATAGAACAATCCCCGGATCAGCAACTGATGACACATGGCATACCAGCCGGAAAACCCGGACACTATCGGTGCGCCCTGACGCTGCCGGCGCATAAAATGAAGCCGCTACCGGCTGGAGGTGATTATGGGACTTTACGATTTTACCTTTTACGACCTTATCAACCGCAACGCGACCTGTTTCGGAAGCAAGGCCGCCTGGTTCGAGGTCGATACGGGCCAGACGCGCTCTTTTGCCGATGTAAAAAAGTTGACAGATCGACTGGCCTGCGGGCTGCAGGCAGCGGGTGTCCGCCACGGTGATCGTATCGGGGTCCTGGGGAAAAACAGTCTGGAATTTTTTTTAATCTACTGCGCGGCTGCTGCCCTGGGTGCCATTGTCCTGCCGGTTAACTGGCGGCTTTCTGAACACGAGGTTGGGTATATCCTTAACGACGGCGCGCCCGGACTGGTGTTTGCCGACGAGGAGTTTGAGGCCCTGCTGGAAAATATGGGCGAATCGCTGGTGTCCGTTAAAGCCTGTTACAATCTGAAACTGGATGGCGGTGGCCGCTTAAAGGATTTCGGGGCGCTGCTGGACAATGACGGACTGCTGGAGGCTGCAGCAGTAAAATCTGATGACGGGCTGGTTATTATCCACACAGCTGCCGTGGAAGGCAAACCACGCGGTGCCTTGTTAAGCCACACCAACCTGTTGTTCGCCAACATCCAGTGGGACTGGTGCTGTCGGATCGGTCCGGCCGATACCCATCTGAGTATGCTGCCGCTTTTTCATGTGGCGGGACTTTTCATGGCCACCGCCGGGTTCCACGTGGGCGCCCTAAACGTCAATATGAGCAAATTTGATGCCGAACAGGCGGTTGGGCTTATTCAGGCCCACAAGGTTTCCTTTCTTTTTGATTTCTCGCCGATTCTGGCGGGAATTCTGGAAAAACAGGCGGACACGGGTAAGGATATCAACTCACTGAGGGCCGTTATCGGCCTGGATTCACCGGAAACGATTGAGGCCTACCAGCAGTTGAATGGCGGGACCTTCTACAGCATGTATGGACAGACGGAAACGTCCTGCGTGGCCACTTTCGGCCAGTATGATGAGCGTCCGGGCGCGGCCGGCCAGGTGATTCCCCTGGCCCGGGTGCAGCTGCATGACAATGCCGATCGGCCGGTCCCCCAGGGTGAGGTGGGTGAAATCGTCATGCAGGGGCCGATGGTTTTCAGGGGGTACTGGAACCTGGAGTCAGACAATGCTGTCACGTTTCGCAACGGCTGGCACCATACCGGGGACCTCGGGCGGTTTGATGAGGACGGATATCTCTTCTACGCCGGGCGGAAACCTGAAAAAGAATTGATTAAACCCGGCGGGGAGAATGTCTACCCGGCGGAAGTGGAGAAAGTCATCCTGGAGCATCCTGCCATAGAGAAGACCGTTGTGTTCGGCGTGCCCGATCCCAAATGGAAAGAGGGCATCAAGGCGGTGTGTGTGGCCCGCTCAGGAGAATCGGTGGCACCGGGGGAATTGATTGCTTTCGTGGGTGAGCGCATTGCCAGGTACAAGAAACCCCAGTATGTGCAGTTTGTGGACGCGCTGCCGGAGACTCAGGACGGCAGTCCGGACCGGGAGCAGGTCAAGGCTCTGTACGGGGGCGAGCAGTAGTTAGTGTCCAGCCACAAACGGCATCTTTTGGCCCAGAGCGGCGTTTGCGCTCTTTGGAAATCCTTGAAATAGCGTGCTATTCCTCAGAGGATTGATAACGCTGAACAAGCCTGTCAGTGAGATTCCCTGACATAACCGGTCCACTCCAAACCAGGCCGTGCATTCGCACGCCTACGTGCTCTCCGCAAAAATCTTCGCCGCCAGGTCAATATCTTCCGGACAGAAAACGAACAGGCATTTTTCATCAGGGGACGACACCGATCCGTAGACGTAGTTGATGTTTACGCCCTCTTCTCCGAATTTTGAGGCCATCTGGGCCAGGATGCCGGGTTTGTTGTCCAGGCGTACCGCAATGACCGGCATGATATCAAAAATGAATTCATTTCTCGAAAGCAGGTCAATGGCCGCATCAGTCTTATCCACCAGGAAACGGATCAGGGCGTATTCAGCAGAATCCTTGTGCATGGAGTTATAGCTTGCCGCCGAAGCGATTCTTTTTAAGGATTTTCCCCGGGCTTTGAACAGGCCCTTTACGTAATCGGAGGCGTCCTGAATGGTCAGGGCATCGATATTAATGTCGGCCTCGGAAAGGATGGATGTCAGCCGGCCTAGTTCTCCCGGAACGTTTTTTAAAAAAAGCGAAATCTCTGTTCTTACCATGGTTGCCTCCACCTTGTGCTTGGTGTGTTTGCAGACGGTGTCGGCACCATCCGCAGCGCTGGTTTATTCACGTAACCGGGATTCAATGTGAGATTATGTTCAAGAGCAAGGGGCCAGCGAGGAGATAGCCCCTTGCGGCCTGGATGCAAGCCCGGCTTACGTTTTTAAGATATAGTGCCACGGGTCGCCGAAAGTCAACACGCCCGTGCCTATCTCCCATGGTGCTGCCCTGGCAAATAAACCCACCATGGGGCTACCTGGCTGCCCCGGACGGTTTGCGCCGGTCTCTGAGAATCTGGTTGGAAATCACGACCCGCTGAATCTCGGAGGTGCCTTCATAGATGGTGAAGACCCGTGCATCCCGGTAGTAACGCTCCACGGGGTAGTCTTTCGTAAAACCATAGCCCCCGTGGATCTGGAGGGCCTTTCCGGTAATGCGGTTGACCATTTCCGATGCGAACAGTTTGGCCATGGAGGCCTGGCCGGTATACCTTTCACCCCGGTCTTTCATGGCGGCCGCCGAGAGCACCAGTTGCCGGGCGGCTTCTATCTCCGTGGCCATGTCGGCAATGGTCCAGCGGATGCCTTGAAATTTTGAAATCGACTGCCCGAACTGATGGCGCTCCTTGGCATATTTAACCGCGGCATCCAACGCCGCCTGGGCCACTCCGATGGACTGGGCGGCAATACCGATACGACCGCCATCCAGCCCGGACATGGCGATCATGAAACCGTCCCCCTCGTTGCCCAGCAGGTTGGCGGCCGGGACCCGGCAATCTTCAAAGATCAGGTCGGTGGTGTCCGACGCCCGCAGGCCCATTTTGTCCTCGGTGTGCCCGACAATGAGCCCCGGTGTCCTTTTTTCGACGATAAACGCGCTGATGCCTTTGTGCTTCTGGGATTCATCGGTTTTGGCCGTTACGATCACGATCTTTGCGTTTTGACCCGAAGTGATAAAACGCTTGGTACCGTTAATGATGTAATGGTCGCCGTCCCGGACTGCGGTTGTCTCCTGGCTGACCGGATCCGATCCGGCCGTGGGCTCGGTCAGGGCAAAGGCGCCGATGACCTCCCCGGCGGCCAGGGGCTTTAAAAAAGCTTCTTTCTGTTCGGCCGTGCCGTAGCGGTAGATGCTTTCGCAGACAATGGAATTCTGGACTGACATGACCACTGCCGTAGAGGCACAGGAGTAGGCTATTTCGGAAAGGGCCAGGACATAGCTGATGGTGTCCGCGTCGGAACCCTCGTAGTCAAAGGGGATCATCATGCCCATGAGACCCAGCTCACCCATCTGGCGCAGATTGTCAGCGGGAAACTCCTTGGTCTTATCCCGCTCCGCAGCGGTGGCCGCCACGACTTTCCGGGAAAACTCCCGGACCATGCTCTGGACCATCAATTGTTCATCTGTAAGTTTAAATGACATTAGAAACTCCCTCAGGGGCCGTAAATGACCACCAGCAGTTCCGCTACCGAATCACCCACATTCTTCAGATTGTGGCTGATGCCTGAATTGAAGTGCAGCGAATCATTCTGGCCGAGTTTATTGACATGATCGCCAACCGTGATTTCCAGGTTGCCTGCCAGCACGTACACGAACTCTTCCCCCTCGTGCTGGTAGCCAACGCCTTCATGAGCGGCCAGCGGATCGATGGTGACCCGAAAAGCTTTGAGGTGCTTGTTCTCAGCACCAGGCGTCAAGGTCGTATAGGCGTAGTTGGAGGTCCGCTTAGTGTAGGCCGCAACCCGATCGGTGAGCTTGTCTGCGCTCTGCTCCTTGAGGAACAGGGCCGAATCAATCTGCAGCGAGCGGGCAATCTGCAGCAAGGCGCCCACCGGAGGTATCTCCTTGCCGGATTCAATTGTTTTCAGGCGCTCAACCGAGAGGCCCGTCTCGTTGGCGACATTTTCAAGGGACATTTTTTTATCGGTCCTGAACTTTTTGATCTTTTTTCCGACCGGTGTCATGGCCGGCTTTTTTTTGCGTGGCATAACGTCTCCTTGCAAGGCCTGCCATGGGGTTAACAGGCCTCAAGCATCAATGCGGATATCAATATTCAAAAAACCCGCGGCCGGTTTTTCTACCCAGCCATCCGGCTTCCACGTATTTGTACAGGAGCGGGCACGGGCGGTATTTAGAATCCTTGAATCCATTGTAAAGTGTTTCCATGATTGCCAGGCAGGTATCCAGGCCGATAAGGTCAGCCAGTGCCAGAGGGCCCATGGGGTGGTTCATGCCCAGTTTCATTACGGTGTCGATATCTTCCCGGGAGCCGACATTGTGGTACAGGCAGTAGACGGCCTCATTGATCATGGGCAGCAGGATCCGGTTGGCGATAAAACCCGGAAAGTCATTGGCCTGGGCCGGGGTTTTGCCAAATTTCTCAGAAAGGGCCCAGGTTATTTCAAAAGTTTCATCCGAGGTGGCAATTCCCCGGATAACCTCCACCAGGCGCATGACCGGGACCGGATTCATAAAATGCATGCCGATAACCTTGTCCGGGCGGGACGTCTGGGCGGCAATTCGGCCGATGGGAATCGAGGAGGTGTTTGTGGCCAGGATGACCGGCTCCGCGCAGGCCGCGTCCAGATCCTTGAAAATCTGGAATTTAAGCGCTTCATTCTCGGTGGCCGCCTCGACAACCATGTCGGCCGCCGCCATATCTTTAAGATCTGTGCTGGCCTTGATCCGGCCTAAGACAGCCTCTTTTTCAGCGGCCTCAAGCTTGCCTTTATCGACACTGCGGGTAAGATTTTTTGCGATTACAGCCATGCCCTTATCAACGAATTCGGCCTTGATATCATTCATGATAACATCCAGGCCGGCCGCGGCTGCCACCTGCGCAATGCCGTTTCCCATCTGACCTGCACCGATTACTCCAAAAGTCTTTATGTCTGCCATTTTCTGCTCCTTTACTGAAAACAAGGGTTCGAGGGTTCAAGGATTCAAGGGGTACAGCGTTACCGGGGTTTTACTTGACCCCTCGAACCCTTGACTCCTTGAGTCCTGATTTCTTTATCTCTTCACAATCATGGCCACCGCTTCCCCGCCGCCGAGGCACAGGGACGCCAGGCCGGTTTTCACATCCCGCCGGATCATTTCATGCAGCAGGGTCACCAGAACCCGGCAGCCGCTGGCGCCGATGGGGTGCCCGAGGGCAACCGCGCCGCCGTTGACATTTACCCGGGCGGCATCCAGTCCCAATTCCCGCATGACGGCGACCGTCGAGCCTGAAAAGGCTTCGTTGATTTCGTACAGGTCCACATCCTCGATGGCAAGGCCCTCTTTGGCGAGACATTTGGGAACTGCCCAGATGGGAGCCACCAGCACATATTTCATATCAATGCCGTAAGAGGCCTGGGCGCCGATAGTGGCCATGATCTCGCAACCCAGGGCCTGGGCTTTCTCCCGGGACATGACCACCACCGCGGCCGCACCGTCACTGATGATCGAGGCGTTGGCGGCGGTGCCGACACCGTCTTTCTTGAACGCGGGGCGCATTTTCGCGGCCGCTGCATATGTGGTTTCCGCAGGGCACTCATCCTGTTCAAAACGGATGGGGGTACCTTTGCGCTGGGGCACCTCCACCGGAATGATTTCATTTTTAAAACGCCCTCCTGCAATGGCATCCATGGCCCGGGCGTAGGATTCAACGGCATAGTGATCCTGGTCCTCCCGGGTGATGTTGTATTTTTCGGAGCACAGTTCATTGGACATGCCCATATGAAAATCATTGACGATGTCCCACAGGCCGTCATGCAGCATGTGGTCCTGGAGCTGTCCCGGGCCCATGCGGTAACCGAAGCGGGCCTTTTCCAGGAAATACGGGGTTGCGGACATATTTTCCATGCCGCCGGCCACCACGATGTCCGCATCCCCGGTCTGGACCGCCTGGGCCGCGAGCATCACGGCCTTTAAGGCTGAGCCGCAAACTTTGTTGATGGTCAGGGCCTCAACTTCCCAGGGCATCCCGGCGGCAACCGCGGCCTGCTTGGCTGGATTTTGTCCGCTGCCGCAGGGGAGAACCTGGCCCATGATGACCTCATTCACCTCTTCTTTGGCGATGCCGGCCCGCTCCACTGCCGCGGTGATGGCGAGTGCGCCCAGTTTGGTTGCCTTCAAGCCGGAAAGGGATCCATTGAAACTGGCCAGCGGCGTTCTGGCCGCGCTTACGATGACTGCCTCTTTCATAGTATTCTCCATATCGGGTTCGTTAAACCGGTACCTGCCGTTGACACTAGTTTTGTCTCCTGCCACGGTTAAAAACTGTTCGTGGCAGGTACCGGTTCAAGCCGTATAAATAAAGGGTTCAAGGGTTCCAGGGTCCAAGGGTTTCAGGGGGGCACCTTACCGGGGTTGGGGGTTTTGGTCGTTCACTTGACCCCTTGAATCCTCGGCTCCTCGAGCCCTGCTCTCTTTACATATTCCGTCTGTATTTGCCCCCCACATCGTACAGGGCGCGGGTTATCTGGCCCAGGCTGCAATGCTTGACGGTTTCCATTAGCTCGCCAAAGATGTTGTCTCCGGACAGGGCGACTTTCTGGAGGCGTTCCAGTGCGGCCGGCGCCTGGCCGCTGTTTTTGGTATGAAACGCTGCCAGGCGGCTCAACTGGGACTCCTTTTCGGCCTCTGTGGCCCGGGCCAGGTCGATACAGGATATGCCTTCATTGAAGTCGTCGTTGTCGGCGTGCGGGTCGCGGAAGGTATTGACCCCCACGATGGGCAGGTCGCCGCTGTGTTTGAGGACTTCGTAATGGATGGACTCATCCTGGATTTTACTGCGCTGGTAGCCCGTTTCCATGGCACCGAGGACGCCGCCGCGCTCGGTAATGCGGTCATATTCCAGCAAGACCGCTTCTTCCACTAGGTCAGTTAATTCTTCGACGATGAAACTGCCCTGCTGGGGATTTTCGTTCTTGGCCAGGCCCCACTCACGATTGATAATCAGCTGGATGGCCAGCGCACGGCGCACGGACTCTTCCGTGGGGGTTGTGACGGCTTCGTCAAAGGCGTTGGTGTGCAGGCTGTTGCAGTTGTCATAGATGGCGCACAGGGCCTGCAGGGTGGTGCGGATATCATTAAACTGGATATCCTGGCTGTGCAGGCTGCGCCCGGAGGTCTGGATGTGATACTTGAGCATCTGGGACCGGACTGAGGCACCGTATTTCTCCTTGAGGGCGATGGACCAGATCCGCCGGGCCACCCGCCCGATGACGGCGTATTCCGGGTCCATGCCGTTGGAGAAGAAAAAAGAGAGATTGGGACCAAAACTGTCCAGCGGCATTCCCCGGGAGAGGTAGTACTCCAGGTAAGTGAAGCCGTTGGCCAGGGTGAAGGCCAGCTGGGAGATGGGGTTGGCACCCGCTTCGGCGATATGATAACCGGAGATGGACACCGAATAGAAATTCCGGACATTCTTTTCAATAAAGTAGGCCTGGATGTCCCCCATCATCTTCAAGGCGAAATCAATTGAGAAGATGCAGGTGTTCTGGCCCTGGTCTTCCTTGAGAATATCCGCCTGTACCGTTCCCCGGACATTGGACAGGGTTTTGGCCTTGATGGCTGCATACTCGCCGGTATCCGGCTCACGCCCGTTGGTCTCCCTGAAATGGACCACCTGCTGGTCGATGGCCGTGTTGAGGAACATGGCCAGCATGATCGGTGCCGGTCCGTTGATGGTCATGGACACGGACGTGGACGGCGCGCAGAGTTCAAACCCGCCATACAGGACCTTGACGTCATCGAGGGTGCAGATACTGACGCCCGAATTGCCCACCTTGCCCATGATATCGGGCCGGCGGTCAGGATCGTAGCCATACAGGGTGACCGAGTCAAAGGCGGTGGACAACCGTTTGGCGTCACTGGAGGCGGATAGGAGCCTGAACCGTTTATTTGTACGGGCCGGATCGCCTTCACCGGCAAACATCCTGGTGGGATCCTCCCCCACGCGCTTCATGGGAAAAACCCCGGCGGTGAATGGGAAAAAACCCGGTAAATTCTCCCGGCGCAGCCAGCGGTAAGTCTCGCCGGGATCCTTGAATTTGGGCAGGGCAATTTTCGGTATTTTCTTGTGGGAAAGGGATTCACTTTTCAGGGGTACCCGAATCTCTTTGCCGCGCACCTGGTACACCAGTTCGTCCTGCAGGTAGGCCTGGCGGGTATCCGTCCAGCCGGTGAGCAGGTCAGAGGTCTGCTTGTCCAGGGCTTGTTCCGCAGTCGAAATTTCCGTGTTCAGCCGTTCCAGGAGTTGTTCTGCGGCGCCATCCAGAGCGCCTTCTGAAAGGGTGCGGGCGGTTTCCTGAAGGTGCCAGACCCGGCGGAGGGTATCAGCCTGTGCTTCGGTCCGGAGGTGATAGTTACGCACCGTCTCCGCAATTTCAGCCAGGTAACGGGTGCGCTCCGGGGGGATGATAATGGTTTTGGATGAAGATTCTTTCACCGTGGGCTTCGGCAGGGTGGATTCAAATTGGATGCCGGTTTTGGCCGTGATCATTTCAAGCAGCGCGTGATACAGGGCCGTAACCCCGTCATCGTTGAATTTAGAGGCAATGGTTCCAAAAACGGGCATCTCATCCGGTGACCGGTCGAACGCATTGCGGTTGCGCTGTACCTGTTTTCTGACATCCCGCACGGCATCCTCCCCGCCGCGTTTTTCATACTTATTGACCACGATCAGGTCCGCGAAATCGAGCATATCAATTTTTTCAAGCTGGGAAGCAGCGCCGAACTCGCTGGTCATCACATACATGGAAAGGTCTACCAGGTCGATGATGTGCGAATCGCCCTGGCCGATACCAGCCGTCTCGGCGATGACCAGGTCATATCCGGCGGCCTGGGCAACCGCAATGGACTCGGCCAGCGCATCGGGAATTTCCGTGTGCGAACGCCGGGTGGCCAGTGAACGCATATAGATACGCGGGCTTCCCAGGGCATTCATACGGATTCGGTCACCCAGCAGAGCACCGCCGGTTTTGCGGCGGGAAGGATCCGCACTGATGATGGCAATCCGGATCTCCTTGAGGTCGTGGAGCATCCTGAGAATCAACTCGTCGGTGAGGGAGGATTTACCGGCACCTCCGGTCCCGGTAATACCCAGGACCGGTATCCGGCGGCCATTAATCCGGGCCTCGAGATTTTCCCGTAATTTTCCAAGGTGTCCGTTTTCACTGGCCTTGGCCTGTTCGACAGCTGTGATAAGGTTGGCCACCAGCAGTTTGTTGTCAGTGGTCAGGGTGGTCAGATCGATGTTGTCCAGTGAGGCCCGGGGGGCCGTGTCCATTTTGGTCAGCATGTCATTGATGATGCCCTGCAATCCCATGCGGGCGCCATCTTCCGGGGAATAGATCTTGGTGACCCCGTAAGCCTCCAATTCTTTGATCTCATCCGGTACAATGACGCCGCCGCCGCCGCCGAAAACCAGAATGTGCGGCGCGCCGGCTTCTCGCAGCAGATCAACGGTATACTTGAAGAATTCCACATGGCCGCCCTGGTAGCAGGAGACGGCAATTCCCTGGGCATCTTCTTCAATGGCCGCATCCACCACTTCCTTGACTGAACGGTTGTGCCCCAGGTGGATAACTTCCGCGCCGCTGGACTGCAGGATTCTACGAAAGATGTTGATGGATGCATCGTGTCCATCAAACAGGGATGTGGCGGTGATGATTCTTACATTGTTTGTGGGCTGGTAGATTTCAACTTCGGCGGACATGCCCTCCTCCTTTTTGTGATCTTGCCCTGACCCAGAACCTGCTGCGGGTGCAGGGGGACACACTTTAAGTAACCAGTTTCAATGCCTGGACCGGCCGTCCGGTTACAGTCGGCCGGCGTTGCAGATGCCAAGTATAAAATCAGACTGCATCTTTATGTAATCTTCAATTCGGTAGTGACGGGCCAGATACCATCTGCGAAACGTCCACATATGTCCCAGGACCGTAATGTTATGGGCCACCAGCTCGATAAATTTTGACTGCAGGGCCGGCAGTTCTCCCGTGTCTATCAGTTTTGCCAGGACTTCCATGAAAACCCCGGTAATGCGCACTTCATTTTCAAGGACCTTGTTGCGCCACTGGGCCGGGAGGGATTGGGTTTCCTGATAAATCAAGAGAATGTGATCGTTCATGCGGTGGCACACCAGAAAATATTCCCGGATGACTTCGGCCAGGGAATTGCGCCCTTGACCTGTGCGGTTCAAGGCTTCGCTGATTCCCTGTTCAATTTCCGCGTGGATGGCATCACAAACCAGGTAGAGCACGTCCTCTTTGGATTCGATATATTCATACAGGGAGCCGATGGAGAGTCCTGCGGCCCTGGCGATTTGGCGGGTGGTTGTTTTGTGGAACCCCTTGTCAATGAAGAGCTGGACAGCGGCATCGATAATCTGGCGACGGCGGAGTTCAACCAGATCCTGATTTTTGATCTGAGTCGGAATATTCACGACTGTATTCGTGTGGCGGTTTTTCATCGCTGTTTACACCTGTCAAAGGATCATGCGGCCCACTTTCGATAACCGTATTGAGCGAGCGCTCAGTCATGATTATCTCCCCAAAGGGACGTATGTCAAGGGATTTGTTTGCTCAGGATGAACATTTTTTAATTTATTGCAAAAAATGGGCTGTTTTTTAATGAATTAGATTGATTAGAGCACGCGTTCGTAATAGAGGCATATATTTAGCAAAACCTTTTGAGCCATGAAGCCCGGAAATATCCAAAAGAGGGTCAGCATGAATCCACGGCAATCATTTCGCAATCTGCCTATTCGCTATAAGCTGTTGTTCAGTTACGCTTCGATCTTCATTTTTACGTTGGCTTTGGGCGGTTTTATCACCCATTCCATTTTGAAAACGACCGTTACTGCCAATATCGAGAGTGAGCTGCAGAAATCGACCATGGCTATTTTAAACATGGTACGGACATCCGTGTCTGTCTCAATTAAGAACTACCTGCGCGCTGCGGCTGAGAAAAATCGGGACATGGTGCGACATTTTTACGCACGTTACCAGGCGGGGGAATTGTCAGAGGCACGGGCCAAGCAGCTGGCTGCGGAAACCCTGCTCAGTCAGAAGATAGGCCAGACCGGATATATTGCTTGCGTCAACAGCCGCGGGATTATGGCCATCCATCCTGAAAAAGCCTGGGTCGGTGTCGATATTTCAGACCAGGACTTTGTCCGGGAGATGATAGCCCGCAAGGACGGGTATCTTGAATACGACTGGAAAAATCCCGGTGAGGAGCACCCCCGGCCCAAGGCGCTTTACATGACCTATTTTGAACCCTGGGACTGGATCATAGATGTCTCTTCCTACCGGGACGAGTTCACAGCCCTGGTGAACATCGATGACTTCCGTGAGAGTCTGTTGTCACTGAGATTCGGAAAAACCGGGTATTCTTATGTGGTCGATGGCAGCGGCCGGCTGATCATTCACCCCCGCCTGGAGGGCATCAATATCCTGCAGCAGGCGGAGATGCCCCTGGAGCCGGTGAAGACCATGCTGGCCCAAAAAAGCGGGAAGCTGGTTTATGCGTGGAAGAATCCCGGGGAACGGGTTGAGCGCGAGAAAATCGTGATTTTCAATTACCTGGCTGAATATGACTGGATTGTGGCCTCTTCCAGCTACCTGAATGAATTCTATTCTCCGCTGAATACGGTCAATAATGTGATCATTTTCACCGTGTGCGCCTCATTGCTGCTGGTGCTGCCTATTTCATCTTTTATCGGAGCGGGAATTGCCAACCCCCTGGGGGAGCTGATCAACCGCCTGGAAATTGGATCAGCCGGTGATTTTTCAGTGCGGGCGGTCCGCAAGACCAACGATGAAATCGGACGCCTGGTGCATTACTTCAACGTGTTCATGGATAAACTGGAGTCTTACAGCCGGAATCTGGAAGACGAAGTCCGCGTACGCCGTTCGACGGAAGAAGCCCTGCGGGTCAGCGAGGAACGTTACCGTTCGGTAATGGAGGCCGCTCCGGACCCCATCATTGTCTACGACATGCAGGGCCGGGTTACCTACTTTAACCGTGAATTTACCAATGTCTTCGGGTGGACTCTTGACGCGTGTGCCGGCAAAAAACTGGATCATTTCGTTCCTGCTGAAAACTGGGAGGAAACCCGGCGGGGGTTGCGGACTATCACAGCGGGCCGGGCCCTGACCAGTGTGGATACACGCCGTTACACCCAGGTCGGGGACCTCATTGATGTGAGTATCCGCGGGGCGGTCTACAAGGACAGGCAGGGCCGGCCCTCCGGCAGCGTGATCATCCATCGAGATGTTTCCGACTTGAAAAGGCTGGAACGGGAGGTGCTGGACATCGGCGATCGGGAACGGCAGCGGATCGGCCAGGACCTGCACGATGACCTGTGCCCCCACCTGATTGGAATCCTGGGCCTGGTTACTGTGCTGCACACCCGGCTTTGCGAGTCTCAATCAGGCGAAGCCGAACTGGCCAGCAAGATCACCCGGCTCCTCAAAGATGCCGCGACGAAATCACGGCGGCTGGCCCGGGGGCTCTGCCCGGTATACCTGGTGGATCATGGCCTGGAATCGTCTTTGCAGGAGTTCGCCCTGGGAACGGAGGCGATGTTCGGTATTACCTGCCATTTCAGGTGTGCCGCGCCGGTTGCAGTCCTGGATAACATTGTCGCCACCCACATTTTTCATATTGCCCAGGAAGCTGTACACAACGCGGTTCGTCACGGTGAAGCCGATACTATTTCCCTGGTGTTGGAATCAGACGCTGAGGCTACCAGGGTCACCATAATGGACAATGGCCGGGGTATGCCCCGGGAGATCGAGACCGCTGGTATGGGATTGCGAATTATGGGATTTCGTGCCAAGATGATCGACGCCTTGCTGGACATCCGGGATAACCCGGAAGGCGGTACGGTAGTGAAACTGGTACTGGGGGGCGGCAGCCCTGCACCCGGATTGAAGGGACCTTATGGAGGCAATTAAAAACATTCTCCTGGTTGAAGATCACCCCATTTTCAGACTGGGGCTGGCCGAATTGATCAACCAGGAGACCGACCTGACCGTGTGCGGCGGGGCTGAAAGCCTGCCTGCCGCACTGGAGGCCATTGCGGATTTGCGGCCTGATCTGGTGGTGGCCGATATTACCCTCCAGAATAGTGACGGCATCGACCTGGTCAAAGAGGTTGGCCGCTTGTACAGCGATCTTCCGGTTCTTATCCTGTCCATGCATGACGAGTTTCTTTATGCTGAAAGAGCCCTGCGGGCCGGGGCCCGCGGCTACGTTATGAAGCAGGACGCCATGGAATCGGTTGTCATGGCCATTCGACAGGTTTTGGATGGCAAAGTATACCTCAACGACGCCATGAAAGAACACATCCTGGCAAACATTGCCGATGGGGCCGCTGCTTCTGGCAAGGCTCCCATCGAGAGACTCACGGATAGGGAACTTGAGGTTTTTGGTCTGATTGGCCTGGGGTTTACCACCCGGGAGATTTCCCGCAAACTGCATCTGAGCATTAAAACGATCGGCACTTATCGAGAACGCATCAAAGACAAACTGAATCTCAAACATGCCACCGAACTTGTCCGCTACGCGGTACACTGGGAAAAGGACGGCAAAATCGGCTGATCCCGGCTGCAGCCCATCCCCCCCTTTTAAAATCCTTAACCCAACCTCCGGGGTTCATGTGGGCGCGGCATCTTGTCTGCACCGGGTTTCAGTTTAACCTGCTAACGCTACCCGGGTAGGTAAAACACCTACATTGGCCGGGTGCCCGACCTACAAAAAATTCGGTTTTCCGCCGATTGTTATTCTTTCCATGTTTGCATAAATATCCTTCAGCGAATTTGCTTCGTTTCGCTCTTTTCAGGGAAATTCATTAACAGCTGCTGCGTTTTTAGGTGCGGCGGCAACATCAACGGTAGAGGAGGGTGGTCATATGTTGAAATCAGCATTCAACATGGTCGATTACGACAAGGAGTACCAGGAATTCAAATGGGAAGTCCCCGAGTATTTCAATTTTGCGGGTGAGGTCATTGACAAATGGGCCGCAGAACCCGAAAAGCTGGCCATGTTGTGGGTAAACGATGCCGGCAGCGAGGAGAAACGGACCTTTCGCGATATCAGCATCGCGTCCAAGAAGCTGGCCAATGTTCTCACCGCGCAGGGTATTCAACGGGGTGACGTGGTTATGGTCGTCCTGCCCCGCAACATTGAATGGTGGGAAATATTTACAGCCTGTATCCGCATGGGAGCGGTCATCGCTCCGGGCACCACCCAGCTGACCTCCAAGGATCTGGAGTTCAGGGCGAACAAGGCTGAAGCGGCCTGTATCATCACCAATAACGAAATTGCCGCAAAATTTGACAAAGTGGCCCCTAATTGTGACACCGTGAAGTCCCAGATCGTGATCACCGAACCGCGGGAAAACTGGCTTTTTTATACCGATGCCGTCAACGCGGCCAGTGAAGAATTCAGCACGGCAGACACCAAAAGCGATGAAAGTTGCATCGTCTATTTTACTTCCGGAACGACCGGTTTTCCCAAGATGGCCCTGCACACCCACGCGTCCTATCCCATCGGACACCAGGTGACCGGGCGCTACTGGCTGGACCTGAACGAAGACGACATGCACTGGAACGTAAGTGACACCGGATGGGCCAAAGCGGCCTGGTCGAGCTATTTCGGCCCCTGGAACCAGGGCGCTGCCCAGTTCATTCAGCACACCGATCGGTTCGACCCGGTGGAGACCCTGGATCTGCTGGCCAAATACCCGGTAACCACCATGTGTGGTGCGCCGACCATTTACCGTATGCTGGTCCTCCAGGACTTAAGCGGCTATAATTTCCGTACCCTGCGGCACTGCGTAGGGGCCGGCGAGCCTTTGAACCCTGAGATCATCGATGTCTGGAAAAACGCCACCGGGTGCACCATCCGGGATGGCTACGGACAGACCGAGACGGTTCTGCTGTGCGGCAGTTTCCCGTGTATTGAACCGCGCTTTGGTTCCATGGGCAAACCCACGCCGGGTATAGACCTGCAGGTGATCGATGAAGATGGTAATGTGCTGCCGGCCGATACCGAAGGAGATATTGCCATCCGGGTCAAGCCTGAAAGACCTGTGGGCCTGTTCAAGGAATACTGGAAGGAGCCGGAGCGCACCGCTTCCACCTATCGGGGCGACTGGTACCTGACCGGTGATCGGGCCACTGTGGACGAGGATGGCTATTTCTGGTTTGTGGGCCGCAGCGATGATGTCATCCTGACCTCGGGCTACCGCATCGGACCTTTCGAGGTCGAAAGCGCGCTTATCGAGCACCCCGCCGTGGCAGAGTCGGCGGTTGTGTCGAGCCCGGACGAGACCCGAGGCGAAGTGGTCAAAGCCTTTATCATTCTGGCGCCCGGCTTTTCTGCGAGCGACGAACTGGTCAAAGAACTGCAGAATCATGTCAAGAATGTGACCGCACCGTACAAATATCCCCGCAAGATTGACTTTGTGGGCATGTTGCCCAAGACGGTCAGCGGCAAGATCCGCCGGATAGAGCTGCGTGACGCGGAGTGGGGTCGGTAGGCCGCTGCGCATCTGCACATAAATTAGGATCGGGCGGGTTTTGCCGCCCGGTCAACCCACCTCAAACCAGGCAGGAGTTCACCTATGAAGGAAAAACTGTACAGAAAAGAAATCTGGTTGACGATTATCTTCTCCACCCTGTTCCTCCTGATGGGACATTCGGCTTCAATATTCGTGCTTTTTCCGAGTCTGCAGACCGGAACATTCTGGGGGTTTCCGACCCAGTATATCGTACCTATTTTGCTGGGCTGGTTCGGGATGCTGCTGGTCAGTCTGATCATGACGATTGTGTGCAACAAATTCGATGATGAAATGGATGAATTTGCCGCCGGCCAAGAAACCGAAAAGGTCACCACGGACCAATAGAGAAAGGGAGAGACTATGCCAGCAGAATACGCACTGAGTAATGTTTGGATCGGGATCGGCGTGGTGGTCGTTCTCTTTTGTATTTTTTATTATGTGGGCTGGTTGTCGGCCCGCAAAACCACCAGCGAGGAAGATTTTTACGCGGCCGGTTTTTCCATAGGCCCGGTAACCAACGGACTGGGCATGGCCGCGACCTGGGCCAGCCTGGCGACGTTTCTGGGCGTTATCGCCCTGATTCAGAAACTGCAGGTACCCTTCGTCTACCTGTGGATCCAGTGGGCCATCTCCATCCCGCTGCTGACGCTTCTATACGGAACCAGTTTGCGCCGCATGAAGGCCTTTACACCGGGAACCTTTATAAAGGCCCGTTACGGCAACGGCGCCACCGTCACTGTCGTTGTCTGGATGATGCTGATCATGGTCATGTATGCCCTGGGTCAGATGATTGGCCTGGGACGGGCCTTTGAACTGCTGTTCGGCGTGCCCTACAACACGGCGCTGATCGTAGCCGGTATGGCTACGGTTGGGTTTATCACCCTGGGTGGTATGTATGGCGCCTCCTACAACGCGGCTTTCCAGATGGTGGTCATGACGGTTGCCATGATTGTCCCCATGGGTGCCATCATGAAAGCCATGGGGTCTTCCGGGTGGTGGTTCCCGCCGCTGGCTTATGGTGACATGGTCCCCAGCATGCTGGCCCAGCTACCGACCTTTTTCGATATGAAATATGACTACCGCTGGTATTTCGCCCTCATTCCAGCTTTTACCCTCGGGCCCATCGCCCTGCCGCACCTGGCCATGAAAGTCTTTACCTCATCCAGCGTGAAAAGCGCGCGCTGGGCAGTGGTCTGGTTCACCATCTTTCTGGGGCTGCTTTTTTCCGGCTGTTACGCGGCCGGTTTCGCCGGCAACTTTTTCACGGCCACCACCGGTCGCGAAATTGTCAAACCGGACCAGACGGTTCTGATTCTCAATGTATTCTATAATCCGACCCTCGTGGCCGCCTTTGTCATGGGCGGTGCCCTGGCGGCCGGGCTCTCCACTATCGGCGGCAACCTCATGGCCATCGCCGGCCTGGTGGGCAACGACATGCTGGGTGTTCTGGCCCCTGATATGGATGTGAAAAAGAAAATGCGCTGGGGATATGTGGCGCTGGCAATGGGCGGTATTGCCGCCATCCTGCTCGCTTTCAAACCGCCCAAGTTCCTGGTGACCAGCATCCTGTGGGCGTTTGGCCTGCTGGCTACCACCGCAACCCCGGGCATCCTGCTGGGTGTCTGGTGGAAGGAAGCCAACAAGCTGGCCCTGATGATCTCTTCAATCCTGTGCGGTCTGATATTTATAGTGATCTCACCGCATGTTTTTCCAGGCATCTGCGTGGGCAGCGGTCTGGTGGCCAAGCTGGGAATGTCCGGTGGTATGGTGACCGTCCCGTTGAGCTTCATCATGTTTATTTCCCTCTCCATGATTTTTAATCGCATGGCTGCGTTGCAGAAATGGGCGCCGACCCTTGAAGACCGGAAAGTGGTTGACCGGATTCACGGGTGGGGCGAAGAGTACTCAGAAGATCGTTACAGCAGCCTGACGCTGCCGGTATCGATTATTATCATTAGCACCGCTGTCCTCATCTGGGGGCTGCAGCCCTGGTAAAAACAGTCCCGGTATTCACGGCTTGCCGCGGGTGCCGGGCTTCGGCTTTTGGTCGAGGATATTATGGTAAGTGTCTATATGTAATTTCATAGGTCAGGGTTTCCCGCTGGCGTGGCTTCTGTCAGGGAACTCGCGGCGTTCGCACCCTGATCTACGCTGACAACACCAAGTCTCCAACGATTTGACTTGCAGGACACAAGGTCGATCAGGAGAAATCAGGGAAGCTGTTTTGATCGATAAACCGACACTCAGGCAAATCGTTACCGCCTATCCGAACCACATGCTGCGGCTGCTCTCTCTGAATGGGGGGGCGATCCGCGAAATCTTTAAAAGCGGACTGGCGCTGCCGTACTGCAGCGCCAATATCCTGATTTTAGGTTTGTTCTATGGTATTTCCGCCATCTATTTCAGCCAGCTGGTTCTGGCCCCTCATGGCGTCCATGCATCCGGGGCGGGGTTCAACCCCCTGCTGATCCTGCTGGTAGGAGGTGCCGTCGCTTTCCTTATGCACGGGGCCGCGGCTCTTTTTCTGTGGGTCTTTTGCCGTGGTATCGGCGGTAATTCCCGGTTCAGCCCGATCTACATGGGCCTGGGAGCGGCGGCAATCGTTTGCTGGCCCCTGTCCCCGGGGCTGGCCGCCCTGCAGGCGGGTTATCTGGGAACACCCCTGGCCATTTTCACGCTTGGGGCGGCCCTGAACGCGGCCGCCGTGATCTATGTTGCCATCCGAACCGTCAGTGGGCTTTCGCACCTTAAAATGTCCATCGCCGCCCTGGTCACCCTCATCTATATTGGTTCCTTTATGTATCTGTGGACCTGAAACGGTCCCGAGTTCAAGCGCTGACCTGTCACCCCTGTCCCCAACCTGAAGCTGGCTGAAAACAAACGCCGTTTTCACTTGACAAACTGCAGTTGCCTGTGGGAAATAGAGACCATCGTAACCTACCGGTCGGTCGGTAAGCTATGATCGGGGCAGGCCTGCCCCCCGCACCCAACCGGCTATCTTAATATAGCGGACCTTGAAAGGTGTCTCTATGGCCAGCATGAAGGAAACCATAAAAGCAGTGGCCGTAGACCTGTTTTACAGGCAGGGTTATTTTGCCACCAGCATCAGTGATATTGCCAAGGGGTGCGGTATACAGAAAGCCAGTATCTACTATCATTACCCCAGCAAGGAAGAGTTGCTGTTCCATATCATGGAATCAACCATGGACGGCCTGGTCGAACATTTGAAAATGGTGCTCACCCAGGCTGACGACATTGAAGGGCAGATGCGCGCGGCTGTTCACGGGCATGTCCAATTTCACCTTGAAAAGCAAAAGGAAACCTTTGTGGCCAGCAGTGAACTGCGGGGTCTGTCCCCGGAGCGTTACCGCGCGGTTGTTCAAAAAAGGGATGAATACGAAGGTATTTTCCAGGATCTTATCAGGGCCGGACGCAAACAGGGAACCTTTGAGGAAGATGACGTTAAAATTCTTTCCTATGCCATCTTGACCCTGTGCACTGCCGGGGCCTTCTGGTTCAATTCCCAGGGCCGGCTGGCCGTGGATGATATCGCTGCAATATACGAAAAATTTGTGCTTAAAGGGATGAAAAAGACCGCTTAGACTGACCTTTTAAACATACAGGACCCTAGTACCGGATAGCTGGAAAGGAGGGTAAATTGGATTTTGACCTAACCAGAGAACAGGAAATGATCAGGAAAGAAGTTCGTAAGTTCGCCCAGAGTGAAATAGCCCCGGTGGCAGCCGACCTGGACGAACGGGAAGAATTTTCCGCGGACCTCACCCGCAAGATGGGGGATATCGGGCTGTTCGGCATGTTCGTATCGGAAAAATATGAAGGCCAGGAGATGGATTATCTCTCCTACATCATTGCCGTCGAAGAAATTGCCAGGGTGGATGGTTCCCAGGCGGCCACCATTGCCGCCGGGAATTCACTGGGTATCGGTCCACTGTATTATTTCGGGACCGAGGAGCAAAAGCAGAAATACCTGCCGAAGCTCTGTTCGGGTGAAGCTCTGTGGGGGTTCGGGTTGACGGAGCCCACTGCGGGGTCGGATGCCGGGGGCAGCAAGACCACCGCCGTCCGGGATGGGGACGAATGGGTTATCAACGGCTCCAAGATCTTTATTACCAATGCCGCCTGTGACATGACCATGGGTGTCACCGTCCAGGCGATCACCGGCGAAAGGGAACACGGAAAACCCGAGTATTCCTGTATCCTGGTTGAAGCCGGAACCCCTGGATTCAAGGCCGTTCCCATGCACAAGAAGATGATGTGGCGATCATCCAATACAGCGGAACTCTATTTTGACAACGTGCGGGTTCCCGCCAGCAACATTCTGGGGAATAAAGGCGATGGTTTTCACCAGATGCTGAAAACCCTGGACGGGGGCCGTCTTTCCATTGGCGCCATGGGGCTGGGCGGCGCCCAGGGCGCCTATGAGGCTGCCCTGAAATACGCCCGACAGCGGGAGCAGTTCAACCAGCCGATCAGCAAGTTTCAGGCCGTGGCCTTTAAACTGGCGGATTGTGCCATGGAAATCGAGTGCGCCCGGAATCTCATGTACAAAGCCTGCTGGCTCCGGGATCAGAAACGTCCTTTTGAGCGCGAGGCTGCCATGGGCAAGCTGTATTGCAGCGAACTCATGGGCCGGGTGGCCAATCACGCGGTGCAGATTCACGGCGGGTATGGCCTGATGAAGGAATACGGGGTTGAACGGTTCTACCGGGACCAAAAACTTCTTGATATCGGTGAAGGTACCTCGGAAGTGCAGCGGATCGTTATCTCAAGATATATCGGGTGTTAGCCGGACTATTCCTGCGGACCCGGATTCGGGTGCCGCAACGCAATAAAACCTGCAGTGGAGGTGGCCATGGAAGAGAAGGTGTTACTGAAGGCAGAACAAGACGGCATCGTTACCCTGACGCTTAACCGGCCAAAGGTCATGAACTGCCTTAACTTTGAACTGTTACATGCGCTAAAGGGGCAGATTGACGAACTCAGGTTCAATACGGCAGCCCGGGTGATCATCATCACAGCCGCCGGAGAAAAGTCTTTTTGCGCCGGCGCGGACTTAAAAGAGCGCGCTACCTTGAGCCCGATACAGGTGAAAGAATACATATTTACCATTCGGGATCTGTTTGCGGCTATTGAAAACCTGAACAAACCGGTTATTGCGGCCGTTAACGGCATTGCCCTGGGCGGCGGGACGGAACTGGCCCTGGCCAGTGATATTCGCATAGCGTCCGATACTGCCTCCCTGGGCCTTACCGAAACCCGATTGGCGATCATACCGGGTGCCGGCGGTACCCAGAGGCTGCCCCGTCTGGTGGGCAAAGGCAAGGCCAAGGAACTTATCTTCACCGGTCGGCGGGTGGCTGCTGCCGAAGCCCTGGATATTGGCCTGGTGAACAGTACCTGTGCCCCGGCAGAACTGCTCAATGAATGTCATAAAATGGCCGCCATGATCTGCGAGACCGGTCCGGTGGCCATCGAGCAGGCCAAATACGCGATCAATTATGGACTCGAAACGGACCTGAATACGGGCATGGCGATAGAATCCAATGCCTACTGGGTCTGTATCCCGACTCAAGACCGCCTGGAGGGCCTGGCGGCTTTCAGGGAAAAACGTAAACCTGTTTTCAAGGGCGAATAACACTTTAACATACAGATACACTGACTATTTAAGGAGGATATTATGACGGAATACGATTATAGGAATATTTTTCCCCGCATGCCGAAGAAAGTGACCATTGGTGATATCACCGTGCGCGATGGGTTTCAGCACGAAGAAAAATTCGTGTCCACTGAAGCCAAAAAGTTTTACCTGGAAGAACTGATATTCGCCGGGTGCCGGGACATTGAAGTGACCAACCTGGGCAACCCTTATCTCATGCCCCAGTTCAGGGATGCCGAAGAGCTGTTGACCCATTTGCGCAGTGATCGCTTTAAATCAAAATGTCAGCGCAGGGGCATCAATTATGACGATATCTGCCTGACGGCCATTACCATCCGGGAGGCTGCCGTCAATCGTGCCATCGATCTGAAACAGCAAGGCATTGGCCCGGACCGGATCCTGATGATGGTCAGCACCGAGGAGGAGCACCATTTTGCCAACTCCGGCACCACGCTTCCGGATTACTGGGCAGAGGCGGAAAGATCCATTAAAAAGTGTAATGATGCCGGCATCAAAATGTGCGGCACTGTCAGCACGATCTGGGGCAGCCCCATCGGCGGGGCCACTGATTTGAAGGACGCGGTGGAGTTCTCCAAGCGCTGGCTTGAGATCGGCGCCCACGACATTGAGCACGCAGACCATGACGGCAGTGCCTCGGCGCCGGAGGTTTATCGCTATTTTTCCATGATACTGGATGAAATGCCCAACACCGATCTGCACATCGCCCATTTCCACGAGACCAAAAGAGTGGCTTCTGCATCGATACTGGCCACCTTGCAGGCCGGCATAACGAATTTTGAAGCCACCCTGGGCGGTCTGGGTGGACAGCCCGCTAATTTTCTGGATGACTGTCCGGTCAAGGGTACCGGGGACTATTATTATGACGATCCTCGTTACGTGGGCCTGACCTGTATTGAAGACCTGCTGGTTCAGGTCGACGAGATGGGCATTGAGCACGGCTACGATGTGGACCGGATGTTGTGGCTGGGAAGGCAGATGGAAAGGACCATTGGGCGACGCTTACGGTCGGAAGCGGCCATCAACGGCCGGACCCTTAAAGAGGGACACATGCACTATGCCCGCCCGGGCCTGCAGAAAAGAAAAGAAAAACTGGGCGAAACCGCCGGACAGAACCTGCCCTCCGACTGGGCGCCGGAAGCGAATCTGCCCGAGCAGTATCGGGCCTGAGCAGGGTTGCTCAGCAGGCCGCCGGAAATATATAACGTGAGTTAACAGCAGGAGTCGCAAATGGATAAAAACAGCGAGAAACCCCATATTAACGTGGATTTTTTTGAGGACCTCACTGGAGATATCGTCGCCCGGGATGACGAAGGCGTTGAGGCCCTGGGGCAGAAAATAAAAGCCTTGCGAGAGGACAAGGGCATGTCTCTCGACGCGATGTCCAAGATGACCGGGTTCGACGTTGAAACCCTGGATCGAATTGAAAAAAATGAGATCCAGCCGCAGCTGGGAACGGTTATCAAACTCTCAAAAGCCCTGGACAGTGCCCTGGGGCGCCTGGTGTCCGGGCAGGGTGACAAGTTGTACTCGATTACCAGGAAAAATGAGAGAAAGTCCGTACCGCGCGCGACCTCGTCAAAATCCGGGGGGCAGAAACTCTACACTTACAAAAGCCTGGCGCCCGAAGTAAAAGGACGCCATATGGAGGCCCTGATCGTACAGTTGGAGGAATACCCCGAGCAGGCGGTGTCTGTACATGAAGGTGAAGAGTTTATCTTTGTTCTGGAAGGCGTTGTCCTTCTGAAAATCGGGGAGGAGGCCTTTGAACTGGACCCCGGCGACAGCGCTTACTATCTTTCCACCACGCCGCACCTGCTTTCCGCCAAGGGCGGCCAGGCGACGATTGTGGCAGTTGTCTACGACGGGTAGGCCTATACCGCCGCCGGGATGGGAGCAAATATCAAACCGGCGGCGAAGTCCTTATTACCGGTCAGTTTCTATTCCATCAGGGTAAACTTCCAAGCACAGAACCACTCAGCTGGATGGTCATCCGGCGGGCAGCCCACACACTCTGTGCGAATGCCCGGGTCGATGGCCGTGGCAAAACAGGGATACTCCACCAGGCCGGCCGACTTGCAGGGATAATCCGGCAGCCCCTTTCTCTGGCGGGCAGCCTGGACCCGGCAGTTGTTCATGTAAAAAATGAAGCTGCGGTCGTCGATTTCTTCGATGGACTGGTCGTTGATCAGCGCATACATCCGGAATCCAAGCGCCTGTTTCAAAGCCGTGAGGCCGCCGGCGGCCGGCAGATCGAGAAGCTCCTTTATCCGTACGGCTTCGTAGGGCGAATAGCGTGACCAGCAGGTGTCATTACAGCGTTTCGCATCGTTCATACCGAGCTTATTCTCAACAGCCTGAAACCAGATGCCGTCATTGGCAAGCCAGTTGACGGAGAGATTCTGCAGCAGGTCCAGGGCTGTGCCCCGATCCATGGCAGCCAGGTAGGCGGGCATGCCATCTGTCACCGGAAACCCCAGGACTTTGCCTATCCTTTTGATCTGGTTTCCAAAACTGACTTTCCAGACAGCCTGTTCTATTTCCTGGGCTCTTTCCATCCCGAACTGGTGTTCGGCCTGGGCGAACCATTGCCCGTAATGGACGATAATCCGGCGGAAAGCATCAAGGACGAGTTCTGGTAATTGGTCATTTTCTGCCTCTTCAGGACATGTTACATCTTCATTCATGTTTCCTCCTATTACAAATGTGATCAGGGTGAGCGGTGATGGCTGGAGATACTGGCTGTCATACTCGAAAGCCCGCCGGGGGTCAACCGGGGACCGCTGGAACCCGACCCGGGGCAGCTACGATTCATTGACAGCCGGTGAGGCATATATTACAGCCTGTCATAGTGGCAGACTGAAGATTGATAGACCCATAGATAGTCGCCAAGGCCGTCACTTTGGCGAACGCCGGAGTCCATAAGTGTCTGATAAAACAGGATCCCGGTTTTCACCGGGATGACACCAAAAGACAATCTCTGACTTTTTTACGGGTTCATCAAGGCTGAAGGAAACACGTGTTCAAAAGAACCACTGATACTGCATTTCGATCCAGGCTATAACAGTACTGGTTTTAAAAAAAATCAAATCAGGCGGTCAGAAAATGGCGGATCATATCATACTTGGGGTTACCGGCGGCATCGCCAGTGGAAAATCGACAGTTTCGGCAATGCTTGCAGCCATGGGCGCTCCCCTGATTGATTTTGATGTTCTGGCCCGGCAGGTTGTAGAACCCGGCCAGCCGGCGCTGGAAGCCATCCAGCGCTATTTTGGCAACCAGGTGCTAAACCCGGATGGGACCCTTAACAGAAAGCACCTCTCAGATATCATTTTCAATGATCCCGCCAAACGAAAAAAGCTGGAAAGCTTTACCCACGCTGCTATTTTTGAGGCCTACCGCAGCCAGGTCGCGCAATTGACTGCCGCAGGTACCGTAAAGGTTATCCAGGCCGGGGTACCGCTGCTGTTCGAACTGAATTTGAAGGCCTTGTTTGACCGCGTTCTGGTGGTGTATATCCCCCCGGACGAGCAGGTTCGGCGCCTGGCTGCAAGAGACAACATCAGCTTGGGGGCTGCGGCCAATATCCTCAAGTCACAGTGGCCCATTGACCAAAAGGCTGACGCGGCGGATGATGTTATTGACAACAGTGGCAGCCGGGCAAAAACCCGGTATCAAGTGGAAGCTTTCTGGAAGAAAATCAGGAAAACATTGGCTGACTGATATGGGTACTATTTCCATAAATCACCAAAGTCGATAAATGCGTCATTGTTACATATTAACAGCGGCTATCTGTCGCGAACGAACTTCAATAATCTATTTCGGACACTTCCGCACCCTAAAACAGTGAATCTGGAACAATATAAATGCCAGTTAAATCAGGCACATGATACATGTAACATATAGATATAAAAGGACATATAAAACCTATAGACATTTCAACGAGTTGCTTGCCAATATTTCAAAACATATGGCTCGGCACGGCCTTGCCCCGGGAGCCTATGTTTATGTTGCCGATTCAGGGTTCGTTACCCCGGACAATCTGGATAAAGCTACGATAGTAGCCCCCAAACCTGGTTTTTGACACGCCTGCCACATATAACGAGTGCAGCCGGGTGATTCGTCAAGCGGTGCAAGCCGATGACTGGATCAACATTGGCCCTTTATCCGAAGAACGAAGCCGTCCCAAACGACCGACGGCGCACTATAAAGCTTACGAAGGTACTGTAGA
>CAZWPX010000034.1:0-54304 GCA_964636125.1 uncultured Desulfobacterales bacterium | reverse complement strand
CGCCGTTGACGGCGGGGCCTTTTTTATATATTGCCCCTGAGAAACAGGCGGCCTCAATAATACCTGCATGCCTACCGCTCACATGAAGCTTCATGGTCTTTCATCCCGCCCCGTGGCTGGCAGACCGAAGCCTCTTTCCACCCATTTTATAGATTCCAACCTGTGCGCCGTTTGCACAGATGGTTTGGCGGCTTTCCGGACTTTCGTTCAGCGTGCTGAATTCTAATGAATTAGAAACTCCAAAACCTATTTTTTTCTTGACAAAAATACGTAGCTGTAGTGTAGCTATTTAAACAACCTTTGGCAAATGAATAATGTTTAGAGAATTATCATTGTACAGAATGTGAGCCAACCAGAAGGAGGTGCGGATGAAGTACAGAAGGGCATTAATACTGTTGGTAGTTTGCTTGGTCGGTTTTGGTCTTGTCGTCTCGCCGGCAATGGCCAAGAAAAAACCATCCCTCGACAAGTGGAAAGCAAATTTCAACCCGAAAACCGCGAAGTACAAATGTATTGTGTCAAACGTATCTCACCCGGTCATCAAGGGCGTATACACTGGGTTTGCCGTTAGAGATGAACTCTGGAAAAGAACCAACGGACAAGTTTACCTTGATTACAAACCCTTTTCAATGCTGGGAGGTGAAGTCGAAGTACTGAATCAATTGCAGATGGGCGCTATTCAGGGCATGGGTGTCAGTTCTGTGGCCGCGACCAACATGGGACCCCGATTTGGTCTGATCAACCTGCCTTTTTTAGTAAACTCATTTGACAAACTGGATAAATTTGTCGCCAGCGGTAAATTGTTTGAGCATTACATGCAGGCGATGGAGCACCAGGGTATCATTGGTATCGACATCACTGGTTATGGGAATTACGGCTGGGCTACGACCTCTCCGGTCAAGACTATCAAAGAAGCCCAGAAGCTTAAATTCCGTACCGCTGAAGCAGCTGTAAATCAGCTGGTTTACAAGCAGTGGGGGATCAACCCGGTGGCCATGCCGTGGCCGGATGTGCCCGTTGCCCTGAAACAGGGTGTTATCGACGGTCTGGACCATACGCCTATGGTATGCAACATTACCCGGAAATTCGAAGTAGCCAAATATTACACGTATGTTGATTACGCCCAGGGTCTGTTTATCTGGATTTTCAACAAGGGCTGGTTCAATAAATTGCCCAAGGATCTCCAGAGCACTTTCAAAGCCGTCTTTCATGATGTGGCTGCCGACATCAGGAAACAGACCAAAATTCAGGAAAATACCCAGATTGCCATGGCTTCCAAGAAAGGTATCCAATTCTACGCGCTTTCGGATGATGATATGGCCTTTCTGAAAATGAAGGGTAACGCGGCCCATAAAGAGTATGCCAAGGAAATCAATAAAAACTATCCCACCGATATGTACAAACCGGCTAATTTCCTCAAGGAAGTTCAGGACTACATGGGATATAAACCCTAAGGGCGTTAACTGTTCGGCATTGTGTTTTTGTGTAAAACAGTTCAAAAGTATGTTGATCTAAATGGAATCAATCTCTGATCGTAAGATCGCCCGGGCCGGACGAACCAGCGTGTACCCGTTTCCGGTCGCAGTGTTCACAGAAGATTGATAGTTAACGAAAGGGGAGATGGCAGCCGGCTGTCTCCCCTTTCTGATTTTTGAATACCCAGAATAGAAGGGAAGGTCGGATGTTTGGAAAGGTTTTAGGGATACTGGATAAGATCCTCACTTTTTTTGAGGAATGGACACTTTTCGTGGCCGTCATGATCGCCCTGATCGCGATGTTTTTCAATGTGGTCCTTAGATATGGCTTCAATTATTCACTTGCCTGGTCAGAGGAACTCGTAAGAGAGGTGATTATATATACGACCCTGATAGGCTGCAGTGCCGCTGTAAAAGCGCGGAGCATGATAAAAATTGATGCTTCTGTCCAGCTGCTGCCTGCTCTCAAAACACCGCTTACGTTTTTCAGCAATACTGTGACCCTTATTTTTTCCGTTATGATGATATACTATGGATGGAAAATGGCTGTGATGCAGGTAATGACCAATCAAAAAACCATCATCATGCAGATTCCCCTGGTGTACATCTTCTCGATCCTGCCTCTGATGGGGGGGATGATGCTGATTCGGGTCATCCAGGTATTTTATGAAGACATCACGGAATTAGTGGCAAGCAGACAGAAGAAGTAGCCGTTCTCGCCTATTCTACCGGAAGGAGCCTCAGGCCATGGAAAACAGTCACATCATTATCATGCTGATCCTGCTCGGATGCATGGCAACCTATATTCCAGTTTTTATGTGTTTATTCTTCACTTCAGTTCTTGGGTTTCTTATTTTTACCGAAATTCCAATTTTACTTCTGGCCCAGACCCTGCTCAGGAGCATGGACAACTTCGCCCTGGTGGTGGTCCTGTTTTTTATTCTCTGCGGGAACATCATGACAGCGGGATCCATTGTTGAAAAGCTTATAAAATTTGCCAATGCCCTTGTCAGCTGGCTCCCGGGTGGACTGGGCATGGCAGGTGTGCTGGCATGCGGACTGTTTGGCGCTATCTCGGGATCTACCGTGGCTACGGTGGTTGCCTTGGGCGGTTTCATGATACCCGCGCTCCTGGACAACGGATATCCTGAGAAATACACCCTCGGCCTGATGACAACATCTCCCAACCTGGGGGTTATTATTCCCCCTAGCATCGGTATGATTCTCTATTCCATGATCAGCAACGTATCACTTGAAGGCCTGTTTTTAACTGGTTTTGTACCGGGTATATTGATCATGCTCGGTGTGTGTGTCTACACTTACCTCTACTTCCGGAAAAAGGCTGAAATTGTCAGGATGCCCGTTCCGAGCTTTAGGGAAGTTCTGTCTATTTTCAGAGAGGGCTTCTGGTCCCTGATGCTGCCTGTGATTATTTTCGGCGGTATTTTTTCCGGAGCCTTCACGGCCAACGAGGCTGCTGTGGTCGCCTGTGTCTACGCTTTTTTTGTAGAACTTATGATCCACAAGGCTATCAAATTCAGGGATGTGAAAAAAATAACGGTGAGCTCGGCTGTGACTTCTGCCACGCTTTTGATTATTGTCGCAGGGGCCAGCTGTTTTGGCCGCCTGTTGACCCTTGAAGATATTCCGGGTGCCATTACAGAAGCCGTCCTGTCAACCATCAGTTCCCCGGTCATTTTCTTGATTGCTATGAATGGGCTGCTCCTGGTTGTTGGTATGTTCATGGATATCATATCCGCCACCATGATCCTGGGACCGGTCTTTCTGCCGATGCTGGACGCCTTCAATATTGACTGGATGCATTTTGGCCTGATTATGACAGTCAACCTGGCCATTGGTTACTGTACCCCGCCCATGGGCGTCAGCCTCTATATCACCGGCGCGATAGCAAATCGGGATTTGATTTATGTATCCAAGGCGGTCATGCCGTTTATCGTGATCCAGATTGGCGTGCTGTTGCTGTTAACGTTCCTGCCGGATGTTGTTTTATGGCTTCCCAAGGTGATGGGCTTTATTCAATAGACACACCCTGGAAATGGTGGTGTATGTAAAGGTGTGGCCGGGTAGGCCCGCAACCTTCGTTACGGCCGTTTCACGAACCCCGGGCCCCGTTTGGGGCACAGGACGTGGCCCGGCCGAAGGTGTCTAATGGCAGGTATCCGGGACGCGCAGATGGCTGCCGTTTACGAAAGGATATGACCGCAGACCTGTCGGAAAGGAAAATCGAGATGGTGTTAAGCAGATACCCCAAAGAGATAGTATTGAAAGATGGCAGTGAAGTTATCCTGAAACCAATTGATCAGGATGCCCGGGCAGCGCTGCAGCTTTTTTTTGAAGAATTGCCGCTTGAGAATAAATGGTACCTTAAAGAGGACCCCACGGACCCGGCAACCCTTAAAAAGTGGGCGCGTAATCAGGACAGCGGTAAGACCTTCTGCGTGCTGGCCTGGCATGGTGACAAAGTGGTTGGTCATGCGAGTCTCCTGCGGCGACTGCGGGGCGGGCGTCAGCATGTGGGGCGCTTACGGCTGATGGTTGCCCGTGACTACCGCAAAAAGCAGCTGGGAACCTGGTTGATTTTTGACATGATCAGGAGGGCCATGGAACTGGGTCTTGAAAAGCTCAGGACGGATTTTATCATTGGCATAGAGGATATGGCCATTAATGCTGTAAAAAAGTTGGATTTTGTGTCTGAGGGGATGCTGAAAGACTATTTTCGAGATGCTGACGGCAACTACTATGATTACCAGATCATGGTCAAGCAACTCCATTCTGAATGGAGCGACTTCTAACTTCAAGGTCTGATGACACATTTTGATCCCCAAACAGGTGAATTAGAAACCGAACAGGGCAAAATATCCATAGCCTCTTTCAACACCCCGGCCAGTATAACGCCTCTCTCGTTCAGCGGTTCTTTTCAGAAGCATGCGCACTACAACCCGATTATTTCATCCAAGCAAAGCCTTAGCCAGATTGCCGCTGAACCGGATGCCAACGTGACCCTGGCCACAACCCCGGAAGGAAACATTGTCGGGTTTGGCATTTTGCAATATCCAGCGCCGGATGAACGCTGGGTCCGTGTCGGCGAGGGTGTCATGATGGAACTTTCGGTTATCGAGGTGAGCCATGCCTGGCGCGGTGGCGGTCTGGCGCGGAAAATCCTGGAGACGACCCTGGCCCACCCGCTGCGGGAAGACAAAATTTTATACATGGTAGGGTATTCCTGGACATGGGATCTTGCGGGCAGCCGCCTGCAGACCATGGCCTACCGGGACATGATGATCAACCTGTTTGCCAGATTCGGGTTTTCGCTGCGCCAAACCAATGAGCCCAATGTGATGATGCGGCCCGAGAATATGTTCATGGTGAAAATTGGCGCTAACATTTCCGAGCGGGTGCACCGCCGTTTGAAACAGGTTCAGTTCAATCTTGATTAGAATTCTTGACAAAACTGTCCGGTTGGGCCTACAGACGTGAAAAACCAAGGCACAGCCTATTCAGACAAAATTGGCTGTGCCCTGCAAGATGATATAAGAGCGACTAACAATCGGTAAATGGAGGCGTTATGAAACTAAAACAAATATCAATCCTGATTGAAAATTCACCCGGGCGACTTTACGAAATCACCAAGGCCCTTGGAGATGCCGGCATTAACCTGAGAGCCTTAAACCTTGTCGATACGGGTGATTTCGGTAAGCTGCGGTTGCTGGTGTCGGATATTGCAACCACCCGTCAGATCATGATGAAACACCACTGGCCCGCACGGGTTGATGAAGTGGTCGCGGTTGAAATTGAAGATAAGCCCGGCTATCTTGCCAACTTGCTCAAACCTTTGAAGGACAGCGGCCTCAATGTTGTGCATATGTATGCTTTTATAGGGTTTTCTTCCCAAAAGGCCGTTATGATTCTACGTTTTAACGATATCGATAAGGCGATTGGCATTCTTGAAGCAAACAACTATAGGCTCATAGATTCGGAGGCATTCGGGATCTTGAACCAAAGTTAGGTAGTGCCCATCCATAAACGGCATCTTTTGGCCCAGAGAGGCGTTTTCGCTCTTTTGAAATCCTCGGAATAGCGCGCTATGCCTGCGGTTTCTAAATCGCTCAAGCCTTGCTCTGAACCAAAATCTACCATTTATAGACGGACACTAGATAGCGTGCATTTAACTTATGGGCAAAGAACAGAAAAATAATGCGGGCCTGGCCGGTGAATGTCTCGTAGAGCCAGGCCCGGCAGACAGCCCCGGTATGGATTGTATGATCCCCCTGGATAGATACCGCGTCTTCATAGAAGATGTTGGCGACGGTTTTTATGAAACCAACATTAACGGGGATTTTGTCTTCTTTAACGATGCCCTTTGTCGAATTTTTGGTTACCCCCCTGAGGAGATCCAGGGACGCAATTATGCCGAGTTCATGGACCCCCAGAACGTGGAAGCTGCTTTCAGTGATTTTAATTGCCTGTTCAAAACAGGTGCCCAGAGCTCGGATATTATCTGGCAGATATGCCGTAAGGACGGTGAGGCCCGGATCCTGGAAATTTCGGCCAACCTTATTCTCGCTGAAAACGCCAGGCGAACCGGGTTCCGGGGTATTGCCCGGGACGTCACTGATAAGTATCGCGCGCAGCAGGAACTGGAGCAATCACGGCAGCGGGCCCGGGAGCAGTATCGTGCCAGCCGTCGGGCAGAGAAAAGATACCGGGCCTTTTTAAATTTCCTGCCGGTACCTGTTTTTGTTTTCAAGATGGACTCTACGGTCTCTTACCTCAACCCGGCTTTCGAGAAAGTCTTTGGCTGGACCCTGGCCGAACTTGAGGGCAAACGCATCCCTTTTGTGCCGGAAAACCTCCGAACTGAAACCAAACGCGATGTGAAGCGGTTCTTCAAAGAGCGAAAACTTAACAACCTGGAAACCCAGCGCCTGACCAAGGACGGCAAACTGCTGGATATTATCCTGGATGGCGCCATCTTTTTTGATGACGATGGCAACCCTGCCGGGCAGGTGATCACCCTTACGGATATCACCCGTGAAAGACGGCTTGACCGGAGCAATCAAACGCTGCTCAGGATCTCCAGGGCCCTGCACAAGTTGAGGACGCTTGACCAGCGCCTTAAATTTATAACCGGCGAAATTAAACAGCTGGTGGGTGCCGCCGGCGCGTCCGTCATTCTCCTGGACGAAGAGAAACAGCAATTTTTTTTCCGGGTTACGGCTTACGACGACCTGGCAACCGGGAAAAGGATGAAAGAGATCCGTTTCCCGGCCAGCAAAGGTGTGGCCGGAGAGGTGTACCGGACGGGAGAGCCGCTGATTGTAGCGGATACTTCCCAAAGCGAGTTCTTCTTCAAAACGGTAGATGATGAGTCCAAATTTGAAACCCGCAACATGCTGGATGTACCTCTCTGGGAACAGGACCGGATGATCGGTGTCCTTTGCGCGGTGAACAAGAAACACGGCACTTTCGACCAGACGGATGTTGAATTGTTGACCACCATTGCGGGAATGGTGGCCATGCCCATTGAGAATGCCAGGATCAATGACGCTTTAAAGCGCTCCTATGCGGAGGTCAGCAGTTTCAATCGGGCCAAGGAAAAAGTCATTCACCACCTCTCCCACGAACTGAAAACGCCTGTTTCGGTGCTGGCTGCAGCCCTGGAACTGATACACAAAAGAAGCGCCGCCCTTGAAGAGAGCCAGGGCATCCTGCGGATTGTGGATCGGGCCGGCCGTAATCTAAGCCGCATTCTCGACATGCAGTATGAGATCGAAGATATCCTCAAAGAGCCGGATTACAGCCCCCACAAGATGCTGTCTACCTTGCTGGATGCCTGTGAGGATGAACTTTCACTGCTCCTACAGGCGTCCTGGGGTGAAAAAGAAGTCCTGGAGCTGGTGCGCCGGCAGGTGGACGAACTGTTTGGGCCCCGGGCATCAAGACCTGAGTCGATCGTCCTGGGGGAATTCGTAGCCGCCACCCTCAAGGAGATGGCCCCGTCGTTTGCCCATCGCGCCTGCTCCATTGTCGAAACCGTTCAATCGGAGCACTCTGTTTTTATTCCCAGGGAAGTTCTCGGAAAAATCACCAGGGGACTGGTGAGAAACGCTATTGAGTACACACCCGATGACGGTCGGGTTGATGTTATCGTCAAAGAGAGCCGTAAAGGCGTGGCCTTGGTGGTGAAAGATACCGGTACCGGGATTACCGCGGAAAACCAGCGACTGTTGTTTGAAAATTATTTCACGCCGCCTGATACCCAGACCTATTCATCTAAACGCCCGTTTGATTTTAACGCCGGTGGGAAAGGCTTTGACCTCCTCAGGATGAAAATCTTTTCGGAACGTTACGGCTTTGACCTGACCTTGCACTCGCGCAGATGCCCCCGGGTGCCGGATCAGCAAAATGACTGCCCGGGGAACGTGCGGACGTGCGCAGAGCAGGGTGCTGAGCTTGAATGCCGCGAGTCAGGGGGTACCACCGTGAGGGTAGATTTTCCAAGACAGGTAAGTTGATAACTGCTTCGGCAGGACCGGAGGAAGGAAGGATGAACGAGGATCAGTTTCAACCCGATATTGAAAATGCCGTTTGTGAACTGCCCGATGAATTTTTTAAAGAGATCGATATCCAGTTTCTTATCCATGAGTTAAAAGATCCGATTGCGGTGATCGAGACCGGGGTGCGGGCTTTGCTCGAGAAACAGGCAAAATTTGGCGCACTGTCGCCCAAGCAGGCCCGGACACTCAAACGGACCCTGCGCAATTGTGTCAAAGCCCGGGGGATGCTCCATGGCCTGCTGGAAGTTGGCCGTTCGGAAAGCAACCAGGTTGCAGCCGGCCGGTTTATACCGGCGGATGTTCTTCAGGATGTTCTGGTAGAGTCCCTTGAGACCCTTTCAGGTAAAATTGCTGACGCGTTGTCCGACCTCGACAGTGACCTGGCGGCGATGGCGTACCTGGCTGCCCGGGGGTATGACCTGGTGTCTACTGACCGGGCACATGGGCAACAGGCCTATCAGGACGAACTTAAGTTCAGGCAGATAACCGGAAACCTGATCAAAAACGCCATCCACCATTGTAAGGACCGGGTGACGGTGACAGTTGATGTTGATAACGACTGGCTGTGTGTCGAAGTGGCTGATAACGGCCCGGGAATTGATCCCGAGCACCATGCCCTGGTCTTCCAGCGCTATACCCAGGCAGGTGCTTGCGAGAAGGTCAATCGCAGCGGCCATGGTCTTGGCCTGGCCGGTGCCTATGTCCTTTCCCGGAACCTGGGGGGGGATATCAAGATAAAAAGTGAAACTGGCAAAGGGGCCACCTTTTGCCTCTATCTACCCATGAATCTGCCCTGTACCCGCGGAAGCTGAGCACGGACGGCAGACCTTGTAAATTCATCACAGAGAGGATTAAGATGACAAATTCCAGTTCCATTCTGAGTGGGAAAAGCATTCTGGCCGTAGATGATGAGATCGATATTCTCGAAACCATTGAAGATATTATAGATGAGGCCTCCGTCGACACAGCGAGCGATTATGAAACCGCTTCCATAAAAATAAGGGACAATCAATACGATCTGGCCATACTGGATATTATGGGCGTCAACGGCCTCACCTTGCTTGAAGAAGCGGTTGCCCGGAATATTCCGGCCGTAATGCTGACTGCCCACGCGGTCAATCCGGAGGCCCTGATGGAGTCAATCCAGAAAGGTGCGATTTCATACCTGCCAAAAGAGAAACTTGCCGAACTTGACGAATTGCTTGAAATGCTGCTGGATGCCCATCACAGAGGTGTTCCCCCGTGGAAGCTTCTCTTTGAGAAGCTGGGTGACTATTTCAATGAACGTTTCGGTGAGGACTGGCAGGCACAGGATAAAAAATTCTGGTCGGAGTTCAGCCGCAATTATCAGGTCAGCAAGGGGATCCAGCAACGCCTGCTGCACGACAGAAATATTCTTGATAAGGGGATTTGATAAAGCAGACAGAAAAAGCGGCAGTACCGTTGCCGGTATCTGGCTGCCGGCTGTGTCAGACCGGTTTTCCTGGCCAGGCGGATGCCCGGGGGATCCCTGCCCGCCCGCCAGGATGCAAACTGACCATAGCGGCGGCCCAGGCCGCGAAATCAAGGCGTGCGGCAACCGGCCAGTGCTCAAGGAGGCCATATATAAACCCGGCATGGAAAACATCCCCGCAGCCGGTCGTATCCACGGCCGTAACCGGATAGGCCGGGCGCTCAATGATGTCATCCCGGTCGACTGCGAGGTAGCCCCGGGCTCCCAGGGTAACGCAGGCAAACGCGGCTCCCATGGCAAGCAGCTCCCGGCAGGCTTCCAGAGGCGCATGCCGCCCGACAAGTGCTTGGGCAAATGATTCGGATGCAATGAAAAAATCTGTGTGGGGGGCCAGATCCAGTAATCCGGGCCGCAGGGTACCGGCATCCACAACCACTGGTACCCCTGCCGAAGCGGCTGTCCGGGACGCTTCGACGGCCGCCTCGGCAAAGAGACCATCCGTATGAAATACACGGGCATTGGCAATTGCCTTATAATCGATTTCGGCGGACGACAGGGCGCTGCCATCGGGGCGTTGCCAGAATATATTGCGCCGTCCAGAATCCGATTCTGTTGCAATAAATGCCACCTGGGAGTTTGATTGCCGCCGTATTTTGAGCCCGCCGGTATCGATGCCCTCCTCAACGAGTGACAATCTGATATCTGCTCCGAAGTGATCGTCACCAATCTGGCCCATGAAAGCACATGATTTTTTCCACCTTGAAAGGGCCGTCAGGGCCGTGGCTACCGGTCCTCCTCCCTGGACCGTTAAGGCGGACATCTCGCATTTTTGATCCACAGCCGGATATTTCTCTATTTTTCCGATAAAATCCAGGCAGCATTGGCCCAGGCCGACAACATCAAATTTTTTAGAATGCAAAGTTTTGGTAATTGTCCTTTCCGAAATTCCGATCTGCTTGGAATTTTGTATTCAGGCTGTATAGCCGCAGAGCTATTAGATAAGGGACTTATGGGACGCAACACTATCGGATGAAGCAAGTGCCTGTCCCGCTCATTTTCCAATACCATACCCGCTTGATGGATCAACTTAAAAAAATCTGGCGCAAAATGTTTGTGGTGAACTTGACGCAGGCCCAAAGGGGCATAATTTTATTGAAGTAGTCGGCTGCATCCTCTTTATCATGCGCAAATGAGCAGGTCACCATGCTGAACAAAATTGTTTCGAACACATTGCCGTATTTGCCAAAGCGGCTGGTCTGGCATTTTTCAAAGACGTATATCGCCGGTGAAACTGCGGCGGATGCCATTCGGGTTACCAGGGACCTGAATCGCACCGGCATGGCGGTAACCGTGGATATACTGGGAGAGTTCATCCAGGATATTCACGAAGCGGGCGTCAACAAAAAAGCCTACTTGGCACTTATTCGCCAATTTGAAAAAAGCCAGGTGAAAGGTAATTACTCCCTGAAGCCAACCATGTTCGGCCTGCTCATTGACCCGGAGCAGTGTTATGCCAATGTACGGGAAATTGTGCGCCTGGCAGCCTCCTATGGGAACTTCGTCCGCATAGATATGGAAGATTCGAGGTGTGTGGATCTTGAGATCGAACTTTTCAGTAAATTGAGAAAAGAGTTTCCGGCCAGTGTGGGCCTGGTTTTACAGGCTTATCTGAGACGGACACCGGCAGATCTTGAAAAGATGAGCCGCTGGCGGGCGTCAGACTACCCCCTTAATTTCAGACTGTGCAAAGGCATTTACGTCGAACCCCCCTCAGCGGCCTTCCAGGAAATGCCGCGGATTAACCGTGCTTTCCTTGAGAACCTGGAAATTATGTTTGACCGGGGTATGTATGTGGGGATTGCAACTCATGATCGTGTCCTTGTCCAGGAGGCCTTGCGGCTCATCGCGCACCGAAATATCCCGCCGGAAAAATACGAATTCCAGATGTTGCACGGGGTAACGCCGCGGCTGCGCCAGGCCATTGTGAAAATGGGACATACCCTGCGGGTCTATGTGCCCTATGGTGAACACTGGTTTGGATATTCCACCCGGCGTCTCAAGGAGAATCCCGCCATTGCCAGTCATCTTATGCGAGCCCTGCTGATAAAGGGCTGACAGCATCGGGCGCGCCCTGCCTTGGCAGCCCCTGAAACCTTCAGCGGATGATCAGCATGATCTGCAGATCGCAGACGTTTGTATTGGTGGGACCGGTTTTCAGCAGATGCCCGATGCGATCAAAGAAAGCATAGGCGTTGTTTGATTTCAGATAGTCGTTGATGCGGCAGCCGGCCCGCTTTGCAAGGTCAAGCAGATCCGGAGCTGCAAAGGCACCGGCCGCATCTGTCGGACCGTCATTGCCATCTGTGGCGGCCGATAGAAAATAGATGCCCTCTGCTCTGGCCGGTTCGAGTTCCATCTCTGCCAAAAAGGCCAGGGCCAGTTCCTGGTTGCGCCCGCCCTTGCCGGAGCCTTTGAGGGTCACAGTGGTTTCTCCACCGGTAATGATGCACAGGTTGCCGGCCCCCAGCAGACTGCGCTGCCGGGCATCTTTGCCGATACCATACAGAACTTTGGCTACCTCCCGGGCTTCGCCCGTGATTTGAGACGACAGGATGACGCTGGTAAAACCCAGCTGCTCAGCATGCGCCGCTGCAGCCAGGAGGCTGAGATAATTGGTCCCCACGAGAACGCTGGTACTGTCGGTAAACACCGGGTCCCCCGGTTTGGGTGTCTCCGGCAGCTTGCCCTGGAGTCCCAGACCCACCAAGTCTATCATATTACGGGGGAGCCTGTCAGCCAGGTCATATTTTTCAATGATGGACATCACATCTTTGAATTTGGTGGGGTCTGGAACCGTAGGGCCGGAGGCAATGGCGTCGAGGTTGTCGCCCACCACATCTGAAAGGATCAGGCTGACCGACGTGGCCGGATGGATGGCTCTGGATAGCTGACCGCCTTTGATGCCGGACAGATGTTTACGGATGCAGTTGAGTTCATCGATGGTCGCACCGCACTGCAGTAGATGCTGTGTAACCGCTTGTTTTTCAGCCAGGGTTAACGTAATTTTCCGGTGTGCTGTTGTATGGGCGCAAGGAAAGGGCAGGAGGGCGGAACCACCGCCGGAGATAAGGGTAATAACCAGGCTGCTTTCATCTGCATCCTTGACCAGGGCGAGGATTTCCCGGGCGCCCCTTATGCCGTTTTCATCAGGCAGGGGATGACCGGCTTCTATACAGCGGATGGATTCAAGTGATTCGGTATGGCCGTATTTAACGACGATGATACCGCGGGTAATTCTATGACCCAGGATCTGCTCCGCAGCCAGGGCCATGCGGGCGGTGGCCTTCCCGGCTCCGATTACCACGATGTCTTTAAATTTATCAAGCTGAAATGACAGGTGAAAATCTTCCGTTTCTATTTTGAGAAGTGAATTTTCCAGATTTAAGGCACCGCGTACCAGGTCGTAGGGATCGACCCGTTTTACACCGGCCATGAATATCTCCGTTAATTGATCAAAAAGGGGGTGCATCTTTGTTCCTCCACTCACGTGGCCACCGCACCTGGTGCAGGCAGCGTGTTAAAGGGGAAAAAGGCATTGAGTTTAAAATATTACCCCATGCACCCTGACAAGTCAAAAACAGGCAGCCGGACGCGGCCCGTTCAGGTGGTGCGGTTCAGTGGCCGGTACGCTGGGCGCAACCCGCAAAACGGTTGAAAGAATTTGCATTTTGGGCTGATCGCATGCTACTTTTGTAAAAATACTCTATTCGCATACACTGGGGAGAAAATGCAGGCTAAACCGACTTACGAGGAACTGGAACAGAAAGTTGCCAATCTTGGGACCGTTGTAGCTGAACTGGAGCGTGCCGAAAAGATCAACCAGACCCTGTACCGCGTGTCAACTGCGGTCAATACAACCTCCAACCTGGATGAACTCTACGCTTCCATCCACAAAATTTTACACAGCGTCATTGATCCAAAAAATTTCTATATTGCTATCTATCAAAAGAGTAAAAAAACCATTTATTTTCCCTTCTTCAGGGATGAATTCGATGATGATTTCAGTTATGAAGAACTCTTTACCGAGACCAATTCTCTTACCGGCGAGGTCATCCTGGCCGGAAAACCCCTGCTGCTGTCAAAAGAAATGCTGCTGGACCGTGCCCGTGCGAACAAGATCATCGGCACGGTACCGGAAATATGGCTGGGGTTCCCCTTAATGGTGAAGGGCGCTGTGATCGGCGTGATGGCTACCCAGAGTTACAACAATCCTGAAAAGTTCAGCGAAACCGATCTGGAGACTTTGAGTTCGGTTTCTGATCAGATTGCCATTGCCATCGAGCGTAAACGCATGGAAGAGGCTCTGCGTAAAAGTGAAGAGCAGTATCGCAGCCTGCTGGAAGCCTCTCCGGATGCCATTGTGGCCTATAACCCGGAGGGCCACATCATCTACATCAACCCGGCTTTTGAAAAGACTTACGGCTGGCAGGCCGGGGAACTGGCCGGACGCATAATTGATTTTGTGCCCGAACACGAAAAAGAGAAAACCCGCCAGGCGGTGCTGCGCAATTTAGGCGGGGAAGATGTGTCCCTGGAAACCCAGCGGCTCACCAAGGACGGACACCTGCTGGATATTCATTTGAAGACATCCATTGTTCGCGATGAAAAAGACCAGTTGCAGGGCACCATTGTCATTCATCGTGACATAACCGAGCAGAAACGGGTCGCAGCTGAGACCAATCGTTTGAGGAACCTGCTCGGTAATATCGTCAACTCCATGCCGTCCGTCCTGGTCGGTATCGATCAGGACGGACGTGTTACCCAGTGGAACCAGAGGGCTGCAGAGGAAACCGGTGTCGCGGCGGATGATGCGGCCGGCCGCAAGATCGATGAGGTATTTCCACGCCTGTCGGCGGAGATGGACCGGATAGGGGTGGCCATGGAGGAGCGGCGAGCGCTGCACGACCCCAAACGACCTTATCGGGCGGACGGGGAAACCCGGTACGAGGACATTACGGTTTATCCCCTGATTGCCAATGGTGTTCGGGGGGCGGTTATCCGGGTGGATGACGTTACCGAACGGGTGCAGCTGGAAGAGATGATGGTCCAGTCTGAAAAGATGTTGACCGTGGGCGGTCTGGCGGCCGGAATGGCCCATGAGATCAACAACCCCTTGGCCGGTATCATGCAGAATACGCAGATTGCCCGCAACCGACTGTCCGGCGCCTCACCCGCTGACCAGCGTGCGGCCGAGGCCGCCGGTACGACCATTGAGACTATCCGGGCCTTCCAGGAAGAACGCGGCATCATCGACATGCTTGAAGCGGTTCTGGATTCTGGTTCGCGGGCGGCCAAGATCGTGAACAACATGCTCAGTTTTAGCCGCAAGGGAGATGCCTCCCGTTCCAAACACAGCCTGCCTGCACTTCTGGATAGCACCGTTGAACTGGCCGGCAGTGATTATGACCTTAAGAAAAAATACGATTTCCGAAAAATTGAAATATATCGGGATTATCATAGTGGTACCCCCGACATCTTCTGTGAGGGCAGCAAGATCCAGCAGGTTTTTCTCAACATACTCAAGAATGGCGCAGAGGCCATGGCGGGAAACAGCACAGCCACAACAGTGCCGCGCTTTATATTGCGGGTACAACCGGAGTTGGACATGGTGCGTGTTGAGATCGAGGACAATGGCCCCGGCATGGCGGCAGCCGTGCGCAAGCGGATATTTGACCCTTTCTATACCACCAAGGGCAATCGCGGGGGAACCGGCCTGGGCCTGTCCGTCTCATATTTTATCATCATGGATAACCATGATGGGTCCCTGACCGTTGAATCCGAGCAGGACAAAGGGGCCCGGTTCATTATCAAGCTGCCGTGCTAGTGTTGTGTCTCGCAAATTCGGAATTCGGATATTCAGGTATTTAAAAGCGCTCTATAAACAAAAAAGGCTGCCGCACAGCAAGTGTCGGCAACCTTTTTTTAGCTCCGGTTGGTACCGGACGAACCGTATGGTCAGGCGCCCGTCCGGTATTCAGCCTATCCTATTTTAAGAACCAGGGCACCACCGGTATCTCCAGCCGCGCAGCCGGCAAAGAGCAGGTAGCCGCCGCCCTGCATGACAGTTTCTTCTATACCTTCGATGACCGCCCGTCCCGCCGTGGGGGCCTGGGGGTGACCATAAATCAGGGAACTGCCGTAGTTGTTAAATCCATTTACATCAATGCCCATCTGGTCTGCCATGTAGATGTCGTTGGCGGCAAACGGATTGTGGGTTTTAATGACCTTCACGTCCTTGACGGAGATACCGGCCTTGTCCAGGGCCATCTGGGCGGCCGGGACCACGGCCATGGCCATAAAACCCTTTTTGGCCCGAGCGTAGCCGTAGGATACCACCTGGATTTCAGTACCCGGGTCCGTGCTGAGTTCCCGGGCCTTTTCCTGGGTGGTGACTGCAAGGCCGCAATGTCCATCGGCCGGGTGGGTCTGGGCGCCAAAGGTGTGGACGCCTTCCGGCAGGACCGGGCGCAGGCGCGCCAGGCCTTCAGCGGTGGTGGGCATGATACCTTCATCCGCTTCTACCGTGATTGTTTTTTTCCTGGAAACCTGGATTTCAACCGGCAGCATGTAGCGTTTCTGGAAGGCGCGGTCATCGGCCAGGGCGTCTTCGTACTGTTCGTATCGGCGCAGGGCAACCGCATCGCATTGCTCCCGGGTGACGCCGGCTTCTTTGGAAACATTCTCCGCGGTCTGGATCATGGCGCCCTTGGCCCAGGGGTCCCGGCCGAAGTTGTCCATCATCCAGTTTTCCGAAAGAACTTCGCCACCGGGTCCGCCTGGATTAGGCCAGATGGTGTGGGGCCCGTTGGAGGCCCGGTCACCCATCAGGCAGTAGGTGTTCTCATACAGGCCGTTGTCAACGCCGGCTGCGGCCTGGAATATGCAAGTGGTCGAGGTCGAGCAGGCCTGTGAAATCAGCATACCCGGGCTCTGTTCGGCTCCGATCAGGGCGGCTGCCCAGGGGCTGCCGTAGAACCACTGGGGTTGGCCAATGGTCATTCCCAGGAAGACATAGTCGATGTTGGTAGGGTTCCAGTTTTTCTGGGTAAACCACCGTTTGGAAGTTGCTGATGACAGTTTGATGGCATGTTCGTTGGCCATGGAACCCTGCCACCGGGCAAATGGGGAACTGTAATAGCCGCCATAGGGAATAAATGCTTTTGTTAACATAAACTTTTTACCTCCGCTTCTGTTTGTCTTTTAAACTTACTTTAGCTTGATATAACTGCGAGCGAATTGCTGTTTTACACTCAGGCAAATTTTTCTCTTAAAATTCGGTGCAGGATTTTACCGGTAGCGGTTCGCGGCATGGCGTCCGATTCTATGAAGATGATATCCTTGGGGCGTTTGTAACCGGCCATCTTATCCTGGCAGTAGGCCCGCAAGGTATCTTCATCCAGGGATTTGTCGGGTTTTGTGATGACCACCGCCGCCACCCGTTCTCCCCACTTATCATCCGGCAGCCCGATGACGGCCGCGTCGAAGATATCCGGGTGGCCGCCGACGACCTCTTCGACCTCACTGGGATAGACATTCTCCCCGCCCGTGATGATCATATTGTCTTTGCGGTCGACAATTTCATAAAAGCCATCAGTATCCTTGCGTGCCATGTCTCCGGCCGAAAACCAGCCGTTCACAAATGATTCGGCGGTTTTCTCGGGCAATTTATAGTATTCATCAAAAAGCATGGGGCCTTTGGAGTAGAGCTCGCCGACTTCCCCATCCGGTACTTCCCGGCCATTTTCATCCAGGATCTTAACAAACTCGGTACCCAGTGTTTCAAATCCGATGGAACCCAGTTTCTTCATCTGGTATTCAGGTTTTAATACGGTCACAATGCCCGCCTCGGTGGAACCGTAACCTTCATACAGCTCAACTCCCTTAAAGTAGCCCATGATGCATTCTTTCATGCTTTTCCTGACTGGGGCGGAAGAACACAGGAGCTTGCGAATGGAGCTCACATCCCTTTGCAGGTCTTCTTGGGGGGCATTCAAGATCAGGTTGTAGTGGGTGGGAATCAGGGAGATGAAAGTAATTTTCTCTTTTTCTACAATTTCAAGAATTTCTCCCGGTTTGAAAGACTGGGCGGGATGCACATAGACACCGGCCCCGATATAGAGAAAAATAAAGGTAAAAAACGTCGAATTGATGTGGCAAAGCGGCATGACGTTCATACAGAAGTCATGTTCATTGAATCCGAAATCGACGGCGTTAATCAGGTAAAAGGCGATGTGTGACGCGTGTGAGCGGATGACGCCCTTGGGTTTGCCGGTTGTTCCGGATGTATAAATCAGGATCCAGGTGTCTTCGGGGCCTACCTGGACCTCCGGTTCGGTATTTGTGCCGCCGGCTACGAGTTCTTCATAGTCGCGGTAACCATCCCGGGTTTGGCCTACGATGAAATAATTGTCCGGAGCGATGTTGACCAACTCACGCTTTACCCGGTCCACTTCCACCGCAAATTCATCGTGGACGATAAACGCTTTGGCATCCGAATTGTTGACGATATAGGCTATCTCAGGGCCCACCAGGCGAAAATTGATGGGTACAATGACCAGACCTGATTTAGCGGTGGCCAGGTAGATTTCAATGATCTCAATGCTGTTTTCCATGAGAACGGCGACCCGGTCGCCTTTGGCCAACCCCAGGGCGGTCAGACTGTTGGCCAGACGATTAACCCGATCGTTGGTTTGCGGGTAGGTGAAGCGTCTGCTCCTGTCCTGGAGAGCCACCGCAGCGGGAAATTTTTTAGCGTTGACTTTAAGATTCTGGCCGAGGTTCATCCAACAGGTCATGGCACCCCCTTATCGCTGCCGCGGTTTATCGGGCTTTCAAGCTGCCGGGCTTAAGCAGGCCGGGGGGCCGACTGAACTGTCAGGCGGCAGCTCTCGAGCACACTCTTTTTACAAGCTTATTCTTGCATCAACCACACACACCTTGTCTTCAAAAGCCAGGGTGGGATTCAAGTCGAGTTCCTGGATACCAGGAAGGTCCGCAAGCAACTGAGAAAGACGCAGGAGCACCTCCTGAAGGCTTTCCCGGTCCACACCCTTTTGCCCCCGGATGCCTTCAAGCAGAGGTGCCAGGCGGATTGCAGAAAGCATATCCCGGGCTTCAACAGTGGTCAGCGGTGTCAGATTGAAAACCACGTCTTTAAGGACTTCTACGTAAATACCACCCATACCGAACATGATCAGGTGCCCCAAGCCCTCTTCTGCTTTGGCCCCGATAATGACTTCAGTGCCGCCCGGTGTGAATTTCTGGACGAGGAACTTGAGATCTCCAGCCATAAATTTGGCCTGCATCTCTTCCACAGTGGTGCGGACAGCCGCGGCATCAGCCAGGTTAACGGCTACGCCACCCATGTCACTCTTGTGGACGATGCTTTCTGAGTCGGCTTTTACCACCACTGGAAAACCGATGTCTGTGGCCGCTTTTTCAGCTTCTTCAGGCGTGGTCACCACGGCCCAGCCGGCGGTGGGGATCTTGTAGGCATCCAGGATGTTGTAAACATCTTCGGCCGCCATCATCTGGCGCCCGGATGCAACCACCCGGTCCATGATGTCGGCAGCTGCGGCTTTATCAACATCCGTGAAGGTTTTAAGGGCACCAGTCTCCTTTTTGAGGATCTGACTGTAGTGCACCATGGCAGACAGGGCCCGGGCTGCCACACCCGGCAGGCTGAAGCAGGGTACACCACCCTCCTGAAGGATTTTGACGGTTTCCGTCCACTGCCGGCGATCGGTCATCAGGTTGCAGACTATTGGTTTTTTCTGCAGTTTGTTGACCTCCACGATCTCTTTGGCAATACTGTCCGTATCCACAAAAAAAGGCGTCACGAAGTTGATGTAAAGGCAATCGTAATTGTCATCGGCCAGCATGGCATCCATGCAGGCCCGGTAGTGAGCTGCATTTCCAGTGGCCAGTACATCTACGGGGTTGTTGATGGAGGCTTCCGGGTAGAGGTTTTCTTTTAGGAAACCTGCGGTTTTTTCTGAGAGGGGCGGCAGGGTCAGGCCGGACCCGACCATAACGTCGGTGGCAATCACCGCCGGGCCGCCCGTGTTGGTGATGACGCCAATCCGGTTGCCCTTGGGTACCGGTTGGGTTGCAAAGGCCGCCGCAGCCTGGATCAATTCACCTTCATCCCGGAAGGAGAGAATACCGGCTTTTTTGAAGATCAGGTCCGTGGCCAGGTCCTCCTTGGCCAGTCCACCTGTGTGAGAGGCCGCGGCTTTAGCGCCCTCTGCAGTGCGACCGGCCTTCATGGCCAGAACTGGTTTTTTAGCGGCAACCTCCCGGGCAACTTCCATGAAGGTTTCCGGGTCGCGCAAACCTTCAACATAGGTCACGATGACCCGCGTACCCTCATCCTCACCCAGGTAGCGGATGATTTCCGGAATAGTGATGTCGCAGGCGTTGCCGTTTGAGGCGTAAATGCGGGTGCCGATCCCCATCTCGGAAAATCCCTGATGGATGACCTCGGCCACACCGCCGCTCAGGGCCACAATCGATATATAGCCCACGTCCGGCTGTGTGAAAGTGAAGTTGCAATATGCCCGGATGTCGGGATCGGAGTTGATAATCCCCTGGCAGTTGGGCCCGAAGATCCTGATTCCGTATTTCGCAGCCCGGGCCAGGAAGTCTTTTTCAATGGCTTCACCGGCAGGACCGGTTTCCGAAAAACCACCGGAGTTGATGATAATGTGTTTGACTTTTTTAATACCGCAGTCTTCAACGGCCTGGGGTACGAACTTGGCGGGGATCACCATGTGCACCACGTCCACGCCGTCCGGAACATCCATGATGGATTTATACGCCTTGATACCGCGAACTTCATCCGCCTTGGGGTTGATAGGATAGATGGGACCCTTGAAGTCGAAATCAACAAGGTTGCGGATCACCCGGTTGCCGATGGAGAACTCCTTGGTGGAGGCCCCGATGACGGCCACGGATTTTGGTCTGAATAAAGACTCTAACATAATAGGCTCCTTAACGGTTTTCTTCCAACTGTTCTATAAAAGCTTCTACGTTGGTTTTGGTTTGTTCATCGGAGATAAGTCGCAGATCGTTCAGGTCGCCGTTTATCGTCAAGCTGGGAATGCCGGTCAGTTTTTCCATGCGCTGGGGCATCCCGTACCTGCAATTGGAGTTGTTCGGGCAGGTCATGGCATCGTGGTAGATGATACCATCTACTTTAAAGAAATCCAGCATCTTGCTGATATATTCTTCCTTGTAATTGTCACCCCGGACAATGAAAAGTTCGGTGTAGGCCCGGGCCATGCTGGTGAAGGGATCATCGGGGTCAAGAGCTGAGAATATCCAGCTGTTGCAGTAGGTGGAAGCCAGGACAGTCGTGTTCAGGCCGGCAAATAGTTTGGCATGGCTGCTCAGGCGACCCCAGACCGGCATCCCGTCCCAGTAGATGCGCAGATGCTCATCGTCGAGAGCGCCTTCACCGGCGGCAATGCGATCCTCCAGTTCTTTTAAAAGTGCGCGGTAGCATTCATTCGCCCTCTCGGTTCCCCGGCCGACTACGGCTGCCCCCATAAGAGTGGTGCCGTCGAAGAATGTCAGGGGAGATGGCTTGGCAGAGGCCGTATCAAGTACCTTTTTCCAAAGTTCAGAGCATTCTCGTGAAGTCGCCACTACTTCCTTGAAACGGTCCATATCGAATTTGGTACCGGCTATTTCTTCCAATCCGGGAATGAGGTTTTCCATCTGTTTCTTGATGGAAAGCAGGTAAGCGTCAGAGACCTCCTCGACACCCACATAGGAGTGAACCCCCACGACCGGGACATTGTATTCCTTGCCGTAGAATTTAAACCAGTCCTGTACATCCCGGCACTGGTTGGTGTTGAACACCAGAACATCGGGTTTGGGTGGACCCTCGATGCCCTTAAAAATATTGGCCAGAGGTGAAACACCTTCAAGGTAGGCCCCGACGTCGGCAGTAAGATAAGAACAGATATTCGGCGAGTACCCGATGGCATTTGCCTTGGGAATCAGGTCTGTAGCCATGCGTGAGGAACCGAGCATGGCACTGTGAGTTTCCGGAAAATAAACCAGAAAGCCCAGGGCCCGCAGGATCTCGGCGGGTCCGACGCTGGTGCACCAGGCAATTTTCTTTTCACCGGACTTGGCGGCCCCATCAAGCTCGTAATAGTAGTCGGCCATAAATTTACCCAGCACTTTGCTGGACTCAAGCCTTTTGAGTTTTATCTTCTTTTCATCTGCCATTATGCTTTCTCCTGTCATTTTCCAGATTGAGTTTTTAAAAATCAGCTGCGTACAATGCGGCCCCAATGGCACCGGTAAGCTGTGGGAATTCAGGGACCAGAATCTCCTTTTTGGTAATTTTTCGCACCATATCCACGATGTAACGATTGTGGGCCACAACACCCCCGGTCATGACAATGTTTTCCGTCAACGCGTCCATTTCCAGAACCCGTTTGATGACCGAGTAAAATAAGCCCTTTACAATATCTTCTACCTTTTTGCCCGCTCGAATTTTTTCCAGTACTTCAGTAGCGGAAAAAACCGTGCAGAAACTACCCAGTTCAACCATGTGTCTGGATGCAGCGGCCAACGCGTTCATCTCTTCCAGGGGTATATCAAGTCTGGGCGACATCTCTTCCAGGAAGGCACCGGTACCCGCGGCGCATTTGCGATTCATTTTGAAAGAAACCCGGCGTCCGGAGGCATCCAGTTTGATGATCTTGTTGTCCTGACCACCAATGTCTATGATGGTCAGCGCTTTAGGGAAATAGTAGTAGCAACCCCGGCCGTGGCAGCTTATTTCGGTGCGGTTGAAATCAGCCACACTGACATTTTTACGGCCATAGCCGGTGGACGTCGCGCGCACAATATCTCCGTAGGAAACACCGGCCATCTTCAAAGAAGATTCCAGGCAGTTGTTTGAGGCTATGGTGAAATCCGTTCCGGATTTGACGACACAATGGCCAACCAGTTTTTTGTTTTCGTCCAGTACTGCTGTTTTGGTCCGTGAAGCACCCACATCAATACCCACAAACACTGCTGATCTCTCTGTCATGCGGTTACTCTTTCTGGCCTATGCCAGTTACTTGTTATGTTCAATGGCGGATTCAAGCCCCTTAACCAATGTTCGCAAGGAATTGTTATAGGGAGTCTCTATACCGGCCTGCTGGCCGTATTCAACAAATTTCCCGTTGATAAAATCAATTTCCGTACGGCGCTTATTCTCAATGTCCATGAGCATTGACGGCTTGTGGTTGCCGGCATTGCGCATGTACTCAATGGCGTGGGGATAGAAATCCCAGCCGAGGTTGATCTCGTTGGCCCGGGCGATCTTGACACACTCTTTTACCAAAGCGTCCACAATTCCGAAAACAATGGGGTCGGTCATGGCCTGGGCCATGGTCAGGCCGGTGACCGCGCAGACCGGATTCATACAGGCATTTAAAATACCCTTGCGCCAGACCATCGACACGATCTGGTCGGTATGTTCTGTACCCAGGCCGCAATCGGTGAGGACGGCGGCAATGGTTTTGGCGGCCGGCGCTGATTCCGGATCCATTTCCTGGATAAAGTGCGGCGGGTGGTGAAAGGGCATCATGACGTGGCCCGGGGCGGCCAGGCCACAGCCGTAGTTGACCACAGCCCGCATGACCGGTTTACGTCCCAGAACTTTGGCCAGTTCCAGTTCCGTATCGATACCGTTCTGCCAGCTGATCACGTAAGTGCCTTCCCTGCAGAACGGTTCCAGCGCCGATGCAATCAGGGGCAGGGCGTTGGCCTTTACGGTTATAAAAGTAACATCCGGCTGATAGTCACCCAGCTCATCCACACTCAGGCAGGTCCGGGTCACGCTCTGCTGGAGGTCTTCGGCACCTTCTATCTTGATGCCCGGTTCCAGGGTTGGCTCCAGCAGGTCGGGGATAACGTCACACAGGGTTACTTCGTGGCCACCTTTTGCCAGGAACGCGGCTACGATGCAGCCAACGGGTCCGGCACCCACAACCGCAAAAGATTTTGGGGTAAAATCAGTTTTGTTTTGCATGGTGTCTCCCTTTCGTAATTCCAACGGGTTGCAGCTGGAAGCTGTCTCAAGAAACGGATCTTGGTTTCACGCTGATGGCGGCTGGGCTCCCCCGCGTTGCGGGACTTCCCACTGTTTCATTCACCACTTGTGGGTCGCAACCGGGGGAATACCTTTGTATTTCCATGGTTGGAGACGAGCGCCCAGCGCCGGGATTGGGAAAAAGTTTATTTTAGAGCGCGTTTACTCTTTGGGCCGCTCATCTATAATCCGTTTGGCTTTGCCTTCACTGCGTTCAATCAGTTTGGGTTCCATCAGCTGAATAGCCGCACTGAATCCCAGCAGGCCCTTGATCCGGTTGGCGATTTTCTGCTCAACTTCAGCGCATTTTTCCGGGCCGGCGTTGTAAACTTCGCGTTTGGCTTCAACCCGTACGGTGAGGTGGTCGAGATACCCTTTCTTCCTGACGACCAGCACGTACTGGGGTTCTACCTCTTCAACTTCCAAAAGAACCGATTCAACCTGGGACGGAAAGACATTGACCCCGCTGATGATCAGCATGTCATCGGTGCGTCCGGAGAGCTTGTCCATTTTAAGCAGGGTGCGGCCGCAGGCACACTCTTCGCGACGCAGCCGGGTGATATCCTTGGTGCGATAGCGGATCATAGGCATGGCTCGGCGCTGGAGCGAGGTAAAGATAAGTTCTCCTTTTTCGCCCAGGGGAACCGGTTTGAAAGTTTCGGGATCAACCACTTCTGCGAGGAAGTGATCTTCGTTGATGTGCAGGCCATCCTGGGCTTCGCAGTCGAACGAGACGCCCGGACCGGAGAGCTCGGTCAACCCAAAGGCTTCATGGGCCTTAATGCCCATGCGTTCTTCGATCTCTTTGCGCATGCCCACCGTCCAGGGTTCCGCGCCGAACATGCCGACCCGGACCGGCAGTTTCCGGATATCGACACCCATATCTTCAGCAGCCTCTGCTATGGTCAGGGCATAGGAGGGGGTGCAGCAAAGAACCGTGGATTTGAAATCCTGCATGAGGACAATCTGGCGTTCCGTCATACCGGCGCTGGTCGGGATAACCGCAGCGCCCACGCGGCTGGCACCCTGGTGAAAACCCAGGCCGCCCGTGAAAAGACCGTGGCCGTACGCATTTTGAATAATGTCTTCCGGCCCTACGCCTGCCGCTGTAAAATTGCGGGCCATACAATCTGTCCACTGATCAAGGTCTGCCTGGGTATAGGGGCCGGTAATCGGTTTCCCGGTGGTGCCCGAAGAGGCATGTACCCGGACCACATCTTTCATATCGACGGCACACAATCCGAACGGGTAGTTGTCCCGCAGGTCATCTTTAACGGTCACAGGGAATTTTGAGATGTCTTCCAGGTTGGTGATATCAGCAGCCGTAAGACCGGCCTCTTTGAATTTATTTTTGTAAAAAGGCACACGTTCTTCCACCCAGGCCACTGTTTCTTTGAGCTTTTCAAGCTGCAGCTTCTGCATTTCTTCTACCGGCATACACTCGAATTCTTTATCCCAGGGCATTTTCTCCTCCTTGTTTCCGCCGGTATTAACCTGATTGACCGGCCTATTTTAATGAACAGGTTGGTAAAAATCTGTGTGTGATTTTTCTTGAGTACCTGACGAAAAGGGTATTTTTAAATTAGCCGGCCGCTGCCGCAGCACCCAGTTCAAAGGCTTTAATATTGGATTCGACAAAAGCCTGTTTCGTTTTGGTTCGGATAGTTTCTTTCACCTTTTCAGCGTCAATGGGTACTTTGCCGGTCTGGACGAGAGCTCCCAGCAGCACCATATTAACGGCCAGCACATTGCCGGCTTCGGTGGCCAGCTTCGCGGCATCGAAGGCAATCAGCCTGGCGCAGCTGGATTCAAGCTTGGCAGTTATTTTATCGAGATCGGGGTATGCGCCCATCCCAATGGAAACGGTGAAGGGCGGCACCGGGGTCGTGTTGGTGATGACGACCGTATCCCGGTTGCATTTATTCAGTGCCCGCAGTGTTTCCAGGGGCTCAAAGCCAACCAGCACGTTGGCTTCGCCGTCGGAAATGATGGTGCTTTGCGAATTGCCGAACACGATGGCGGATTCAACCACACCGCCTCGCTGGGCCATTCCGTGTATCTCGCTCATGTGCATTGGGACGTTATTGGCCAGGGCTGCTTCGCCCAGGACTTTGGAAGCCAGTAGGTTGCCCTGGCCGCCAACCGCCACGATGATCAATCTCGTTGTATCCATATGACTACCCCTGCAATTGGTGTTTAATATCTTACTTCACGGTTTTTGACGAAATGTCGCTATTTTTCGTTTCCCTTAGCCGGCCTTTTTTAGCGGCGTAATAGCATTTTCCGGGCAGATCTGGGCGCAGACCGCACAGCCGACGCATTGAGTGGGATTGATCTTGACCGCCTCATCTTCAATGTAGAAGGCCGGGCAGGCAATTTCATTGATACAATCCCGGTGGTTCTTGCATTTACTGGTTACGGTAAAGGCCCGCGGCTTCAGCTGTTTCAGGCTCTTGGCGTACAGGGTGCACGGTTCCTGGGAAATGATGACCGAGACACCTTCATAGGCCAGGGCTTCTTTAATGGCCCCTATGCTCTTGTTGACCTTAAAGGGCTTGATGACGGTTATATGTTCCACCCCGAGGGCCCTGACGATGGCCTCGATGGATATGCGCCCATACCCGGACAGGTTCATGGCCTCCATATCCACACCAGGATTGGGCTGATGCCCGGTCATGGCCGTGATACCGTTGTCGAGTATTACCAGTGTAAAATTGTGGTTGTTGAAAACGGCATCCGCCAGTCCGGTCATGCCTGAATGGAAAAAGGTTGAATCGCCGATGAAGCTGATCACCTTCTTGTCCGTCACTTTTGAAAATCCGCAGGCCGTGCTCACCGAAGAACCCATGCAGATGAGAAAATCACCCATGGCCAGGGGCGGCAGAAATCCCAAAGTATAGCAGCCAATGTCGGTCGGGTAGATGGTTTCCATACCCTCGGCCGCCTTTTTGATTTCATAGAAGGTGGCTCGGTGAGAACAGCCGGCGCATAAAGTCGGGGGCCGCATGGGCAGTGGCGGAACATCCGACAGGTCAATTTTTGAATCGGATTGGATTTCCAGGCCGAAATACTTAGCAGCACAATCCCGGACCATGGCCGGGTTAAATTCATAAAGCCGGGAAAAGAGATCATCCGTCTTGCCGTTGATCGGCATGGTGAAGCCATTTTGCTGGGCGATGGAGCGGATGGATTCCTCCATCACCGGTTCGCCCTCTTCTACGACCAGTACCTTTTCACAATCTTTCAGGAAATCGGTGATCATACCGGTCGGCATGGGATTGGAGAAGCCAATGCGCAGAATTTTAATCTTGCTAACAGCCTCTAAATCGGCCACGGCATCGGTCACATAGGCGTAACTGACGCCGTTACAAATGACGCCCCAGTTGCCGCTGCCTTCTACAAGGTTATAGGTGGATGTTTCCGTGATCTGGGCGGCCTGGGCCTGCTTCTCAAGCAGTTTAACATGCAGGTTTCGGGAAACAGCGGGTACGGTGACATAATTCATCGGGTCTTTTTGAAAATCCCCTTTGGTCACGCGCGGTTTCATATCCCCGAACGTTACCGGAGCGTTGGAATGATTGATCCGAGTAGTGGTCCGGAAAAGTACCGGTACCTGGAGTTGCTCGGATAGATCGAACGCATACACCATGAGGTCCTTGGCTTCGGCCACGGAGGAGGGTTCTAGGACCGGCAGGCCGGACAGTTTGCCGTAATAACGGTTGTCCTGTTCGTTCTGGCTGGAGAACATGAACGGATCATCCGCCGTTAAAATCACCAGGCCGGCCTTTACACCAACATACGCCAGAGTCATTAATGGATCAGCGGCTACGTTCAACCCAACATGTTTCATCATGCACATGGTGCGCACGCCGGCGTTGGCGGTAGCGGCGGCTACCTCCAGGGCTACCTTTTCATTCGGGCTGTATTCGAAGAAAAGATCTGATTCCTGGGACATTTGAAAGTAGTTCAGGGAAATTTCGGAAGAGGGGGTGCCTGGATAGGTAGTGGCGGCCCCAATGCCGGCCTCGATACCGCCCCGTGCAATGGCTTCATTGCCCAGCAGCAGGTATTTCTCTCCGGGTGTGTCTGAAAGTAGTTTGTGCATACGCTGTTCCTCTCTAAAATGCGTTACGGTATCAGTATGGGGCGCTGGATAATTTCCCGATTGTGAACCTGCTCAAAAACGGTGTTTATATCGTCCAGCGGGAAGGTTTTGGCAAAAGGACCGATCTTGACTTTGCCTTCCAGAACCAGGTCAAGGGTCGGTTTGTAATATTCGGGTACACAGCCCCAGGTACCGCGGGCGGTGGCATGGAACGCCATAAGGTTGGAAAGCCTGATATCCACGGTCCCCATGGTGAAACCAACCACTGCCAGCGAGGCGCCGAAAGTCAGCAGTCCGAAAGCGGTTTGCTGGCCGGCCGGGGTGCCTGAGGTCTCGAAAATTTTCCATTCGGTACGCCGGCGGCCCTGCGCTTTCACAAAGCCGGACACGGCTTTGCGCAGCTCTTTAAAAGAGTAGTCGCCTACATTGAAGACCGCATCCACATACGGGCTGATGGCCTCCAGTTTCTGCGCATCAATGTCGATGGCAATCACATTGGCCCCGAAGCTTTTTGCTATCTGGGCCCCAAAGCCGCCCACACCGCCTACGCCGATGAATATGGCTGTGTCTTCGGCCTCCAGGCCGGATTCAATGATCGCTTGGTAAGGCGTGGTGACGGCATCCGCGATCACGGAAAGCTCCGCCAGGGAAAGCCCGGGGGCGCCTACGGGGGTGTAGGTGTCATCAACCGGGACGTCGCAAAGCTGGGCCGCCGGAACCACGATGTGGCTGGCGAACCCGCCCTGGATGTCGTTTCCGGGCATTTTCTGCGTCGGGCAGATATTGCCTTTGCCGCGGTTACAGACATCGCATCCGCCACAGGGCATCACGGCCGGTACTATAACAGCCTTTTTGTCCCAAGCCTCAGCACCCGGACCAGCGGTCTCTACAATACCGCTGATTTCGTGGCCCAGGGTCAGTGGCAGGGGTGATTTTGTTCTAACCCCGTCGTAATAGAATCCCAGATCCGTGTGGCAGACGCCGCAGCCAGCGACCTTCAAAAGCACTTCACCATCGCCGGGTGTGGGTACAGGCGACTCAACGCGTTCAAGGGGTTTTTTTAAATCTACCATTTGCCAGGATATCATAGTCATTTTGGGTTACTCCTTTTTTAGTTGCCTTTAAATTCAGGGCGTTTGCGGCCCGCTGATGAAAGACCTTCCAGCGCGTCGTCCGTTGCGAAAATTTCTGACAGGCGGCCCAGTTCTGTTTCGACCGCCTCAGGAATGGACTGGTCGGTCTGTGCATCTATAATTTCATTAGACATCTTAAGGGCAATGGGGGCTTTGAATCCGACGATCTTGGCCGTTTTCGCAGCCAGCGCTGCATCCGGGCTGTCCGGAACCTGGCCGCCGAGCAAGGTGTCGATGTTGCCGGCTTCACACAGCGCCGCATAGCTGTTGAAAGGTGCGGGAATTTCACACGCTGCATACTTGTCCGGCTTTCCGGCTGCCGCGAGTTCCGCTATGGCTGTTTCCACCTGGGCCGGTTCCACCAAGCGGGTAACAATGCCGAGTGCGTGGGCGTCGGCGGCGTTTATGGGCGCGCCTGTAAAGGTATAGTACTTTGCCAATGCCGGAGAGGTTTGCTTGGCGAACCGCAGCATGCCGCCCAGACCCGGGAAGATGCCGATGCTGGTTTCGGGAAATGCCATGGAGCCGGCGGGGGTTGCCACAACAGCCTGGCAGGCCAGCGCAATTTCACTGCCGCCGCCCAGGGAAAGCCCGTCCAGCAGGGCGATGGTCACCTTGTCGCTGTCTTCAATTTTCAGCAGGGTTTGGTGGCCGGCCCGGGTGAAGTCAACAATGTCCTGAATCTTGTCGGCCTTGATATTCTTTACGAAATAGCGGATATCCGCGCCCGCCACAAATGCCTTGCCGGCCCCCTGGAGGACGATTGCTTTTACATCCGGGTTTTTTTCAGCCAGGGTGAAATTTTCATCCAACTGGGCAAAAACACCTTCGTTCAGGGCGTTCATTGCTTCCGGGCGATTGATGGTCAGCCAGGCGATGTCACCCTTGATATCCAGGTCCACCAGTTTGAATTCGAACGGCTTTCCGGCAGCTTTCTGTTTTTCTAATATTTGCGGCATTTTAAAATCCGGGTATTTTTCGGAAATTGCAGCCACACAGGCGTGCGTTTTGGCAATGCCGATTTTATTCATGATCTCAAAGGGCCCCTGGATCCAGCGCAGCCCGATTTTGGCGCCCCGGTCGGTATCTTCAATGGTGGCGACCTCTTCGTCAACCAGGGCGGCCGAAACACCCAGGCAGACACCGTAAAAACGGTCCATCAGGCTCTCAATCTTGGATTCGTCGACATCCCCGTCCATGTTCCAGTTTTCACCTTTGGCAACCTGGGCGGCCAGGGTGGCACTGGGTGCGTAAAATGGCCCCAGTTCTTCACCCAGGGTGGTGGCCGCGTGCAGGGCTATGGGAACCCCGGTCACATTCATCAGGACAAACGCACCCATGCCGATTTTAAAGGCCCGTTTGCTGGCTTCTTCTATCGTGGGTATGTTGGCCAGCCCCTCTTCGAGCATGCGGGTGGCTTCATTCAAGAAAGGTACGAAGAAACGGTTGACTGCAAAACCCGGCGCATCTTTGACCAGGATGGCGGTTTTGCCGTGCAGCTTGGCCGCCAGCAGGGATTTGTCCAGGGTATCCTGGCTGGTCCCCTCGTGGGGAATGACTTCCAGCAGTCGGTTTTTGGCCGGGTGGAAAAAATAGTGATAACCGACAAAGCGATCGGGGCGCTGGGTCAGTTTGGCGAAATCACGGACGAAGAAACTGGATGTATTGGTTGCCAGGATGGTTTTTTCACCACAAAGGTCATCCAGTTTTTTAAACAGGTCTGACTTCACCTGTTTATCCTCGAAGACCGCTTCGATGACGATATCCGCATCGGCGATTGCGTTAAAATCGGTGGTAGCGTTAATCCGGGAAACAATTTCATCAACCTTTGCGGGGGTGAAGATCTTGCGTTCAACTGCTTCTCCCAGGAGTCCTTTAATGGTATCCAGCCCGCGTTGCACATATTCGTCTTTGATGTCTATCATGACGACATTGATGCCTTCCTGGGCTATTTTCTGGGCAATCCCGCTGCCCATGTTGCCTGCGCCAATTACCCCAATTTTGTTGATCTGAGACATGCTTTGGACCTCCAATAAACATTTATTTTTAGCGATTCTGCCATGCCGGTCGGCGTTTCTCTTCGAAACTGGCAATGCCTTCCAGGGTGTCGCCGGTTTTCATGAGAGTCTTCAGGAACAGCTCGTTGGCGCCTGCCAATGCTGTGGGGAAGGGTTTTCCCAGGTTCTGTTTTACGGCCCGTTTGTTCAGCCGGATGATCAGGGGACTGCAGTGGCTGATTTCCTTGACAAGATTTGCGAGGGTGTCATCGAAATGCTCGGCGGGGACGCAATAGGCGGCCAACCCCATCTCTTTGGCTTCAGCGGCACTGTAGCGTTTTCCGGTGGTGCAGATTTCGATGGCCCGGGCAGGCCCCACGAGTTCAGGCAGCCTCACAGCTGCGTAGGGCGGGAAGAACCCCAACTTGATCTCCGGCTGTCCGAAAAGGGCTTTTTCCGAGGCCACCAGGATGTCGCAGGCAATGGCCAGTTCCATACCGCCGCCCAGGCAGGCACCGTGCACTCCGGCGATGACCGGGACTTCCAGCTGATCAATCAGTTCGAATATCCTTCCGAATGTGGTGATCATGTCATCCACCATTTCCGGCTTGTGGTCCGCTACCTCAACACCGGCACACCAGCTGGCGCCTTCACCGAGAATCAGGACACATTTCAAGTCCGCATCGTCGATCAGAGTCGCAAGTTCGGTATTGAGTTCGTTCATCATATCAATATTCAGCACGTTGTGCTTCGGCCGGGCCAGGGTCAGACGGGCGACGCCGTCCGTTTTTTCTACTTTGAGATGGTCAGGGGCTGTCATAGCGCAAGTCCTTTTTACGGTTGGTTATAGTCTGTATCAATCCTTCTGGAAAACATAATTCAGCTGCCCGTTGGAAAGCTTATTGGCTACGGTCTTCATGGGCATACCGATTTTGACATCTTCCAGGGGAACGTCATCTGCGATGCGGCCGAACACCTTGTAATCTCCGTAATCCAGCAAGGCGATGGAGTAGGGCAGATCGTCCTCAAAACCGATAGGCCCGAACTTCAACTGGCTGTAGGTCACCAGTTTGCCGCTGCCGGCCACTTCAAACCATTCCAGTTCGCGTGCCTGGCAGCCGCAGCAGTCCGCCCTGGGCGGAAAGAAAGAGAGGCCGCAGTCCGGGCAACGGGTTCCCATGACCTTACCGTTCGCCAGAGAATCCACAAAGTCGTTGACTTTTGTAGTGGCTGTAAAGCTGACCGTGCCGAATTTACTGAATCTTGTATCTTTGTCAGGTTTCTTACCCATGGTTATCTCCCTAAAATTGTGACGTTTCCGTAAAGCCCCACACCGCCAATATTGTGTATCAGACCCACTTCCGGATCAGGTACCTGGATATCGCCGGCCTCGCCCCTTAACTGCAGCACAATGGTGCGTATCTGGGATCCCCCGGTGGCGCCAATGGGATGACCCTTGGAAAGTAGGCCGCCGTCTACATTGACCGGGATCTTACCTTCCTTGTAGGTTTCCTTGTTTTGGATCAATTCACGGCCCTTGCCGGGTTTGGCAAAGCCGAGATTTTCATAGGCCATCATCTCCGCTATGGTGAAACAGTCATGCACCTCGGCCACATCGATGTCATCCGGGGTCATCCCGGCCATGGCATAGGCCTGGTCGGCGGCCTGTTTCGCAGCTGCCAGACCGGTAAAAAGGTCGCGCCCGGTCAGGTTCACGCTGGCGGAGGCCGCACCGACACCCCGGACCCAGACCGGTTTTTCACTGAAAGCGGCCGCTTTCTCTTCACTGGCCACTATCAGACAGGAGCTGCCGTCGGCGTTGGCGCAGCAGTCCCCGACTCTCAAGGGGCTGGCTACCGGGTATCGCATCCGACTGTCTTTGTCGGTGAACATCTCCATGGTCACCGGTTTACGGTACACCGCGTTTTCATTCAACTGACCGTACGTCGCTGCTTTGACCCGGATGGCAGCCAGGTCTTCATGGGTGGTGCCATATTTTTCCATATGCGCCTGGGCGTACATGGCATAATAAGCTGGCATCATTGTGCCAAAGGGGCTTTCCCACTGTATATCGGCCCCGCGCCCCATGCGTTCCTGGGATTCGGCCGATGATATTTCCGACATTTTCTGGAAGCCGAGCACCGCCACACAGTCATGCAGCCCCGAGGCCACAAGCGAGTAAGCCAGTTTGAGGCCCGTGCTGCTGGATGAGCACAGGGTTTCAACATAGAAGGTAGGCCCCGGGTTGAGGCCCAGGTATTCCGCAAAAACGCCCGCAGGGGAGCGCTGCTTATCATACTCGGGAGCGGAGCAAACCACCGAAGCATCAATGTCCGTGGGCTTGATGCTGGCATCTCCGATAGCGTTATTAAATCCTTCAAAGGCAAGCTCGCGGATGGATCCTGGAAAACTTCTTACGAATTTGCTCTGTCCCACACCGATGATGGCGACCTTTTTCATAAAAACCTCTGCTGGTGGGTACGATGACCCGTTTTAGAGTTCTAGATGTATTGTCCACCGTCCACTTTAATGATTTCTCCGGTCACGTGTTTGGCGCGATCGGAAGCCAGGAAAGTGACCACATGGGCCAGATCTTCGGGTTGTCCCACACGTTTGAGGACAATCTCACCCATGGCCATGTCAACAATTTTGTCCCGGGCTTCCGATTCTTTGAGCATCTGGGTTTCAATGAGTCCGGGAGCGACCGCATTGACGTTGACGCCGAAGGCGCCGAGCTCTTTGGCAACGGCCTTGGTGTACCCGATAATACCTGCTTTGGAAGCCGAGTAGTTGGTCTGGCCGAATTTTCCGCGCAGGCCGTTGATGGACGTCACATTGATAATCTTTCCGTATTTCTGGCCCTTGAAGAGTGGGGCGGCGTGGCGGGTGAAGTTAAAGTAGCCTTTCAGATTGACTTCCAGAACCCGGTCCCACTGCTCCTCACTCATTTTCCAGCAGACACCGTCCCAGTTCATCCCCGCGTTGTTCACCAGGATGTCCAGGCGCCCGAATTCTTCCAGGGCGGTATTGACCACGTTTTCGGCCGCGGCAAACTCGGCGATGTCACAGTGGACCGCGATAGCCTTGCGTCCCATGGCGATGATCTGGTCTGCGAACTCTTTGGCTTCGGCTTCGTGTTTGCGATAGGTGAGACAGACATTGGCACCTTCGCGGGCAAGTTCCAGAGATGTGGCGGCCCCGATTCCGGCTGAGCCGCCGGTGACGATGGCATTTTTTCCTGCAAGCAGCATACGGCCTCCCAATTAAGTAAAGTTAAAGCAATCTAAAATTTGAAGTGATCTAAAGTGTAAGAATCCTTCTTGGTATACTATTCGGTGGAGCGAAGCGACGCCTTAACTTTAGGCGTCGCGAAGCAAGTGCCTTACGTGGTGTACTTTAGCTCATTTTAGTCACTTCACACTTGTTTTTATTGCGGTTTTCCAAGTACGGCTGCCATAAATTCGGCGTCAAATGCGGCGCCGTCAGCCTGAAGTCGGCGGAATTCGATGAAGTCAATGACGTCCTGGCCGGTAATTTTCTTGGTATTAAAGGCGTTGAAACCCAGGTACGCTTCACTGTTCATATTGGCTGCCAGCCAGTGGCGGTTGATCACCTTGGCCTGATCCCAGAAATACTTCTTTTTCAGCCGAATACCCTCTACACTCTTAATCAGGCATCCCGGAAAGAGGTTGGTGAAAGTGAGCAGGATCTTGTTGAGTTCCAGGTCCAGCTTTTCAAAATTCGTGCTGGCGCCCTGCACGTATTTTCTGGCGTCCTTGGCCGCATCCCCGGTTTTAAATTCGCCGTATACAACTTCTCCGTCTTCCAGGTAGGTATCGGTGATAATGGCCGGGTTGCGCACCCACTTGTCGCCGTCCTTGATGACCGGCACACATTTTGAAATTAGGCCGAGTTGTTTCATGCGGTAGGCGCTCCACATTTCGCAGGAAACACAGTTCCACATGGCCAGTTCCAGGGGCAGCATCCAGGGCAGGAAATCCGAACTGCCGCCATCCGGGGCGCTGCCGTGTTTTGGCCCGGCCTGGCCGAAAATGGCCAGGTCGCTTGAGATTGTGATATCACAGGCCATTCCGATCTCCTGGCCGCCGGCCACACGCATGCCGTTCACCCGGCAGATAGTGGGTTTTTTGCAGCCCAGGATACTGTCTACCATGGCGTTGAACAGATCCATGTAGAGCCCGTATTCATTGGGGCGGCCGCCGTAATATTCAGCATATTCCTTCACATTGCCGCCCGTGCAGAAAGCCTTGTCGCCCATGGCGGTAAAGACAGCGGCGACAACCGAGCTGTCCGCGGATGCCCGCTGAAAACCAGCGATGACACCTTTAACCATCTCGGTTGTGTAGGAGTTGTATTGCTTAGGGTTGTTGAGAGTGATCCACGCCGAATAGATTCCGTCTATCACATTACCCTTACGGTCTACGACGGGCTTTTTTTCAAACATGACGCCCGGGGCAGTGGCGGAAAAGTGTTCCTCACCCCACAGATAATGGTTCTTGCTCCCCGATTCTCTCGGCAACCAGCTTAAATCAGACATAATTTCCCTCCCTTGGGTAAAGGTGTCAAACTGAATATTTGTTGCATGCCTAAATGTTGTTCATTGACTGGTGATAGTGTATTTACAGTAAAGCTACATTACAGCTACCCGGAAATTTGTCAAGGAAAAAGATGGAAAATGGGATGGGCGGCAACCCCACTTCTAACACTTTGTCATTGTTGGTTATAGAAATCGAATACGAATGTCGTAAGTTGCCTTAAAATTCAATTTCTTCTCAGAGAAATAATCACAATATAGCTAATATGTAGTCAGGCTTTCGGTGTCCACCGCCCACGATCAGGCCGCCCCCTGCAGAGTTCTGGAAACGCTTGATTTAAGGTTGTATTTTTGCCTTGAGCTAAATTTACGCGGGAATATTAAGTGCAAAATAAAAAGAATTTACACTTGCATTAACGGCTGAATAGTTGAAAAATGCCTTGGTAAGCTAGCTCCGGGCGGGCAGTCCAAACCTGGCCCACCGGGACGGTTGTCTATTCACTGCCGGTATTGCTGGAAAGGAGTGACACCTGTGGATTTTTCCTTCCTTAAAGAACCTGCGATGGTCTGGTTTTTGATCGGTCTGGTCCTGATAATTGCGGAATTTACACTGCCGGGACTGGTCATTATTTTTTTCGGACTGGGTGCCTGGGCAGCGGCCCTCGTGCTGCTGGCCGTGGACCTGGACCTTTTCGCCCAGATTGTCATTTTCCTGATTGTTTCGATCACTTCCCTGGTCATTTTGCGAAAACGTTTTGTGGCCGCGGCCGAGCAAACCCCTGACCTGACCGATGAGTTCATCGGGAAGCCTGCCGTGGTAGTGGAGCAGGTGGTCAGGGGTGCCTACGGCCGGGTGAAATTCAAAGGCGCCGTATGGAAGGCCGAAACCGGGTCTGACCAGGTGATGGAGCCGGGAGATTTTGTCAAGATCGTGGGCTATGAAAGTATTATTCTTAAAGTGGAACCCGTTTCCCAATAGGAGGAGAATATGGATTTGTCAATTTTTGGTATAGGGCTGGTGGTCCTGGCTCTGATCGCATTTTTCAAAACGGTGCGCATTGTACCCCAGCGCATGGCATACGTTATCGAGCGACTGGGCAAGTACAGCCGGACCCTTGAGGCGGGCTTTCACATCTTGATTCCCTTCCTGGACCGGGTTGCCTACAAACGGTCCCTGAAAGAGGAAGCCCTGGATGTGGCCCAGCAGACCTGCATTACCAAGGACAATGTGTCTATTGATGTGGATGGTATTCTCTACCTGCAGGTGATCGATGCCCAGAAATCGGCGTACGGCATCGAAGATTACAAATACGCCGTGGCTCAGCTGGCCCAGACCACCATGCGCAGTGTTTTCGGCACCTTTGACCTGGATGGTACTTTCGAAGCCCGGGACACCATTAATACCAAGGTGGTGCATGCCGTGGATGAGGCCAGTGATCCGTGGGGTGTCAAGGTGACCCGTTACGAGATTAAGGATATCATGCCGCCGCAGAGTATTATCGAAGCCATGGAAAAGCAGATGCGTGCGGAGCGCGACAAACGGGCGACCATTGCTGAATCGGAAGGGGATATGCAGTCCGAAATCAACCGGGCCGAGGGGAAACGGCAGGCCATGATCGCGGAATCCGAAGGTGAAAAACAAAAGCGCATCAACGAAGCCGATGGACGTGCGGCCGAGATTGAAAAGGTGGCAACAGCCACAGCAATCGGCTTGAGAAGGATTGCGACGGCAATTGAGCACAAAGGGGGACTCGATGCCGTGAATCTCAGGATTGCCGAGCAGTATATTGCGGAATTCGGGAAACTGGCCAAGGAGAGCAATACCATGATCATCCCGTCCTCCCTGTCGGATGTATCCGGTTTTGTGGCGACGGCGGGCAAGGTCATAGACGGGATACAGAAAATCAAACCGTCGGCTTAACGGGTAAGCGGGATTTTTGAACCTTCAAGCGGGGTCAGGATTTAGAATCGTTTAATAAGATTGATAAATTTGCTGCGGTCAAATCCCAGGGTTTTGAAATATGAGAGCAAGTCCGGGGAGTCCCACTGGACCGAGGTGTAGATATCCTGGAGGCCGGCCTCTTTGGCATTCTTGAAAGTTTCCTGGGCCAGTTGTTCCCCGATCCCCTGGCCCATAAAAGTGGGGGCGACCCCCATGGTGGATATCCAGGCACTTCTTTTTATGCCGAAAATGCCGGACATGGTGGAACTGATCATATAGCCGATAACATCGCCCTCCATCTCGGCGACCAGACTGAGGTCATCCTTTTTAAGAGGCTGCTCGGTCAACATTTGGACAAAATCTTCCGCGACAGGTGTCTGGGTTATATCGGCGCAGATACTGCCGACTTTTAATGCGTCGCCTGCCTGTAGTTTTCTGATAACAAGCTTTTCCACTTTTTCATTCCCTTCTAATCAATCCTGATTATTTTTACCTGGTGCCCCACCCAGTTGGGGGGCAGGTAAACACGGCCGCTGTTTCCACTTGACTTGACTTTTTTTTCGATCATTTCTTCACCGTAGACTTCAAACTTAACACGGCTCGGCGGTCTCTCCTGTGCTCTACTCCCAGATATTTTTTCGTCTTCAGGCACGGTAGCTACCTCACTATTATCGGTAAATTTCATGGTATTTCCGATGCTTATATTTTGATTCGCATCAACTGGTTAGCACGATCATATAAGTCGGTCAAGATCAAACTTAGCTGTATCGTAGCTAAATCGTCCTTTGATTCAAGAAATTGACAGGCAGTGGAATCCAAAATCGTTAGAGCAGGCGGCCGGTTGCATTTTCGAGGGGCTGTGGTATGAACGGTGTCTGGAAAGCCACACATTTACGGAAAGGTTACGCAATGACACGCAATGGCACATTGAAATCGGCCCTGGGCCTGCTGGTGCTTTTTTTGACTCTGGCTGTCGGCAGTCGGCTGTGGTGGGGCCCCGCCTTCGTCAATGCCGGGAACCTGGTGCAGTACAAGGTAGTCTCTGCCGGGTCGGCAAATACCGTGTATGAATACGAAAAGCTTTTAAACAATATGGCGTTTCAGGGTTGGCAATTCGACCATGCGGTGGCAGGCAAATCGTGGGCGGTTTTTAAAAAATAGCCCCTTGTTGAAAAACATGGGGGCACAACGGGAAATCCGCATACCGGTGGGGGAAACAGCGTTTTAGAACGCCCGGCCCAGCCGGCATACGGTATGTTTTCTCAGCAGCGGCAGTCAACCGGCAGCCACATTACCCTTTTATGATGCGCGGCAGCATCATCTGGTGCTGCGGGCAGATGGATTCCGGGTTTTGATAAGCAGCCCCGGCAAAGGCCTTCAGGTAGCTCCGCAGGGAGGACAGCTTGACCACCTCATCGACAAATCCGTGCTGCGCGCAGTAGGTCGGCCGGGAGTAATCGTGATATTCCTGGGCCATCGTGTTCATCTTGTCGATGGTTGGCTGCAGGTCCCGTCCGGCGTCCTTTTCTTTGACCAGGCGCCTGGAGAAACTGGCAGCTGCAGCTGTCTCACCATGCATCACGTAGATTTCAGTAGTGGCGACGCCCAGCGTGAACGCATTGTGCCGGTTGGCCGTGGGGCCACCCATGACATAGTGGGCCGCTGCCGTGCCTTTACGCAGTACCACCAGCGTCATGGGTACATTGGTCTGCTGGATGGAGTAGATCAGGCTCTGGCCCAGTCCGAGCAGTTCGGCTTTTTCGGCAATGTCGCCCACGTCGATGCCCGAGGTGTCCTGGAACCAGATGACCGGCACCCGGTCCCGACCGCACTGGGTGACAAATTCATTCATCTTGATCAGGCCCTGGCGATAGAGTTTTCCACCGATGCCCGGGTAGTCGGCGTATTCAGGGTAATTCTCACCTAAAAACCCCTGGCGATTGCCGATGCAGCCCACCAGAAAACCATCCATTTTGACAAGGCCGGTGTAGATCTCCGGGCCGTAATCGGGCTTGAACTCCATGTGTTCGCTGCCATCCACGAGACGGGAGAGGACCTCATCGAAGTTGTACATTCTTTTCTGGTTAAACGGTATGAGGCTGTACAGGTCTTCGGCTTCGAAGGCCGGTTCTTTGGGTTCCGCGACCCTGAAAAATTTAGGATTATAGCCCGGCATATCCTTCATGTAGTCTTTAAGCCCGTCCAGCAGTTCGGTCTCTTCTTCAAAGACATATCTGAAAAAACCGGTTGCATCGTGGTGTACATCGACGGATCCGGGCGGTTTGGCTTTAAACTGCTTAGCGGCTCCGATGAGGGCCTCGGCGCCTTCAACATCGAAATGGCCCTTGGGGGACATGCCGCTGAGAATGCCGCCACCGCCCACGGCGATGTTGCAGTTCTTATGGGCGAACAGGATCGTCGGGCTGATGCCCTGGTACCCGCCGCCGGCCGGATTCGTTCCATAGATGCCGGCCAGAATTGGAATGCCCAGGGCGTTGAGTTCCGCATGGCGGTAAAATGTGGTTCCGGAACCCCGGCGGTCGGCATAGAATTTTTCCTGCTCGGTGAGTTTGACACCGCTGCAGTTCACCAGCCACACCAGCGGAATATTGAGGCGTTTAGAAAGATCAGTGGCCCGGAAGACGTTCTCCGCCTGCCCCGGAAGCCAGGCGCCGGCCATGACCTTATTGTCAAAGCCGATGACCACAGCCCATTTTCCCGATATTTTCCCGAGGCCGTTGATAACGTTGGTGGTTCCCTCAACGTTGTCATTGGGGTTATAAAGGGTATTGAGGGGGCACCAGGTGCCGGGGTCCAGCAGGTACGTCAGGCGCTGGAACACGGTCATCATGCCGCGGGCGTTGATTTTCTCGGCAGGGAAACCGGCATTTTTGACCTTGTCCACTGCTGCGGAAACTTCAGATTCCACCTCTTTGAGCTGGGTTACGCTTTCCGCGGCACTTTTAATTTGCCCCTCAGCGAGTTTACGTCCAAATGAAGGCATTTTTTCGAAATAGGGTTTCATGGGCTGCTCCTGTGGTTTGCTACCTTTCTGATAGTTTTATTATTTATTCAACACAACTGGTGAATCTCTTCTAAGTAAATATAGAGACGATTGCAAGAAAAAATTAACCGACCGTTCGGTAGTTGAATTTCCAGGACCCCTTTTACGCTTCTTGAAGGGGCCACATGCCCTTTTCCTGCAGAACAGTTCGCAGCGTTTTCAGAGCCTGGTTGGTGGCCGGAACACCACCGTAAACGGCAGTCTGAAATATGGTTTCGGCTATTTCCTGCGGGGTGCAGCCCACGTTGAGCGCCGCTTCAATGTGCAGCTTTAATTCCTCGAGTCGGGAAAGCACCGTCAGGGCCGCCACTGTGACCAGTTGCCTGGTTTTATGCGGAATCTTCTCGCGGGCATACATCTGGCCGGTAATAAAAAGCGACAGATCCCGGGCAAGTCCCTTGTCAAAAGACTTCCACAATTCAAACGGCCGTTCATCCGTTACACCGTCGAAATAGAGCTGGGCAGTCTTCTTCGTTTTTTCAATTATATCTTTGCTCAAAGCGGTTCTCCTTGTCTGCGTTCACCCCTGATGCCGGTGTGCTCCGATTTAGCGGTTGGCTTTGCGGATGCCCAGTTGATCCAGGGCAATGATCCATTTGCAGATGTTCGTTGAGCCCTCCACCATGGAATAGGTCGGGGCATCCCGGTAATAGCGCGCTATGGGGTATTCTGTTGAATAGCCATAGGCCCCGTATATGCGCATGGCAAAGTTGGAGCATTTGGTGGCCACTTCGCCGGCCAGATATTTGGCCATGGCGACATCAAGGCCGTTGTTGAGTTTGCCCTGGTCCTTTGCGCACGCGGCCTTGTATACCATCATGCGGGCCGCTTCTATTTCTGCAGCCATCTGGGCGATCATGTCCTGGTTCATTTGGAATTGGCCGATGGGTTTACCGAACTGTTTGCGCTGGTTGCAGTACTTGATGACCGCATCCAGACAGGCCTGGGCCAGACCCACACCGCCGGCTGCGGCAGAAAGACGGGTCTGGTTGAGAGATCCGAATACGATCTTGGCCCCGTCACCCGGTTGGCCCAGGATGTTCTCCTTAGGGACTTTGGTGTTGTCCAGAAAGAGTTCGCCGGTCGGGGACGAAAAGGAGCCCATCTTGTCCAGGCCGGAGGTCTTGATGCCGTTGAAATTCTTGGGTTCCACCACAAATGCGGAGAGGCCCTTGGATCCTTTTTCTTTATCCGTGTAGGCATAATAGATAATGACATCCGCCACGTTGGCATTGGATATCCAGGTTTTGGAGCCGTTGATCAGCCAGTGGTCACCCTTGTCTTCGGCGGTGGAGCCCATGGCCATGACATCCGAACCGGCATCGGGTTCGGTAATCCCGAAGCCGCCCAGGTATTCAGCAGTACAGAGTTTTTCGATATATTTTTTCTTCAGCTCTTCGGTCCCGTAGGTGAAGATGGTAAATGCACAGCCCAGAACCTGCATGTTGACCTGAACTCGCAAGGAACTCGATACCTTGGCGATCTCCTCGGTTACGATTGATGCCGCGAGCCAGCCCATCTCCTCACCGCCGTACTCTTCAGGGATGACGGTGCCGAAAAAGCCCAGTTCGCCCATGGGCCGCATCACCTCTTTGTAGGGCAGGTGGTGATCGGCATCCCATTCGTCCACGTTCGGAGCGATTTTCTTTTTGGCGAATTCGCGTACGGCTTTTTGGAGCATCTGTAACTCTTTTGACAACGTGAAATCCATCTTGATTCCTCCCGGGTTGATTGAACAGCGATTAAATGCTTTTCCTGCCGGCAAATCCGCCCTGCGATCGGGGCTGGTGTGACTTTTTTCCTGATTGCAGGCAGGCTTTTATTCAGGCTAAAAAGCTACAATACAGCTATATTATCATTATGTTTTAGTCAAGCGAATTATGGTGGAACGGGTTCAGGGTTCAGGGTTCAGGGTTCAAGGTTCAGGGTTAAAGATCAAAAACTTCCCGGCCTGGCTCCAGACGCTAACCTTGGGCCTGTAAACCGGTCTCTACCTTTTGTATGAGTGCCCGGGACAGATCGAGAACCTTTCCGGTGAATCTGAATTCCAGCGCTTTTTGCAGCATCTCGCTGGTAAGGACGCATTCTTCCCGCGCCAGGACGGCCAGTGCTGCCAGGGCCATATCCGGCGCTTTTACCGCCAGGGCCTTGAAATCAATCTCCAGAATTTCAGCACGGGTAGGGGGCAACTCCAGGCCGGCCGCTTTGATGACCCGTGTTTCCGGTCCAAGGGTTCCGAACAGGGCTTTGCGGCGGCTGACTCCTTCGGGGCCGAGGGCGATAATGACCTCCGGCTGGTCAATACCCGTAAATTCGACTTCACCGTTAGACAGGATCAATTCACTGATTGAATGGCCGCGCAACACTGTAATCGGGTAATCATTTTTCTGGGTGGCGTGCAGGCCGGCCGTCATACCCGCCAGGCACAACAATTCACCCGCGGTCACAATGCGTTGCCCGGCACCGCCCAGGATCATGATCTCCTGTCGGCCGGCAGCCGGAGCTGTAAAAATAGGTTCCACTGCGGCGGGTTGGGAGGCAACGGCCCGGGTGGCCGCAATTGCCCGGTACCCGGCACCATATTCCTGCCTGAGATTGTCTTTGATTTCTCCTGCAAAGGGTTTGAGGGTGTCGATGGAGGCTGCGATCGATTTAGGGCTCAGTTTGTTCCGGCGGGTGTACCGCCCGGGGCAGACCCCCCACATATCCATAAAGGCAAACCCTTTAAAGCGCATGGCCTTTTCAATTTTAGCGGCCAGACCTTTATCATAGCTGGAGCACCGGGTCACATGGGCCGCTCCGGCGGCAGCTGCAACTTCACAAGCATCCATGGGGGCCTCCAGCTGATTGAGAAACCCTGATCCAACCATGGCTTCATTGGGCGTTGTGGCTGAAGCCTGGCCACCGGTCATGCCGAAATTAAAGTTATTCAGGATCAGGAGGGTGATGTCCAGGTTGCGCCGGCAAGCGGCCAGCAGGTGCGCGCCGCCGATGCCCAGGCCGCCGTCACCCATGGTGACGATCACGTGCAGATCGGGCCGGGCCATTTTCAGGCCGGTGGCATAGGTGAGGGCCCGGCCATGCAGCCCGTGCATGGCATGGGTATTGAAAAACGTGTCGAAAAGGCCGCTGCAGCCGATGTCGCTGACCACTGCGATCTGATCACCCCGCAAACCCATGTTTCCGCAGGCCCGGTCCACTGCTTTGGTGACGGTGTCGTGGGAACAGCCCGGGCAGAACACCGGTGGACGGTTTTTATTCAGTAAGCTATCCATGGGCTGCCATCCTTTCGATCTGGGCCGGGGTAATCAGTTTTCCGTTCATCTGCCCCAGGAAATCAATCTCTTTTCCAGGCAGGATGCGTTCAATTTCGCGGACATACTGGCCGAGGTTCATCTCAATCATCTTGATCCGCGGGTAAGGTTCTGCAATTTTACGCAGGGCCTGTTCCGGGACCGGCCAGAGCGTTTTAAGGGACAAGAGCGAGCAGGGCGTTCCGGCTTTTTCCAGACGGCCGCAGGCCGCCCGGGCTGCCCGGGTGGTGACACCGTAGGTAATCAGCAGGGTATCCGTGCCGGCTTCCTCCCACAGATCGAAATAGGTGAATGTATCCACGTCGGAAATCAGTTTGTCCCGCAGCCTTTCCACATTGGTATTGATTTCGTCCGGGTCGGTGGTGATGTACCCGTTGGGGCCATGGGTTGATGAGGTCTGCCGGGAAAGGATGTCACCGCCAATGGGTTCGAAGCAGGGGACTTTGCCGCCTTCGGGAGCGGCAAACGGCAGGTAAGTGCAGTCGGCAGGAGCTGTGCTCCGGGCAATTGTTTCGGGATCCGTGAAAGCGTCAAGGTCAATGCTCTCTTTGGTCATGGCGATCTCTTTATTGGAGGCGATAAAAACCGGGCAGCGATAGCGTTCCGCCAGGTTGAACGCGCGTTGGGTGAGTTCGTAACACTCCCGGGCATTGGCCGGGGCCAGGACGATGACCGGCAAGCCGCCACTGTTGCCCCAGCGCATGAACTGAATATCCCCGTCCGCCCCCAGGGTGGCCGAGCCGGTGGAGGGCCCCAGCCTTTGGATGTTGACAATGACGATGGGGATCTCGCTGCCGATGGCGAAGGAGATCTGTTCGCTGTAAAGACTGATGCCGGGCCCCGAGGTGGCGGTCATCACCTTCAGACCGGCCATGGAGGCGCCCAGGCAGTAGCCAATTGAGGCGATCTCATCTTCGCCCTGGAGGCAGACCCCCCCGGCGGGCGGCAGATATTTGAGCATATTGTTTAAGATGGTTGTTGCCGGCGTAATTGGATAGCCCGCAAAAAACCGGCACCCGGAGGCCATGGCACCCAGTGCGACCGCTTCGTTGCCCTCGATAAAAGAAAGACTCATGGAAACCCCTGATTTATATAATTGGAAATTAGATTAAATTCGAAATTTTATTAGTTCGAGTCAGCGTCTCTGTCAACAGTTTTCAAAGCTGTCCGGCCGGAAACTTAAAGGTGGCTGTTCAGAAATGGACAGCCGTTAAAAAGCGGAATCCTCCTTTTCAGCGATCATGCGGCCCAGCCCTTCCAGCACATGCTGCTTGACGTCGGTGATATGGGCCGCCAGGGTCTCGCAGGCACCCGGCAGATCGTGCCGGGTGACGGCATCAAAGATATCCTGGTGGGCGCTGTCAACGGTATCCATGAAATTGACGAAAAGGATGCTGCCCCGGTATTTCAAATAGAGCAGGTCGAAAAGGTCTTTGAGAATTTTTTGCTGGACCATGCATCCGGACAGGGATGCCAGGGTCAGGTGAAAACCCATATCCTTTAAGAGCCGCTCGTTGAGGTAAACCTGGTTAGAGGCATTGCGGTGGTCATCCAGGGCGCGCTTGAGCCGGAGGATGCCGGCCTCGTCAAGGTTGGCGATAATCCCGGGCAGCAGGGCGGTCTCCACCAATTCTCGCGTATCATATATTTCCTGCACCTCTTTGAGGCTGATCGGTTCTGTGAAATATCCGCGATTGGGTTCCCGGCGGACAATGCCCTGGAATTCGAGCCATTTGAGAGCCTGGATGACCGGGGTGGCACTCATGCTCAGCTGCCGGGCCAGATCCCCGTAAACGATTTTCTGGCCGGGTGCGATTTCGTTATGAAACAGCATGCGGCGGATACCGTTGAAGGCTTTGAGCGTGTGGTCTTCGCGACTCGGTTTTTTGGGTTTTTTTGCGGGCATCGGGTTCCTTGTGATATATGATTGAAAATATGATTAACTTTATTGATTGGATTTGTCAAGACGCGGCCATCAAAACTCCAGTTAGTGTCTGTCCACAAAGGGTAGATTTTGGTTCAGGGCAAGGCTTGAGCAATTTTGAAACCGCAGTAATAGCGGGCTATTTCGAGGATTTCAAAAGAGTGAAAACGCCGCCCTGGGCCGAAAGATGCCGTTTGTGGAGGGGCACTAAGGTACTTTCAGGGCCTGAAACATCTTCTCAAACCTGCGTCCGATACGTTTCATGTGGGCAAATTTTTCAGCTTCCGAGCGCCCCGGGTATTTGCGGAAGGCGATCAGGATCCCGCTCAAAGAGGAAAACAGGGTGTGGGCCAAAAGCCGGGTATCACCGGGATAACCCAGCCTGACGAAGACAGCGGCATACTGGTCCAGCAGCCGGCGGGAGATCAGGTCCAGTTTCTCAACCGATTCATTGCTTTTGTTGCCATACAGCGCGAAATGGGTGATCATGCGCCATTGGGCTTCATGGGTGATGTAATACTCCAGAAAATGGTTGATGACCCTTTCAAGGGGCAGGTTGCCTTCAGCGCCCGCCTGCTTTTCAAGGGTTTCGATAAAATGGTTGGTATCTCTGACGGCGATTTCCACAAACAGGGCTTCCTGGCTGCTGAAATAGGTATAGATTGAACTTTTGGCAATACCGGCGGCCCGGGCAATCTCGGCCATGCTGACCCGATCATAGGTTGTTTGGCCGAAAACGGTTCGGGCTGCCTGGATGATCAGCTCCCGGCGTGTTTCGCGCTCTTTCTCTTTGAGTTTCAGCAGGGTGCCATTATTTGCCATAGGAGGATCCAATGGTTCAAAGTAGGCCAGGGTGTATAGCGGTTGCCGACTGCGCCCGCCTGACGTCTGGGTTGATGTTGATCGTATATACCATTTGAGCCACAAAAAAGCAACTGCTGGTTGACAATACGACCGCCGTTCGTTAAAAAGACCATGAGACGATAAAGCGTGCCAGCGGTTCGCCCGGAAAAGGCCGACGCTGTCGCTGAGACCCACCTTTGAAACCTTGCCCCAACAGTGATTACACGGGCTATGCTATGCACGGGGGAGTAATACATTATGGACTGTTTTAACAGGTTTAAGGAAGTGGCCGCAGATCCGGCGGCTTATGCACAGCAATGGAGACAAGCGTCGGGCAATCCGGTTGTGGGGTCCTTTTGCAGCTACGCACCCGAAGAGATCATCCTTGCTTCCGGTGCTCTGGGATATCGGATATTCGGGACAGATCAGACTATCTCACGGGCGGATGCCCACATGCAGGCATACAGCTGCAGCCTGGTACGGGGTGCCCTGGAAGAGGTGCTGGCCGGCCGGCTGGACTATCTGGATGGGGTCGTGTTTCCCCACACCTGCGATTCGATCCAGCGGCTGTCGGATATCTGGCGAATGAATGTCAAAACCGGTTTTCACCTGGACCTGGTGATGCCGGTGAAGCTCAATACCAACAGCGCCAGAGAGTACATGACGGCAGTCCTGAGGACCTTCAAACAGGACTTGGAAGCCGCCCTGGGAAAAGAAATTTCGACTGCTGACCTGGAAACAGCCGTGGACATCTGTAACCGGACCCGTGCGGTGATGCGCCGTATCTATACCGCCCGGACGGCTGCGCCGGGAAGCCTGCAAGGGGCCGATATGCATGCCATGGTCAAAGCGGCCATGGTGATGGATCGCCGCGAATTTCTGGGCCTTGCCGAAAGTACTGCCAACCAGTTGGAGCAGGCGGCGACGGATGCTTTTTCCGGCAAGCGGATTGTTCTTTCCGGAGGACTTTGCAACATGCCGGATATTTATGGGGCCATTGAGACGGCCGGCGGTGCAATCGTGGCCGATGACCTGTGTACGGGCAGTCGTTTTTTTGAAGGCAACGTAGCTCCCGGGAGTGATCTCCTCGGGGCGATTGCCGATCGCTATAGCGGGCGCAATGTCTGTCCGGCCAAACATGCGGGGATGACAAATCGGGGTGAGAACCTGGTCCGGACAGTTAAAGAGAGCGGTTCGGACGGTGTCATCTTTATTTACTTAAAGTTCTGTGATCCCCACGGCTTTGACTACCCGTACCTGAAGCAGATGCTTGCGGATGAAAAAATCCCCTGCCTGCTGTATGAAATGGAAGAGCAGGATGCGGCCGGCGGCCAGTTCCAGACCCGGTGTGAGGCATTCATGGAAATGCTTTAAACACCGCGTTCATGGAAAGTAAATTTTAGATCGTTTTGGGAGCAAAAATGACTGAAAAAGAAAAGGTTGTGGATCCGGAAAAGGAAAGGCGGAAAATCAAGTGCGTCAAGAAGATGAAAGATATCATGACCACTTACTACATCGAGGCCAAGACCACCGAGCAGTCCGGGAAAAAAATTGCCTGGATTACCAGCGGCGGTCCTGTGGAGCCGTTGATTGCCATGGATGTGATTCCGGTTTACCCGGAGAATCACGGAGCCATGATCGGGGCTTCCAAAATGGGCGTTGAGCTGTGTGAAAAAGCCGAAGAGATGGGCTATGCCAGTGACCTGTGTTCCTATGCCCGGGCTGATATTGCCTGTGCCACTGTCGACGGGGGTCCCATCGGCGGCCTGCCCCGGCCGGACATGCTGGTTTGCTGCAACAACATATGCGGTACGGTTCTCAAATGGTACGAAGTGCAGGCCCGCTATTTTAAGGTGCCGCTTTTTATCCTGGATACGCCCATCAGCCACACGGGGTTTGCAGATGAAGCCCGACGCTACGTGCGGCGGCAGTTTGACGAGTATATCGCCTTTCTCGAAACGCATTGCGGGAAACCGTTCGACCACGACCGGCTGGCCGAGGTGGGGCGCCTGTCCATAGAAGGGCAGCACTTGTGGCAGGCCGTGCTGGATACCACCTTGCACAAACCGGCCCCCATGAGTGCGTTCGACGCATTTTTTCACCTGGCCCTGATTGTTACCCTGCGCGGAACCCGGACGGTCGTGGACTACTACACCGAACTGCTGGCTGAAATGAATGTGCGTGTCGCCCAGGGCATCAGCGCGGTGCCCGATGAAAAAATCAGGCTGTTGTGGGACAACCTGCCGGTCTGGTTCCGGACCCGGTGGCTTTCAGAAAAGTTTGCCGACCACGGGGCCTGCCTGGTTGCGGACACGTATACGTCGGCCTGGTGCAGTTCCATGAAATACCTGGATGAAAAGGATTTTCTCGGGTCCATGGCGGAAGGGTATTCCCGTATCTACCTGAACACCGGGGTGGATGCCATGGCGGCGGAGGTCCTTGAGATGATCGACCGCTACGACGCGGATGGCCTGGTGATGCACTCCAACCGCAGCTGCAAACCCTACTCCCTGGGGCAGTATGATATCCAGAAAATCGTACAGGCGGAAAGAGGCATACCGTCTTTGATGATCGAGGCGGACATGACCGACGCCCGCAATTTTTCAGAAAGCCAGGTCGAAACTCGGATTGATGCATTTATGGAGGTGCTAAAGTCCAGACTGTAACCAGTTATGGACGGACACCAGTTAAGGAGGTGCGATGAGCGCGAGGCGATCAAAAGAGAAAAGTTTTCAACCGGTTCAGTGGTTTGTTGTTGCTTTGATGTCCCTGTTATTGTGGCTGCCGACCGCAGGAATTGCAGCCGACGACAATGCTGCCCTTTACAGCAAACTCTCAGCAGTTGCCATCGGCGAGGGAGACTTTTCCCTTTTTGAACAACTGAACAACGATGCGCGCGTGCTGGACTGGAGCCGGGCGGCTGAGAGTGAGTTTGTAGGGAACCTGCGGATTTTAAAAAGAAGCGGAGAGGCGGTGGCTGCAAGCAGTGTCAGGCTTTACCTGCTGCGCAAATTGGACGGCGATCTTTTTATCCTTTCCCTGCCAGCGGATCCCGCCGCCCTGGCCGAGGGCGCGGACTCGGTGTATGCCGGTCTGGAAGGGATCTCCGGAAACAAGATGGTTTTTAAAGTTAAAACCATATCGGCGGCGGTAGATGGCAGCGCCTATAACTTCGCCATGTTCACCACCCGGCCCGAGCAGATGAAACTCGACCGGATCTTCAAGATATGTATCATCCTGATGTTATTTTTTGTCATGGTCGGCATGGGCATGACCCTGACCTTTAAAGATTTTGCCCTGGTGTTCACCAAACCGCGCGGGATTATCTTAGGTGAGGTGCTGCAGTTCGGCTTTATGCCGCTTCTGGCCATGTGCCTGGGACGCCTGATGGGTTTTTATGAGCAGTACCCCTTTATCTTCGTGGGCATGATCCTGGTCACGGCGATACCCGGCGGGGTCACTTCGAACCTGATGACCTACTATGCCAAAGGTGACCTGGCCCTTTCAATTTCGCTGACCTCATTTTCCACGGTGATGTCGATTGTCTTTACACCGCTTTTACTGGCCCTGTATTGCGCGGACATGCCTGAGATTAACATACCTGTAAAAATCGTTATTCAGACTATTTTGATCCTCGTGATTATTCCACTGGCCGTGGGGATGGCGGTCCGGGGCAAGTGGCAGGCCTTCGCTGAGAAAGCCACTCCGTTTTTTTCAGCACTCGGCATTATCGCCCTGCTGATACTGATTATCGCCGGTGTACTGAGCAACCTGAACATCTTTGCCGATACGGCCCGTTACGGGTTCAAATTCTACACGACGATCTTTTCCCTGACCATGCTGGGTATGTTGTTCGGCATCCTTTTTTCCAAACTGCTGGGGATTGACAATTACCAGACCCGGGCAATTTCACTGGAGACCGGGCTGCGCAACAGCGCCCTGGCCATGACCATTGCCCTGCTGCTGCAAGATGCCATGGGCGATTTTTACAGCTCCATGTTTGTCACCTCCGGGCTGTTCGGGCTGATCATGTACCTGGCCGGAATCATCGCGATATTTCTCTATAAACCGCTGCTGCCCGTGGCCGGGAAGAGCGATAAATCGGAATCACTTTCAAGCTAGCCGTCGGATTGCAAAGGAGTTGCGTGTTATGTTGACAGTTGGAATCGATGTGGGTTCAATCAGTGCCAAAGCGGCTGTGGTTAAAGACAATGCGCTGCTGGCCGGAAAAGTGATCCTGACCGGCTACAACGCTAAAAACGCGGGCCAGAAAGTGTATGACGCCCTGCTGGCTGAACTGGACCTGTCCGGTGACGTCATCGACCGCATCGTGGCTACCGGTTACGGCCGCAACAGTGTCGATTTTGCCGACAAGGCCATTACAGAAATCACCTGCCATGCCGCCGGCGCCCATTTTCAGGATGCGGCTGTACGTTCGGTTATAGATATCGGCGGGCAGGATAGCAAGGCCATCGCGCTGGATGGTGCCGGACGGGTCAATGACTTTGCCATGAACGATAAATGTGCGGCCGGAACCGGGCGTTTTTTAGAAGTGATGGCCCGGGCCCTGGAAGCGGACCTGGATGCCTTCGGGCAGATGTCTTTAAAGGCGGATGCACCGGCGGCCATCAGCAGCCTCTGCACTGTCTTCGCGGAGTCGGAAGTTATCTCGCTCATCGCCCGGGGAGAAAAGCGGGAGAACATCATTGCCGGAATTCACGAGTCCATCGGTTCCCGGGTCCTGGCCATGGCCAAAAGGGTCGGGCTGACCGAACCGGTGATGATGACCGGAGGGGTGGCCAAGAATATCGGTGTGGTGCGAGCACTGGAAAACAGGGCCGGGATCTCTATCGTGGTGTCCTCCCATGCCCAGATCAACGGCGCCATCGGCGCGGCCCTGCTGGCGGCTGTTTAAAGTTCCAGATCTAACGTTCTGGGTTCAACCTTCTTTTGGGCAAACTGGCCAGAAACCTGATCAATCTCCGAAACTTCAGGGTTCCGAGAAACCAGTTGAGCCGGAAGAATTTCAACTTCATATAAACAAAATCCGGTTAGTCCAGGACAGCATCCAGATCAACATTGCGGCAGCAAATCCCCCGGCAGGCCGACCGGCACTTTGTAAGGGCACTTTCGGCCGCCCGCAACAAATCCTTTTCGGCCTGCTGAATGTCCTGGCAGATTTCTTCAAGCACCGGCCTCTCTTCGGGAGCCAGGTGATTCAGCGTTTTGCGCGCCTTGTTAAAATGATAACGAAGTCCCATATTCGATGCTTTGTTTACAGGTCTTTGTACGTGAGGTTCAGCGTTCCCCGTTCAGCGTTATCCGTTCCCCATTTCGGGGTAAACCTTTCAGGGCTTGTTGGATAATTACCGAACCAGATTTCATGTGGGAGCGGCATTTTGCCGTGAATACCGGGGCTGGCCGTTGAGCTTTTCGCGGCCAGATGTCCCTCCCACGGTTATACCATCACAGCGATGGTTTTATCCTGAGAGCGTTATATATTTACACGTCGCTTCGCACGCAGGCGGTCTCTTTGCGAGGCCAGGACCATCTTAAAAAGGTCGCCCGGGCCGGTAGTCTTACGTTTCCATGCAAGCCGCAGCATGGATGTGGCCGTGTTCAACGGCACCCGCGGCTGCTGCCTCACAGGTTTGCGCTCAAGCACCAGGGCACCGGTTTCACAGGTTGAGACACAGAGGCCGCAGCCGATACAGCCATCGTGGTTCAGGGTTGCCCGGTCGTCATGGATCTTGAGGGCGTTCATCTGGCATCTTTTCGCACAGACACCACACCCGTTGCAAAGCGAGGGGTCCAGCCGGGCCATAAATGGCGCGGCCACCAGCTCCGCAGGGCGCGGGTATTGTTTCAGGTTGCGCAGCACCCCGCAACAGCAGCCGCAGCAGGTGCAGATCCAGGAGATATCCCGGCCATTGCTGGTCTGCAGCACTAGGCCGCTTTTATCGGCCAGCTTTAAAATCTCCAGGACTTCATCGTGGCTCGCCCGGCGGCCGGCCCCGGTCTCGATATAGTATGACTCAGCCGCCCCGAAGGAGATGCAGGCTTTTAGGGGACGGTCACAGCCTTTACCAATGAGTTTTTGCTCTTTACGGCAAATGCAGGGGGTTACGACAAAACTCTCTTTTTTCCCGATGAGTGCTTCCGCCCTCTCATGCGGCAGGATTTCAAGTCCGGCATCCACGCTGCGCCCTACAGGAATGGTGCGCATCTGGGGTGATGCCTGCCACGCGCTGGCGTCAAAGAGATAGGGAAAATATAGCTCCATATCGGCCACCAGTCCCGGGTTCAGGTGCCCCACCTGGTATTCCCAGATACCGACCACAAACTGGGCCGCCATGTAGCGGGGCGGATCGGAAGACTTGAAAACAAGGCCCTTGTGGGCCATTTTCGTCAGCAGGGCAGCGGTTTTCTCAACCGGCAGGCCGCTTCGCAAAGCAATCACCGGCACGGTTTCAGACAACAAGGTCAGATGGCAGGCCAGTTCTGCCTGGTCGGGCGTAAAAAGGCGTTTTAAGATCCTGATTTCAACCCCGCTGTCTGTGGCGGGAAATCCACCGGGGAGGCGATCAAGGCGGTTGGCGAGTCGTTTGTAAATTTCTGTGTCCATACTCTCACGGCCATATCACAATCTGTCAAAACTGTAAAATTGCCTGCAACATAAACCGATTTACTTCACCAAAGTCAGAATTAGAGTTCCAAGCGTTGACTGATTGACGGGTATAAAGGTTAAAACAGGTGCCATAAGCAATCAATCCGAAACCAAGCAGGAAGACGATGATTTTCATTATTACGGAATCCTTATTCAGAATAAGGTAACCGCCGTAATTCTTTGTCTTGCTGGAGCATGCTGGCTTGCAGTGAAAAATAATTTTGCTCAATGTGCACAAGGATTGGAAGCCTTACGGTATGCGTAGCTGAATACCGGTGCAGGTGGTGCGGAAACTTTGTAATATACTCAAATCCAAGCCCCTTCCAAATTTGAGATTACCCTTATTAAATAGAGTTTATCAAAAGTGATTTATTGATTTTTTTAACACCTGTGACCTTTGGCGGGTACTCATCAGAGCTTAAAAAGGCTATTGATCGTATCATCTGTTTGATTAGTCCTTTCTTCACCTTGCCGCCGGCCTGGTGAACCGCCCCGGGTTTGACGGAGACTCCAGAGTTTGAGAGGATGGAGTCATGTCAAAATCAATCAGATATTCACCAGATGTTAGAGAACGAGCAGTCCGGATGGTTTTGAACATCAACGCGAGTACCCCTCGCAGTGGCAGGCGGTGGTTTCAATTGCGACCAAAATCGGCTGCACCGCCGAGACACTTCGCAAATGGGTTCGTCGTGCTGAAATTGATTCGGGGCGGCGTGCCGGGGTGACCAGCGATGAGCGCGCCAGGATCAAGGCGCTTGAACGGGAGAACCGTGAACTGCGCCGCGCCAACGATATCCTGCGCAAGGCGTCCGCATATTTCGCACAGGCGCAGCTCGACTGCCGACCGAAGCGATGACGATTTTCATCGATGAACACAGGAACGCCTACGGGGCGAGTCGGTCTGCGCAGTACTGCCGAAATTGTTATTTTTCAGACGCAGGAGTCACATTAAAAACATTTAATCTTCATTCCAAAGGCTGTGGTATATAGTTTTTTGATGCCAATATAACAAAGGATGATTACCCTGGACAGGAGAGATATGACGGTTTATTTTAATACCGATTTTTACGACGTCTACACCAGCGACCCTGCC
>CAZWPX010000033.1:0-55697 GCA_964636125.1 uncultured Desulfobacterales bacterium | reverse complement strand
CTGGCCGCCATGCAATCCACGGGCGCCGCCTACATGTCCACCTGTAGCGGCATGCTCACCCGTGACATCATAAAAGTTTACATCAAACCGGATATGACTGCCGCACAGCAGATCGTTTACGGCCGCTATATGGTGTTGATCATCGGGTTGAGCGCCCTGACATTTGCTTCCATTGTGCCGGGTGCCATCGTTATGCTCGGCGGGTTGGCCGTTTCCTACGGGTTCATGATGTATCCGGCCCTGATCGCGGTCTGTTACGTGCCCTGGTTTACCCGGCAGGGGATTGTTGCCGGGCTGGCCTGCGGGATTATCGCCGTCACCTTGACCTTCAAGTTCAAGCTCGGCCTTCCCTGGGGCGCCTACCCGTTGACCCTGCACTGCGCCGGATGGGGTATTATTTTCAACCTGCCCGTGGCCATTCTCGTCAGCATGCTCACGCAGCCGGATGAAACAGAGCAGGCGCGTCGCCAGAGCTACCATGACTTCATCTATGAACATGCCGGATGGAAGGGTGACACCAAGAAACTGGTCCCCATAGCATGGATCATCACCCTGGTGTGGTACATGTTCGCCATTGGTCCCGCATGCGTCATCGGGAACACGCTTTTCGGTGATCCGCTGAATCACTCAACCTGGATGTTCGGCATGCCCTCCATCTGGATCTGGCAGATCATCTGGTGGGTCCTAGGTATTGGCATGATGTGGTTTTTGGCATACAAGTGCAAGATGTCAACCGACATCACCGGGGAAGTGGATGTCCTCAAGCACGACATTTACGACAAGTAGGAGTAGCGCGCGGATTTCACCGCATACGATTCCGTGATCCGGTGGAACAAGCCCTTCTTCAACCACATGACCAGAGGGGGAAGCGATCCCGCTTCCCCCTCTTTTTTTATTTTATTTTTCATCAAAAAGCGACTATACAGGCACCATGAAAATACATCACCTATTGATCATCGTCATTGTTTCCGTCGGCATTGCCGGATGCGGGGTCACCATGTCCGAATATGAAAACGCCATCATGGACGGCATTGCCAGTTTGAATAGGGGCAAACCCGAAAAAGCTCTTGAAAGCTTCGAGCGTGCCATCGAGCTTGATCCCCAAGATGCCACCGGGTACCTCGGGAGGGCCAATGCCCTCAACACAATTGGCAAATGGGAGCGTTCCCTCGCTGATTACCACCGGGCCCTTGATCTAGATCCCAAACTGACCAATGCTTATGTAAACCGGGGAATTGCCTATGCCCACCTGGGAGAGGCCCAAAAAGCCATCGCTGACTATGAAAAAGCCCTGGCACTCGATCCCAAAATCGATAACCCGCCGACTTTCGTCAAACGTCTGTTTTCCAACGAACCCAACACCGACAAGGGAATCCGCAGGCACCTGGAGGCATTGAAAAAACAGGTGGGTTCCGGATGAGGGCTGGCTGCACCGGCTTAACAGCCTTCGTCTAATACCGCGCGGCCAATTTAGGCTTTTCACTTGAACCGTAAAGATGGGGTCCGGCGCACCCTATAACCGAACCCTCTCATATAACCGCAAAGCGGCACAGACCAACCACATTCGAGACGCTGATTAAGAGGATTACATGAGTAAGCTTGTAGACCGCATGGTAAGGGCCGCCAAACTGGATCCATCCTTGTATGCAGAGGCTGTAGCGGATCCTACCAGCTTTGGACATTCTGTATGGACAGTGGGGTTTTTTGCGATCGCCGCTGGATTTGGCACCTTCAGCCGGGCCGGGGCAACGGCAGTCAACATCTGTACCATTACAACCCTGATTGCCTGGTATGTCTGGGCGTTCACCATTTTTTATTTCGGGTCCCGGTTTTTGAGTGAAGCGGACACTCCGGTTGACCGGAAGGCAGTGATGCGGGTGATGGCGTTTGCCTGCGCCCCCGGCATTCTGCGTATTCTGGGATTGTTTACGCCCATCACCGGGGGCGTTTTCGTGGCAACTTCGATCTGGATGATTGTCGCGGCGGCTATCGGGGTCAAACAGGCCCTGCATATTTCCAGCACCACCAAGGCGGCGGTTTTCTGCATGGTAAGCTGGGTTGCGGCCACCTTTTTTCAGGGTGTCTTGATCGTGATCATGTTTGCTGCGTTTAAAATATCCAGGCCCTATCCATAGAGCCTCCAGTCTGGCCGCTGATTGCGTGCAGCTAAAAACTGTCTCCAGCCTGCGGTCTCTCTCCGAGATGGTGGGGCGTGTATTATTTAAGGCTTGTTTCGAACTGGTGGCGGAACGCGAATCGATTCCGTTTGGCGGATATCAACCTGAATTTTCGACGGGCCAGTTGAAATTCCTCTTTGGCCTGATCAATAGGAAGCCGGTAGTGAAAGGGGGTTTCGCGGTCAAACGCAAGTAGGCGCACTTCCAGATTGAACGTGTCTTTGTCGCTGAGTCCGCGGTAGGTTACCCGTAGTCCTTCAATTTCAAAAGACTCATTCAATCTCAGAGTTATCGTTTGTGTCGCCGGGTCGTAGAGCGGCCGAAATCCCAACGTTGCCCAATTGGGAAGTTTGAAGAAGCGGCGCGTGACATGGTCGTTGTGCGGCATGACCGTTGAGGCGGTATTCGGAAAGTAGAGCTCCGCCAGATAGAGCAGCACCCCGACCGAGATAAAGGTGCCCCCGATAAATAGCAGCAGATGCCGCCACTTGGGGGAGGCGTTTTCATCCATTCTGAGGCCTGACCTTGGCTGCGTGTGATGCAGGTAGAGGGTTTGCGTTCCCGCGAGCCGGTTTAGCTATAATCCGTGTCAACAGGCACCGGCAGGTTCCAGCGGAACGATTTCACATCCCGGGGTTGTTTAGACTACGGCATCCAACGATATCCGGCTGCATGAACCATAGTATAAACCTAACCACGGGGGTAATGCAAATCAATTCCGGGCAAAGTTCTACTGTGGCGTGTGATTAATCCTCTCGCAGTTATCCGGGAGGTGGTAGATGGGTCGGACAGGTGGTCAGGCTCATCAAACCGGTGTGAATTGCATTGAAAAATCGGGTACCCAGTGGAAGAAAAAACGTTGTAGACGCCATTTGAAAAATGCCCGGTTGACAAGAAGTACCGCATTTGTTAGCGTGATTTAAGTTTCTGTTATCCGGGTGAGAATAGGCATTTCGCCACACGGAAGATGATGTTTCCGATCGCCGCATCCCAGTCAAAAATTTCAAGCTTCACCGCATACAAAAAGCAACACCTTATCAATCATGCCCCCTAAGATACTGATCGTCGATGATGAGCCGAACATAGTCGTTCCCCTCGAGTTCCTGTTGGAGCAGAACGGGTACGAAGTGCTTGTTGCGCAAAGCGGTGAAGAATCGATCGAAATTATCGCCAAAGACAAACCGGCGCTGGTGCTTTTGGATATTATGCTGCCGGGCATCGATGGTTATGAGGTCTGTGAGATAATAAGGCTTAACCCCGAGTGGCGCGACATTAAAGTTATCTTTCTAACTGCCAAAGGGCGTGGCGTAGACATTGCCAAAGGTATGATCCTGGGGGCTGACGCCTATATTACCAAACCCTTCTCCAATGTTGAAATCATACAGCACACCAAGGACCTGCTCGACGGCGCATGATTTCTTTCAGAAACAGATTCTGGCCTTTTGTTTTCCTCTCCTTAACCGTCATCATTGCTACCGTACTGTTTATTGCCTGGCGAATCTGGGGCGGCCTGGACTATGCCCAGCAGCACTTGCTTTTAGACCTTTTCAACAGAAACCTGAACTATTTCTTTGCCAGTGCCTTTTTGCTCGTAGTGGTCATGGGATTTCTGCTTGACGGACTCCTTCAAAATTTTATCCTGCCTTTTAGAAAAATAAAAGATGAAACCCGGCTAATTCTTTCGGCCAATCCATCGCACCGCATCAAGATGGAGGGGCAGGCTGATGTGCTGGAACTGGTAGCGGCGATAAATGAAGGCGCCGAGAACTATCAAAAGCTGAAAAGAGAGATGGACGTCCGGGTGCAAGCGGCGCTAGTTGATTCGGAAGGTGAAAACAAGGTTCTGGCGGCCGTCATTTCACAACTGCCCCACGGCATCTTCATATGCGATACGGACGGCCGGATTATCCTTTTCAATCTGGCCGCACGGAAACATTTCAACCAGGACCAAAATCCGGCCGACCGGTCCGCGGCAAAGCAAGCCGGCGGAAAACACATTGGTCTTGGAAGATACATTTTCAACATCATCGACAAGCCCGTCGTGATCCACGCGATGGATGTCATCGTGGAGCGGCTAAATACGGCCGCAGACAATCCTTCCACCAGTTTTATTGTCAGCGGCCCCCAGGGAACCATGCTGCGGGTGGAGGGGGTGCCGATTCTGGATCACGTGAAAGAATTGACCGGTTTCATGTTTATCGCGGCGGATATCTCACGCCGGGTTGAAACGGAAAACAAAATCGATTTTCTGATGCGCCAGCTCACGATCGGCACCCGGGCATCCATTGGGGGGATAAGAGCCGCCGTGGAGGCAATTCTTGAATTTGATGGGATGGAAAAAGCGCAGAAAAATAAGTTCATCGATATTATCCACAACGAAACGCTCTCCCTGGGCAAGCTGTTAAATGTAACGGATCGCGAAATACCGGACCGGGTCAGGGGCAAATGGTCCCTGATTCCCATGCGCATGCGTGATATCACCAACGCCGTTCAGAGCCGCGCCGAAAACCTGCTGGACATTGAACTGACATTTCATTGCCCGACGGAGCCCAAATGGTTTCGGGGCGACAGCTTCCCGCTCATTGCCCTGGTTCTCTTTTTACTTGAACAGCTGCAAAACACGACCGGCTGCAGCCGCTTCGATGCGGTTATAGGCGGTGAAGGCGAGCTGGTCCATTTAGCCATCGGGTGGACGGGCAAAGCGCTGGACCGGGAGTATATCCATCAATGGCGGGATGAACGCGTCAGCTTCAGCGGCGAGTCACTGCCGGCCCGGGTGGGAGAGGTGCTGAAAAAACACAGTGCGGATCTTTTGTTGAAATCAGCCGGGCCTGGGCCGGGTGAGCATCAAATCCGGCTGGTGCTGCCCGTGATAAGCCCTCGCGATATACCGGCAGATGAAAATATTCCCATGCTTTCCGTTGGCCGGCCGGAATTTTATGATTTTGATCTGTTTGGCGGCGCCAACCAGGACCGGTCCGCCGACGATAAGTTTTTAAATAAACTGGTGTACACGGTATTCGATACTGAGACGACCGGCCTGGACCCCAGGGGCGGAGATGAGATCATCTCAATCGGCGCCGTCCGGATCGTCAACCAGCGCATTCAGCCGGAAGACCGGTTTGACCAGCTGGTAGATCCGCACCGGCACGTGCCGTGGGAATCGGTTAAAATTCACGGTATTCAGCCCGGTATGCTCGTGGGTCAGCCCGATATCGGCACGGTCCTGCCGGAATTTTACCTTTTCTCCAAAGATACGGTTCTCATCGGGCACAACATCGCGTTTGACATGACCATGCTGGAGATGAAGCAGGCCGAGACCGGCACCGTCTTCACAAACGCGGTGCTCGATACCATGCTCTTGTCCACCGTGGTCCACCCCAGCCACAAGGATCACTCTCTCGAGCGTATTGCCGAGCGCCTGGGCGTTACCGTCAAGGGCAGACATACGGCCCTGGGCGATGCGCTTGCCGCGGCCGGTTTGTTCATAAAAATGGTTCCCCTATTGGCGAACATGGGTATTCGGACCCTGGGGGAAGCTGTCAGCGCCTCAAGGAAATCGTATTATGCCAAGCTCAAGTATTGAGATGGAGCTTTATTTGGGAAGACATCCCCTGTTTTCAAAGCTGCCGGAAAAAGAGATCACCACGCTCAGCCGGGTGGCCGACCAGAATAGGATAAAAGCCGGCACCGTTCTTACCACCCAGGGCCGTTCCGACATAGACCGGATTTATGTGATTGAAAAAGGACTGCTCGAGCTTTACTTCGACAATAAGGGTGAAAAGTTGATGGGGGGAACGCTTGAACCCGGGGATGTGTTTGGCGGTATCTCCATCCTGATGAATGGCGGTGTGTCCGCGCGCACCTCGCGTACTCAGACCGATTGCCAGGTTATCACGATACCGAAAAAAAATTTTCTGAACATCTGTGACCAGCACAAAGCGTTCCGGAAGTACTTTGTGGACAAATTCAGCGCAAGAATGCTGAACGACTCCTATGCCGCACTTTTCACCACCTCGCAGGCCCTGCACACTCTGGCCAATACGATTCCTTTTACTTTCCTCCCGGAAGAGGCCCTCGGCGAGGTTGCCGCCGAGACGTCCCTGGTGAAGTATTCCCAGGGAACGGTCCTGTTCATCCAGGACCGCTCCACGGTCGAATATCTTTATATCTTCCAAGAGGGCGCGGCGGAACGCTACTTTGAAAAGAAGGGCCAGCAGATTCTCAAGGCAATCCTGGCAGAAGGGGATATCTTCGGCGGGATATCGATACTGCTCAATAACGGAATCGCCGTTCGAACACTGCGCACTACCGAGGATACCAGTTTCTACATTTTGCCGCGCAAGCGGTTTGTCCAGCTGTGCAAAGCCCACGCGGCCTTTTCCGAGTATTTTACCGATACGTTCGGGAAACGGATGCTGGACCGCTCCTACGCCGCCATCGTGGCCCAGAGCATGCGCCCCAGGGAAGCAGAGTTGCAGATGTTCAACCTCGACATATCCGGGATATTCACGCGCACATTGGTAGCCTGCGAGGAAGGCAGCTCGATCCGCGACGCAGCGCTGGAAATGAGTCGTAAAAGGTGCAGCTCCATCTTTGTTAAAGAGAAGAACGGGAAGGTGCGCGGTGTGGTGACGGATTACGATCTGAGAAACAAGGTGATCGCCGCCGGTCTCGACACAGCGGCTCCCGTGACGGCCATCATGTCTGCCCCCCTGGCGGTCATACCGGAACGGGCGACGGTCTTTGAAGCCCTCATGGAAATGATGCAAAAGGGGGTTAAACATCTTGCGGTCGAGGATCCCGTCAAAAATGTGGTTGGCGTTGTCACCAGCCAGGACCTCCTCAGAACCCAGGGACAGTCGCCCATGACCCTGATCAAAGAGATCAAAGAGGCCACCTCTGTGTCGGAAATTGTCGATAAGCATGCAAAACTGCCCCGGCTGATCCAGGGGCTGATCAATTCCGGGGCCAAAGCGGACAACGTCACCCGTCTGATCACGACCCTGTCCGACGCCATCTTAAAAAAAGTAGTTGAAATCACGCTACAGGAGAGCGACCCGCCGCCGGTTAAATTCGTGTTTATGATTTTGGGCAGCGAGGGCCGCAAAGAGCAAACCTTGAAAACCGACCAGGATAATGCCATCATTTTTGAAAACGTACCCGCCCGGCAGTTAAAAAGTGTGAGAGCCTATTTTCTGAAGCTTGGGGAAAAGATATGCGACCGGCTTGATCAAGCCGGATACACGTTTTGCAACGGCGGGGTTATGGCCAAAAACCCGCAATGGTGCCTGAGCCTTTCCGAGTGGCAGAAGAAATTCAAAGAGTGGATTTACGCCCCGGAGCCCGAAACCCTCTTGCATTCCAGCATTTTTTTTGATTTCAGGGGCGGGTACGGGGAGATGGGGCTGATTGACGAACTCCGGAAATACCTTTTCAGTTCCCTTTCAGGCTGGCCTGGATTTTTCAGGCACCTTACGGAAAATGCCATGCATTTTAAACCGCCCATCGGTTTTTTTCGTAATTTTGTGGTTGAATCCAAAGGTGAACACAAGGACGCTTTCGACATAAAAATGGCCATGATGCCCATCGTGGATCTGGCCCGGATCTATGCGTTGAAAAACAGGCTGGACGAAACCAACACCCTGGAGAGACTACGCCTGCTCTATCATGCCAAAGTCCTGAATTGGTCCGAATACCAAGATCTTGAGCAGGCCTACCGTTTTTTGCTGCAGTTGCGCTTTGTGCGTCAGATAACGGCCTGTATAGATGAAAACCGCGCGCCGGACAATTATGTCAAACCCAAGAAGCTTTCCCCCATAGAGCAGACCATGCTCAAGGAAATCTTCAAGCGCATCGAGAAATATCAAACCAAATTAGAGTTTGATTTTGTCGGCATGCCCTGATATCAGGCCGCTATGTCCATTTCGAAACTATATGTCGATACCGATGTGATAAGCCATCCGTATGTCAACTCGTTTGAGTCCAAACTCGGCCTTAAAGCAACTGTCATTGAAGACCACACGCAAGTATACCAGGCTGTTTCCTCTGCCCCGGACCCGATTCAGGCCGCCAAGGAGATCCTTTTTCTGACCCGCAACCGGGGCGCCTTTTTAAAGAAATGCCCGGGAACCAGAACATATACCTGTTGCGGCTACATGATCCTGCACGTGGGCACCTTCTGTACCATGGATTGTGCCTACTGCATTTTGCAGTCCTATTTTCACCCCCCGGTACTGCAATTTTTTATAAACCATACTGAAATGCTGCAGCAACTGAAGCACCATTTCAGGCAAAAAACAGTTTCCCGGATTGGTACCGGCGAGTTTACCGACAGCCTGATATGGGAATACTGGACTGATTTTGCGGCCCTGATCGTTCCGGAATTTGCACGGCAGGCACACTGTGTCCTGGAGCTGAAGACCAAAAGCATTGCCGTTGAAAACCTGAAGCCCCTGGCGCATAACCGCAAAACCATCCTGGCCTGGTCGGTGAATACCCCGGAGATCATCAAGACCCAGGAGAGAGGCACCGCCTCGCTGAACGCCCGGCTGGCAACAGCTGCTCAAATGGAGGGGCTAGGGTACCCGCTGGCGTTTCATTTTGACCCGATGATAATTTACGAAGGCTGTGAGGCGGCCTATTGTGACGTAGTTGATCTGATATTTAAGCATGTGTCACCGGAGAATGTGGCCTGGATCAGCCTGGGCAGTTTCCGGTTCATGCCGGCCCTGAAAAAGATCATATCCCGCAGGTTTCCAGATTCCACCATCCCCTATGGTGAGTTTATTACGGGCCTGGATGGAAAAATGCGCTATTTCAAGCCGCTCAGGATAGCATTGTACAAAAAAGTAGCCGCCCGAATTAAGGCTCTCGCCCCGGAAGTGCTGGTCTACTACTGCATGGAAGATGATCGGGTCTGGTCCCAAACCCTCGGGTTTACCCCGGAAGAGAAGGGCGGTTTGCCCGCGATGCTGGACCGGGCGGCGATCCGGGTTTGCGGCCTGCAGGACTGATGCCCGGCCAACAGCCCTGCGACACGCCGGTCGCCGGTGAAAAAAAGAGTCCCTCTATTGAGAATATTATGGAACAGATGTATTGTCGCGGCAGCCGTTTTCGTCTTTCTGACGTACATACCCCCTGCGGTCTGCGCCGGGGAAAGACACCGGGTCAAGGCGGTTATTGACGGGGACACCCTCCTGCTCACAGACGGTCGGTTTGTGCGCTACATCGGCATCAATGCTCCTGAAATTGCCCATAAAAACAAACCGGCAGAGCCATTTGGGGCTGCGGCCACCCGCCGCAACGCCGAACTGATCGGCAGCGGTCGGGTGTACCTGGAATACGACCGGCAGGGATTCGACCGCTATGGCCGCCTGCTGGCCTATGTGTACAATGATAAGGGAATCCTGGTCAATCAGGCCATGCTGTCATCCGGGATGGCTTACTGCCTTTTCAAATCTCCGAATTTGCGCCATTTTCAGGGCCTGCTTGAAACCCAGCTGATAGCCATGCACGGCACCAAAGGAATTTGGGGGCCCCTGAGCCGCAGGGGCGGCCGGGTTGTCGGGAACAAACGTTCAAAGCGTTTCCACCGGCTGGACTGCCGCAATGCCCGTAAGATATCCCCCAAAAACAAGACCCATTTCACGACCCAGTGGCAGGCATTTCGCAGCGGGTATTCTCCCGGGAAAAATTGTATGGGGGGTATGCCGGTGCCATAGTGTTGTGTCTCGCAATACTTTCTTGCGGCAACGATCAATACATCAGGTTCGGCAGATACGTAACAATAGCTGGAAAGACTATCATGAAGATGATTCCGACCACAATGGCAACCAGAAAAGGTAAGATCCCTTTGAAGATGGATTCCAGGGCAATGCCGCCCACCGCTCCCTTGGAGACCCCGAAAACCACATAAACATTGATACCCACGGGCGGCGTGATTACTCCCATCTGGGTGATCAGCACAATAATGATCCCGAACCAGATGGGATCATATCCCAGCTGTTCAATCACCACAGGATAAAAAATGGGAATGGTCAGCATCACCAGGGCCAGGGCATCCATAACACATCCACCGATAAAGTAGACCAGGATAACCGCCGTAAGAATGAGAAAGGAGGGCAGGGCGAGGCCACCCACCCATGCGGCGAGATCAAACGGAATCCGGGTGACAGCCAGGAATTTACCGAACACAACCGCCCCGGCGATCAGAAACATCACCATGCAGGATGTCCGCAAAGTTTCATACAGTGAGTTGACAAAGCCCTGCCAGGAAAGTCTCCGCCGGATAACCGAAACGGCTAACACGCCGAAAGCCCCGACAGAAGCGGCCTCGGTGGGCGTAAAAAAACCGAAGAATAGGCCACCCATGACCAGGGCAAATACAATCAGCGTATCCGCCATACCGGAAAGGGATTTGAATCTCTGGCCCCAAGAAAATTTGTCTCCGGGAGGCCCCAGCTCGGGATGGCGGCGGCATTGAATGTAAACCGTGATAATAAACAGCAGGGTCATGACCAGGGCCGGAATGATTCCAGCGACGAACAGGGCCCCGATGGACTGCTCGGTAAGGATGCCATATACAATCAACACCACGCTGGGCGGCATAATCATGCCCAGTCCTCCGCCTGAAGCGACGGAGCCCGCGGCCAGTTCATCGGCGTATCCATACCGTTTCATCTCTGGAAGCCCGACTGTGGCCATGGTGGCGGCGGTGGCCGGACTGGAACCACAGACGGCCCCGAAGGCTGTGCAGGCCGTTACCGTGGCCATGGCCAGGCCTCCCCGGGTACTGCCCAGGAATTTATAGGCCGTGTCATAGAGCCGGCGGCCAATACCAGCATTAAAGGCCAGCTGTCCCATGAGAATAAACAGGGGGATCGTGGTTAACCCATACGAAGAAAAAGACTCATAGATATTCCTGGATAGCAGGTTTAAACCGCCTTTAAGGGAAATCATGGTGCTGAAACCAACCCAGCCAACCAGGGCCATAACGTAGGCAACGGGCATACGGGTCATAAAAATAGCCAGCATCAGAACGATGCCGATAATACCAACCAGAGTAGGGCTCATTTCTTTTCCAGTAGCAGCTTAAAGGCGTTTACGATGTCTTCCAGGATAGTCAAAGCAAAAATCAAAAAGCAAAAGGCCGTGAGGTAGATGATGACATGTTCCGGAAACTCAAGGTTCATGGAAACTTCGCCAGATTCCCGGAACGTGTTGGCATATACATACATGCGCCAGGTAACAATTGTGAAAAATGCCAGTGCAACGATGTTCGTGCATAGTTCTATGATCATCTGGGTCCTGGGTGACAACTTCTGCACCAGAATTTCCACACCGATATGACTTTTCTTGGCATGGGCATAAGGCAGGGCCAGGGCTGCGGTCAAGGTGGCCAGAAAGCCGACGAGCTCAACCGATCCGAATATCGGTTTCCCCAGGTAACGCCCCACAACATCCGCACAGGTCAGCAGCATCATGCCTGTCAGGGCCACCGCGCCGGCAACTTTTAAAAGAGAACGTAAGCCGGCCACACATTTGAAAATTGCTTCCATGAATTCCATTCCTGACACGATTTGGCATTTGAAAAACAGGGGACCTATCAAGGCCCCCCTGTTTACCGCCGGCTACTATTGAAGTTTATTCAGGTTGTCGATAATGAAATCTACTATTTCCTGGGCGTTCTGAATGCCCTTCTTTTTGGCTTTGGCCACATACTCATCGATGATCGGCGCGACGGCCTTTTTCCAACGGGCTTGTTCTTTTTCGTCCACCCCGATAATCTGCCCGCCCTGATCCAGAAAATACTTGATGCCGATCATGTCACTGGAGTCCCAGGCCTTGCCATGTTTATCGGCCCATTCAAGGTTGATCTGGGTGATGGTCTTTTGAATATCAGCCGGCAGGTCATCCCACCTGTCCTTGTTCATGACAACAAAAAATGAAGTTGTGTAGGCGGCACCGAACGCGGCGGTGGCGTAATGGGTTACCTCGCCCAGTTTCCAGCCTTTATTTGATTCAAAGGGATAAACGGCACCATCGACGACGCCTTTTTGCAGCATCTCGTAGGTCTCCGGCATGGGTTTGGGAACCGGCGTCCCGCCAAGCGCCTTGACCACCAGAGCGCTGGTGCCGTGCCCTCTGAATTTCAAGCCCTGCATGTCTTCCATCTTTCTGACGGCCTTGCTTTTGGTGTGGACCAGTCCAGGGCCGTGGGCATGCAGGTACATAACCTGTACATCTTTGAATTCTTTTGGTTTATACTTGTTGTAGACCATATTCACAATTTTAGTGGCTGCCTGCCCGCTGGTGTATCCGAGGGGCAGATCCACAGCAGATATCACTGGAAAGCGGCCCCTGGTATAGGCCAGTACAGAGAACCCGATGTCGGAAAGTCCCTCTACGGTACCGTCATAACATTGTTTGGCCTTGGTGAGGGTCTGACCCGGGTAATAGTCGACTTTAACCTTGCCCCCGGTCCTTTTTTCAACTTCCTGGCACCACGACTCGGCCAGTTTACTCTGAATGTGCGTGGGCGGGAAAAAATTGCTGTAGGTAAGTTTGTAGCTTTTTGCAACTGCAATCGGGCTAAAGGCAAAAATAAATGCCACAGCGACAATGGTTATGACCATCATCCGTGAAAAACGTTTCATCGTGAACCCTCCTTTTATAAGAATTCGGTTAAGTACTGCAAATGGATACGTTCATATTTACCGATGCTTCTATGGACACTACTCGGAAAACAACGTGATATACGCCTGCTGTTTTCTTGTTTTAATGGACGCTTTCGTTCTGTTGAACAAGATTTGGGCCATTACATAAAAGCTAAAATGTAGCTACTATACAATAAATTATAATTCAAGGACTCATGTCGTTTTCTTCGATTTCCAGAGCGTCGACAATGTTGAGTCCCAGCATTTTCACGCTGGCTTTAATCCGGATGATGTTTCGCATGACAGTGGGGATCTCACGGCCGGTTTCACCCAGGATTTTCGCAGCAGATTTTAAATCCTTGATCTGCGCTTTCAACTGTTGGTATGTGTTTGATTCTCCGGTCATTTTTTTGCTTTTCGGAGGTTCTTAAACCGTTTGGCTTTCACTTCGTACTCATCTCCCAGTTCATCAATACTCCGGACGACCTCCTCGATGGCTGCCGGCGAGAGCAGGACGCTCTTTACTCTGGTGATGCTGTCCGAGCGGCCGATGACACCGCCTTTTATCAAACGGAAGGTGCTCCCGCAGTCGCAGGGTTTCTCATCCCATTCGATGACATCCTTGTCGTCAAACCGGATACAGGGCTGAGCCATCCGGTCCAGAACGGTGATGACCATTTTACCCCTGCGTCCGGGTTCTTCTATAATGTCGCCTGTTTCAATGTCCTCAATCTCAACCAGGAAAAAGGCCTCGTTGACATGCAATCCACCGGGTTGGTGACTGCATTCATAGGACCACGCACCGATTTCGGTGGCCCCGGCATGGTCGTACACTTTGGCGTTCCAGGCTTGTTCCATCCGTTTTTTTGTCGCCGGAATACAGGCACCGGCTTCGCCGGCACAGGTAATTTTAGAGATGCCCAGGTGGATGGGGTCGATATCCATTTTAGTTTTGGCGACATCCGCCATTCCCAGTACATAAGTGGGGGTGGCCATCATGGCGGTCGCTTTCAATTCTTGAATTTTTAATAGGCGGGACTGGGTATCCAGAACGCCCCCGGGGACCACCTCGCAGCCCAGTTTTTCAGCAGCATAATGGCCGGCCCAGAAGGCGCCAAAGATATTTTAGCCAAAAGGGATAAACACCCGGTCTGCCGGGGCGGTTATCTGCTCAAATCCGCGGGCTGTTTTAAGAGGTTTGGCTGGCGTTGCGAAAGGCGGCCATGAATGCTACGATAGACCAACCCTGCAGGGAGGGATACCTGGCATGACTTACGAATATCTGGTTTTTGACCTGGACGGTACGTTGAGTGACCCCAAGGCGGGCATTGTTCGTTCAACCAACTATGCCCTGACCGCGTTCGGGTACGCCCCTATCTCGGCGGACAGGGTGGATGCTTATATCGGACCACCCCTTGATTTTGCTTTCCGGCAGATTACCGGATCCAAAGATGAGATGCATATCCAGGCCCTGATAGCCAAATACCGCCAGAAGTATGCCCGCTCCGGCTATGCCGAAAACATACTTTACCCCGGCATCAAGTCTATGCTGCAGGCTTTGCAGACCAGGGACGCCAAACTGGCGGTCTGCACCAGTAAACGGGTCGATTTCGCGGAATCCATCCTGAAATTGTTTGGTATTCGCCATTATTTTGAATTTGTGGACGGGGGTGACGTGGGCATTCCCAAATGGCGGCAGTTGCGTGATTTACGGGCCCGGCAGCGCCTGCCGGAAAAAGCGCTTATGATCGGTGACCGCAACGTGGATCTATCAGCTGCCCATCGCAATGGACTGGCTGCGGCCGGGGTCCTGTGGGGCTATGGCAGCCGGGAGGAGTTAATTTCTGAAAACCCGGAGTATCTGTTTGCAGAACCAGACCAGATACTTGAAACTTCACATTCAAACACTTACCACTACAAGAAAGGTCCTGTACACATGTCGCAAACAGCATTTCAAGATACTTACCCCGAGGACGTCAGTCACTGCTACGGATGTGGACGCCTCAACGAGCATGGCTTGCAGCTGAAAAGTTACTGGGATGGAGATGAAAGTGTGGCGGTTGTTACCCCGCAGCCCTTTCACACGGCCATTCCGGGTTTCGTGTATGGTGGTTTGCTGGCGTCTATTATCGATTGCCACGGAACCGGCACCGCTTCGGCCGCGGCCTACCGGTCTGAAAAACGGGAAATGGGCACCCTGCCGGCGCTGCGGTTTGTCACCGCCTCACTGCATGTGGATTTCTTAAGGCCCACACCAATCGATGGCCCTCTTGAAGCTCGTGGCCGGGTGAAAGAGGTAAAACCTCGCAAAGTGGTCGTGTCCATAGAGGTGCGGGCCGGCGGAAAAGTGTGTGCCCGGGGCGAGGTAGTTGCGGTTCTGATGCCTGAGAATATGCTTCCCAAGTAATTGTAAAGTCCAATTATAACGGTTGTATGCCCGAAAGACAACCCAAGGAGGTCTGCTGTTGATACCGCTATACCCTGAATCCGTGGAACTGAGCCTTGACCTGCGGCCGGAACTGCACCCGCTGTTGCAGCAACTGCCGGACGGCGTGTCCGAATACACCTTTGCCAACCTTTACCTTTTCAGGTGGGATCACCACTACCGTGTGGCTCGCCTGCCGGATGGCCGGTTGTTCTTTTCCGGTAAAGATGCGGACATCTCTTTCTTCATGCTGCCCTTTGGCTTACCGGAGCGCCCCGTCCTGGACCGCCTGTTTGCCGATTTTGGAACACTCAAATGCGTTCCCGAGTCTGGAACCGAACAACTTAAGGCAATGGGGTTTGAGATCCGTGAGGACCGCAACAACTTTGACTATCTCTATTCCCGGCAAGACCTGGCAGAGCTGACCGGCAGAAAATTTCACAAGAAGCGCAATCTCATTAAAGCCTTTTTAAAGAACTATACCTATACCGGGAAGCCGCTCTTAGAATCGCATATCCCGGCAGCACTCCAGATTCTGGACAAATGGGTTGACGGACGCGAAGACCCGGGTGATTACACGGCTGCCCGCGAAGCACTTGAAAAAGCGGAACCGCTGCAGTTGTGCGGCGGCATATATTTCGTGGACGACCTGCCGGTGGCTTACTCCCTGGGGGAAGAAAATGCCCAAGGAAAAAGCTTCATTGTCCATTTTGAAAAGGCGGTTTCCGGATACAAGGGCGTGTGGCAATTCGTCAACCAGGCCTTTGCCGCTATTTTGCCTGAGCAGTATGAGACGGTCAACCGCGAGCAGGATCTGGGCAACGAAGGTCTGCGTCGGGCAAAACACAGCTATAAACCAATCGGCTATGTAAAAAAATACCGGGTCACGACCTGATCCGGTCAGGCGGCTGTTCGCCTGCAACTTCAAGTCATTACCATCGTTGGATGACAAAATAGTGCGAGGTGGGCAAATGAAACAGATGGGCCAGATGCTCCTGCGGGAAGACCCTTTCGAAGAGATTGTCATGGGAAATACGGCCCTGGTACGGGCCATGATTGAAGCCGGTACCCGTGTGGTTTCATCCTATCCGGGATCGCCGACCCCCGAAATTGCTACGGCCATCGGTACCATCGCGGAAGAAAAAAGACCGTTCTATTTTGAGTTTTCGACCAACGAAAAGGTGGCTACCGAAGTTGCTTATGGAGCGGCCCTAAACGGCCACCTGTCAACGGTATTTTTTAAAAGTGTGGGGCTCAATGTAGCTGCGGACACATTAATCCAGCTGAGCTTGATGAATATTATGGGTGGGCTGGTGGTGATCCTGGGGGATGACCCCGGTGCGAATTCTTCCCAGAATGAGCAGGACAATCGGCATTTCGCCCGAATGTGCTACACGCCTGTGCTGGAACCTGCCTCCCCGTCGGAAGCCTACAGCTACTACCTGAAAGGGGCACAGCTCTCCAGGCAGATGGGGATGCCGGTTTTCCTGAGGCTCACCACCCATGTCTGCCATGCCAAGGAGAAGGTCGCCTTTCCTGCGTGGCACCCTGCCGTACGGGACGACACCCCTCGGTTTGATAAAAGAAACGGCCCCTACATCCCCATTGCCGCCCTGGTTTTCCCTATGAAAACCAGGGCGTTGACGAACCTGATCAAGGTGGAGCAGTGGGGCGCAACGGCCGGCGTTAACCGGGTGATTGACAACGGCAATCCGGACCGGGGGATCATCACCTCCGGGCTGCCTTTTTTGTCTCTGCTGGATGTACTGAACGCCGCTTCCGTCAAACCGGATGTTTTGAAACTTGGCCTGGTATATCCGGCTTCACGCGCGACTATCCGTGAGTTTCTCGGTAAACATAAAGAGGTCAGAATCCTGGAGGAATTGGACAACGCACTTGAGAGTGAAATAAAAGCACTCGCTTTTGATGAACGTATTGACGTTAAGATTTTAGGCAAAACCGCCCTGGATGACTGGCTGGGTGAATATACACCTGCTAAAGTCTATACCCTGTTGGCGCAGACCTGGCCGGACCTGCTGCCGCAGCGTAGCGAACGGGCCGGCAACCGGCCCCCGGCGCCGGCCCGGCCGGCCCAGATGTGTCCGGGGTGCGGCCACCGCAGCGCCTTTCATGCCATCAAGGCAGCCCTGGCCGATACAGATATAACCGTGGCCGATATCGGATGTCACACATTGGGATATCAGGAACCCTATGAAATGGGTGAACTCCTCATGTGCATGGGGGCCTCCACGGGCATGGGCTCCGGGCTTTCCCTGTTTAATAAAACTCGAAAAGTTGTAGTTTTCATGGGAGATTCAACGTTTTTTCATGCCGGCCTGCCTGGTATCCTCAATGCCCTCTTCAACCGCCACAACGTGACCTTGATGCTCATGGAAAACGGGACCACGGCTATGACCGGGCACCAGGACCATGCGGCTTCCGGCCGTAACTTCAATGACGAGGTGGAGAAAATTCCTTTACGGCAGGTTTTGGAGGGACTGGGGGTTCAACATATTTATGAGGTCGATACCTATAAGCAGGCCCGGCTGACGGAGCTGGTGACCCGGGCGGTTGCGGATGAAGGCTTCAGCGTGGTGATTGCCCGGCACCCCTGTATGCTTAAATTCATGCGGGCGCAGAAAAAGAAACCTGCCTACCAGCCCCGGGCAGTGGCCATAGATTCACAAAAATGCCAGCGCGTGCACGCCTGCATCGAGCAGTTTGCCTGCCCCACCTTTTCCCGGGACCCGACCGGGAAGATCAGCGTCAACCAAGACCTTTGCATTGGAGACGGGTCATGTGTGCAAACCTGCCCGCTGAAAGCGATACAAACACCCAAACCGATCAATTGACGGGGAGTGTGACTATGGACACATTTAATATTTACCTTGCCGGTGTGGGCGGCCAGGGGATCGGGCTGCTCAGCGAAATCATTCTCCGGGCCGGCGATTACGCCGGCCTGCCGGTCAAAGGGGTCGACACCCATGGTCTGGCCCAGCGGGGCGGTATCGTCAAATCACAGATCCGCTTTGGGCAAGATGCTTACGCCCCCCTGATACCGGAAGGCGAGGCAGACCTGGCCGTGGCCCTCGAAAGGCACGAAGCCCTGCGCGCAATGAACCTGGCGTTGAAAGACAAGGGCACCTTGGTCTATTACGATACCGTATGGCAGCCGTTGGACGTACGCCTGGGGCGTGAAGCCGAGGTTGCGGCCGGAGTCATTCAAACAGAAGCTGATATCCGCCGAATCCGGGTTCACAGGGTCTGCGACCCCGATCTGCCGGATGCCCGGATGCAGAACATAGCCATTCTGGCGGTGATTGCCGGAAATGATCTGGTGCCCGGGGTGGGACGGGAAAACTATGCCCTGGCCATGCAGGATCTCATGACCGGCGGCATGCTCACGAAAAACCGTGCTCTTTTTGAAAACAGTTTGACCGGGTAGGCACAGATAGTAAGGTAAGGCGCTTGATCTTCAGGATGCATCTGGAACCCGGATCGCGTTGTCCGTCGTCGGCCCCAGGTGTGAGGCCGCAGTGCGTCGGAGCGATTCGACAAAGTCGAGTGTCACCGGGGCCGGGATAAGCCCGTAGCGATGCAGTTCAGTGAAAAATTTCTGCAAGGCCTGGCGTTTGCGACCATCCAGATCGTATAACAATCCATTGAAATATCTTTTCAGCACGTTCAGTTCGAGGTCGCTGCGATCTTTCAGCGCAGCGGTGATGGCCGACAGGTTGGCACATCCCCGGTGCCTGGACTGGTTGAGGCGCTCAAATGTTGCGGCCACCTGTTCTGGAAATTTCTGGGCGTAAACCTTGCGGACCGCCCATAGGGCAAACACAAACGGCAGTCCGGTCGCTTCTTTCCAGACGCCGCACAGATCCCATACATAGGGGTAATGTTTGCGCCACTTCCCATGCAGCGCCGCATCCCCGATCACCAGGACCGCATCCGTCCGGGGCAGGGATGGGCCGGTTCCCAGTTTCCGGCAGCGGATCTCGGGTTGGACGTCCTGCTGCTTTAGAATGAGTCGCAGCAATGCGGCGGCCGAAGCGGATTCATCGCTGATCACAACCGATTTGCCATTGAGGTCCGGGAGGTCGTAACGACTGGCCAACAGGACGCTCATCACCGGTCCATCGCATGAAATGCTCAGATCGGGCAGGATCAGCCAGTCAGCCTGGTGCCGGGCGCAGGCAGCCGTGGAGACAGGGCTGATATCCAGCTCCCCGGCTGCCATTTTCTGGTTCAATACGGCTGGTGGGGCCGAAAGGATATCATAGCACCCGGAATCGGGTTGTCGGTCCAATTCATAATAGATCGGGGCGACATTCATATAGCTGATTCTGCCGATCCTGACCGGGTTTTCATATTCAGGTAAATTGCTGCTCATAGCACGTTTCACACTCATTCCGGGGTGCCCGCCGGGAACAGCGGTACACAGGGTTCTGTAAAGTCTTTATTCACAATGGATTCCAGAAGCGAACGCTCGGACATGCAACCCACCGGTACATATATCATGCAGGCGTCACCTCCCGGTGCAATGGTCCCGCCCGGGGTTTGTCCCAGGGCCGACGCCCCATTCAGCGTGGCCATTTGCAGAATCTGCCGGGGGGAGATGGTAACATATTGCGCTGCAATGAAAGCCATCTCATCAAAAATATTCAGAGTCGACGTGCTGGCCAGGCTGTCAGTTCCCAGGCAGATGAGGATGCCCTGGCCCAACATGGCCGGGATGTCTGGAAGGCAGCCATGCAGTGCCTGGTTGCTCCGGGGGCAGACACACACCGTTGCCTGGTGCTGTTTGATTAGATCAAGATCCTCAGCATCAGCCTGGAGCACGTGGACTGCCAGGGTGCGCGCATCGAGAATTCCCAGAGCGGCAAGATACGCCACCGGACTGCGGGCCGGCAGCCTCCAGTTGGAATAGTCGATGTCTCTCGAATTGAGGAAATCAGCCCAGGCCCCGCGTCCACTGGTGATGAATTCCATCTCCGCGGCTGATTCCGCGAGGTGAATAGAGAACGGCAGGCCGAGTTTTTCTGTAACCTGCTTGAGATCAGTTAATAAGCCGGGCGACATGGTGTGGGGGGCGTGCCCGGCCACAGCGGCCTGTATCCTTCCGCCCGGTTGGGTCAGCCTGGTTTTCGCAAATGCGGTGCGATTCCCCAGAAACTCACGGCACCAGAGACCCTGCAGGCCGGCGTCTGCAACAATTTCAGCCGTTAGCCCCAGGCTTGATATCTCACAGACTGTCGCGGTTCCAGAGGTTGTCATTTCCTCGATTCCAAGCTTTGCGCCTGCGACCATCTCGGGGGCAGTGCACCTTTCACGCAATCCGAGCAGGTCCTGCACCCATTGACTGAACCCTTGCCCACTTGAAATTTTATCCTTGAAACAGCTCAATTCGAGGTGGGTGTGGGCGTTGACCAGGGCAGGGATGAGGGCCCCCGGGCCATGGTCGTGAACCGGCAGGTCCGTCCCGGGAGGAGTTTTTTTTCCCCAGGGGCCAACTGCCCGGACCAGACCTTTTTCAACCAGAACATAACCGTTGGGTAACACCGTCCGGGGGTCTCTTACGATCCAGCCGGCCCGGTGAATGCCGTCAAGAATATTCGCATCCGATGCTGTTTGCTGGCAGGTCATGGTTCTCTTCTCTATAGTTTTTAAGATCCAATGAGATTGTAATGGCAATCTCGCTGCCGGGGTTGGTATCCGGCACTCCGGATGAGCCTGCGCATTTCTGTCAGCGGCAGGCGAAATTGAACGCCTGCCGCCGCGACTACATTTTCCTCGATCATGGTGCTGCCCAGGTCATTGGCTCCGAATGCCAGGGCGGTCTGGGCGATCTTGGCTCCCTGGGTGACCCAGGATGCCTGGATATTGTCCACGTTGTCCAGGACGAGTCGGCTCAAGGCCAGAACCTTGAGATACTCCACCGGGGTGGCTTTCTCAACCTCGATGCAGGTGTTGTCCGGCTGAAATGTCCAGGGGATAAAGGCGGTAAAACCCCTGGTTTCATCTTGTAGCGTTCGAATTTTCAGAAGGTGTTCAACCAGCTGAGCCCTGGTTTCAAGATGCCCGAACATCATGGTCGCGGTGGTTCGTAAACCAAGACCGTGAGCAGTCCGCATAACTTCAAGCCACCTGGCAGCCGTACATTTGCCGGGAGAGACCCTGGTGCGGACGTCGTCCACAAGTATCTCAGCGCCGCCACCAGGGATAGAGTCAAGGCCGGCGGCAATCAGGGCAGACAGAATGGAATCAAGCGGTTGACCCGTTTTTTCAGTTAGATAATCGATCTCAGGCGGTGAAAAACCATGAATGTGAATGGGAAAGTTTTGTTTTATGAACAGTAGCAGGTCCAGGTAGTAATCCAGGTCAAGATCAGGATTCATACCACCTTGCAGCAGGATCTGGGTGCCGCCCAGATCAAGGGTTTCCTCGATTTTCGAACGCAGCGTGTCTTTTGATATGACATACCCTTCAGCATCGCCCGGCCGGCGGTAAAACGCGCAGAAGCGGCAGCCGGAAACACAGACGTTGGTGTAGTTGATGTTGCGGTCCACCACGTAGGTGACAAACGGTTCCAGGTGGCGTTGCGTACGCTGGTGGTTGGCCAATTCACCCAACTGCAGCAGATTTGCGTTTTCGAGCAGATAGAGAGCCTCGGCACCGTTAATCCTGCGATGTTGTGCCAATTTATCGGTGATTGGATTCAGTTTCAAATTATTCACTCTTCGGCATGATCCAGCGGGTTGTAAAAGCTGTCCCTTTCAACCGGCCTGAAGCCGGCCGCCCGGATCAGATTTTGCATGGCGGCCCGGCTGAGTCCCCGGGCACTGCGGGCGCCTGCCATGTGTGTGATTTTTTCCTCTATAATGGTACCGTCCAGATCGTCGGCCCCGAAAGAGAGTGCGACCTGGGCCAAAGATTCCCCGATCATCACCCAGTAAGCCTTGATGTGGTCAAAATTGTCCAGGAGCAGTCTGGCCGCAGCAATGGTTTTAAGATCATCAAATGCCGCGGTTTCCGGCACATCGGCCAGCTGCGTATTTTGAGAATGAAACGCCAGGGGGATAAAAGCGGAAAATCCCCCGGTGCGATCCTGGAGGTCACGGATTTTTAAAAGATGCGCAACCCGTTCTGCCATAGTTTCAATATGACCGTAAAGCAGGGTGGCGTTGGAGGAGATGCCTGCCCGGTGAACCGCTTCCATAATTTCCAGCCAGCGATCTGACCCGACTTTTTCAGGGAACAGGGATTCATGGATGCGGGTACTCATGACCTCGGCTCCCCCCCCGGGCATCATGGCCAGGCCGGCACCCTGCAACGCTTCAATAACACCAGCAATGGTTGAGCCTGTTATCCGGGACAGATAATCAATTTCAACCGGGGTGAAGGCCTTTATGGTCGCATGCGGTCGAATCTTTTTTACCAGCCTGAGCAGGTTTATAAAATAGTCAAAATCCAGATCCGGGTTGAGGCCGCCGACAATATGCAGTTCCGTCACCGGTTCGTCGATTCGCTCGAGCAGGTTTTCTTCGATCTGGGCCAGGGTGAGGGTGAAACTGCCGGTCTGGTGCTGGTCGCGGGCAAACGCGCAGAAACGACAGCGGTTCTGACAGACGTTGGTATAATTGAGATGTTGGTTGTAAATAAAATAGGCCCGGTCCTGGTGCCGGGCACGCCTAACAAAATCTGCCATTTGTCCGATGCCAATCAGATCGTGACTGTTGAAAATCCGCAGACCATCGGCCTGGTTCAAGCGTTGGCCGGCTGTCAATTTTTGTAAGACAGGGTGCAGGGTCGGGTCGGATACCCGGGGTGTTGTGATGGCATCCGTCCTGATTGTGAGGTTGCCATCGGTTTTTGAGGTCATGCTTTCCATACGGGCCTCTGCGTTGAGTCGTTCCTCGCTCCAGGGAACAACAATTTTGACGGTTATCGCCATGGTTTGAACCGCCATGCTGAAATAGGCCGTCAGCCGGGTGACCAGCTGGTCACTCTATAAGTGAGGGCCTTTTTTTAAGCAAGGGTTTTGTTGATATCCAGGGCCGGATTGTATATGTGTTGGGGACTACAAAAACTAAATCGATGTCAATTTAATAATATCCGCTGGAAAGGAGATCCAAATGCCGGAAGACTGCCTGTTTTGTGCCATCTCTCAGGGGAAAATGGGTACTGAGTTTGAGTTTGAAAATGAGATGGTCGTGGTTTTCAAGGATATCAATCCCCATGCGCCGGTCCACTGGCTCATTGTTCCTAAAAAACATATCCGCAGCGTCAACGATCTGACTGCGGCGGACCGGCCCATTATTGCTGAGATGACGGCAGTGGCCGGACAAATGGCCCGGCAGGCCGGCATCAGCAAATCGGGATATAAGCTGCTTTATAACGTAGAGTCCGGGGGCGGCCAGGTGATCTTTCACCTGCACATGCATCTTTTGGGTGGCTGGGAAAAAAAATAGGGTTCAAGGGGCCAAGGGTTCGAGGATTCAAGGAAAAACGCGTTTTCAGCCCCGATTTCGATACCGATAGCGATTTCAGGGAAAACCGAAAGTTGAGTCTTAATGTGACGAATCGTACACAGCCGTGTGTCACCGATGTTGTGTACGGTCTTCACTGGAACCCTTGACCCCTCGAATCCTGGAACCCTGTCAGGTGTGATTGATGGCAGAAGCCATATATCCGGCTCCGAACCCATTGTCGATATTCACCACCGCCACGTTGGAACTACAGCTGCTGAGCATGCCGAACAGTGCGGTCAGCCCGCCCAGGCTGACCCCGTAACCTATGCTGGTGGGCACGGCAATGACCGGGCTGGCGGTCAGCCCGGCGACCACACTCGGCAAGGCCCCTTCCATGCCGGCCACCACTATCAGGACCGCGGCTTTTTCGATCTCCTCACGGTGCCCCATAAGCCTGTGAATACCGGCGACGCCGATATCAAAGACGGTTTTAACCTGGTTGCCCATGGCCCGGGCCGTGAGCAGGGCTTCCCTTGCGATGGGAATATCAGAAGTGCCGGCTGAAATAATCAGGATAGTGCCTTTACCGGTGATGCGGGGCGGCTGATTCTCCCACAGGATGATCCGGGCGTCTGGATGGTAGACAGCCTGGGGGCAGGTGCGGCAGACGGTTTCGGCTTTGGAAGCATCCACCCGGGTGACCAGAACGGTACTTTCGTGGAGGATCATCCTTTCCAGGATGCCGCCGATCTGAGCGGCGGTCTTGCCTTCTCCAAAGATCACTTCTGGAAATCCCTTGCGCAGGCTACGGTGATGATCTATATGGGCAAAGTCAATATCTTCATAGGCAAGGTGTTTCAGACGTCGTGCTGCGGCGTCAACCTGCACATCACCGTTTGAAACACCGTTCAGAAGTTCTAACAGGGTATCCATGTTCATGAGCTGGCCATTCCTTAGCAATGGGTTGTATTGAGCTTCATAACCTGAACCGGGATATCGGTCAACAGATCATAGTGTTGAGGAGTTTTCCTTTATGAAAACAGTCGTCATCATTCCCTCACGATTCGGAAGCACCCGTTTTGAAGGCAAACCTCTGGCGTTGATTAACAAAAAACTTATGATTCAGCATGTTTACGAGAGGTCTCAAAAAGCATTGAAAGTCGATGACGTTTTTGTGGCGACCGATGATCAGCGAATTGCGGATGCGGTTGGCTCTTTTGGCGGCAAGGCGGTCATGACTGCGGAAACAAACCGGTCCGGAACGGACAGGATTGCCGAAGCCGCCGCAAAGGTCGGTCTGGGCATGGAAGATATCGTGATCAATGTACAGGGCGACCAGCCCCTGATGGATCCCCGCTGCCTCGATGAACTGGTGCAACCGTTCCATGACGGGCCTGGAATTGAGATGAGCACCCTGGCTTTCAAAATTGTACGCACCCGCGAAATTACGGACCCCAAAGATGTAAAAGTAACTTTTGATCGTCAGATGAATGCCCTCTACTTTTCCAGGGCATCCATTCCGCTGGCTCGTGATGCTGATACGCGTCACGACACCTTCAAGCACCTCGGCTTTTATGCCTATACCCGCAAATTCCTGGAAATTTTCCGTAATTTAGATGAGGGGGCCCTGGAGTCCGTGGAAAAACTCGAACAGCTCAGGGCTCTGGAACACGGACACCGTATAAAAATCGTGGTGACCCCGTACGATTCTCCGGAGGTTGATCTGCCCGGGGATATACCCCGGATAGAAAAGCTGATGCGCGAGGTTTCTTGAAACCCCGGCCGGCAGTAGTCTGCATGCATCTAAGAAGTAACAACACGCCCCAGAGCCCTACAAATCCTGCTCCACAATTTCACCCGGCTGGGGTGCCTGCGGGGCAGGGGACGTGTCTTTTCCCGATCCGGTTGATGGTGCGGCCGGTTTCACCGCCGGCGCGGGTGTGGGCATAGGTGCCGGCTGTTTAGCCGCAACCGGCTTTTTAGTGGCGACTTTCTCTTTTACCGCCGCAATTCTCTGGCGGTTCAGCACAATCTGTTTTTCCAGGCGCAGTCCCAGGGCCTCGAGTTGCTTCTCGATCTCTTTCTTCTGCTGGCTGACAATCTGCTCTGTTTCAGTGCGGTCCAGCTTTTCCGCCACAAGGGTCTGGTAACTGAGCAGAGAGTTTTCGGACTTTTCAACCAGGGCGACCAGGGCGGTCAGTTCTGCTTTTACCGCCTGGTCCAGGGAGCTTAAACTCTCATCCAGGGTTTGCAGATCTTGCCTTGCTCCGGCAAGGTTCGCTTCAATCGCGGCGCTCTTGGCCCCAAAATCTTTTCGGCTGGCTTTGATCTTATTCAGCCAGCGGATTGACTTTTCAGCCTCATTCAGACGTTTTGCCAGTATCTGACTGTTTTTCTCCAACTGCTGTGCGTCTTGTTTAAAAGTCTCTTCGAGCGTCGCAAACTTGACCGACAGTGATGAGAAGCGTGATTCAAGATTTTTTGACAGGCTCTGGACGCCGGATTGACCGGAGTCCTCTACCGTGGATACCCGGGACTTGATATCCATGTAGGAGATCACCAGGATAACCCCGATCAACACCGGGATGAGAATCGAGATGATCGTGACCTTCTGGGTCAGTTTCTCAAGCCTGATGTCGTTTTTTTCTTCTTCAAACAGGGAATCCGGGTCTTCTTCATCCAGGCGCATTTTAAACTGTGGTTTATCTTTGTCTGACATAACAGTGTCTTACTCCCATTCAATCGTACTTGGCGGCTTTGAGCTGATGTCATACACAACGCGGTTGACGCCTTTCACTTCGTTGATGATGCGGTTAGAAATTTTTCCCAGGAGTTTGTGCGGCAATTTGGCCCAATCAGCTGTCATGGCATCTTTGCTGGTAACCGCCCGAATGGCTACAATGTTTTCATAAGTGCGATGATCGCCCATGATGCCGACACTTTTAATCGGCAGCAAAACAGCAAATGATTGCCAGAGCTTGCGGTAGTAACCCGCAGCCCTGATCTCTTCTATAAGGATGGCATCAACTTCCCGCAGGATACCCAGGCGGCGACTGTGAACCGCACCGATGATACGGATGGCCAGCCCCGGACCAGGGAACGGCTGGCGCCAGACCATCTGGTCATTCAATCCCAGGGTCTTACCCAGCAGCCGGACCTCGTCCTTGAAGAGGTATTTTAAAGGTTCAACCAGCTTAAGTTTCATTTTTTTAGGGAGCCCGCCGACGTTATGATGGGATTTGATCACGGATGTGGGCCCACCAAACACCGATTGAGATTCGATGACATCCGGGTAAAGGGTACCCTGGGCCAGGAAATTAGCCGTTTTAATTTTTTTAGCTTCGGCTTCAAAGACATCCATAAATACCTTGCCGATAATTTTGCGTTTTTTCTCCGGATCGGTAACCCCGGCCAGGGCAGAGAGAAATTTTCGCCTGGCACTGACAAACCGGATGTTAATGTCCAGATTTTTTTTGAGGGTTTTTTTAAGCTGCAGGGCCTCATCCTTGCGCAGCAGGCCGTTGTCTACAAAAATGCAGGTAAGATTTTTGCCGATTGCTTTGTTGATCAGGACTGCGGCCACTGAAGAATCGACCCCGCCGCTGAGGCCGAGAATGACCTTCCGGTCTCCCACCTGTTGCTGGATTTCCTCAATGCTGTCCTTGGCAAACGATTTCATTGTCCATGATTTAGAGCAATTACAGACATCAAATAAAAAACTACTGAGCATGGCTTTGCCCTTGGGGGTGTGCTCAACTTCCGGGTGAAATTGCAGACCGTAAAACCTGTTTTTCAGGTTCACTGCGGCCGCAATGGGCGTATTGGCGGTTGAGGCGGTGACCTTAAAACCGGTCGGAAGGTCCGTTATGGAATCACCATGGCTCATCCAGCATGGGGTGGTCCGGCCGACGGATTTAAACAGCCCCTCCTGACGCTTAACCTTCAGCTCTGCAAACCCGTATTCTCTCTTTTGGGATTTTTTCACCTTACCGCCGAGGGCAGCCACCATAAACTGCATGCCATAGCAAATTCCCAGAACAGGAATCCCGAGCTTGAATATCCCCTTGTGAACTTTCGGGCTCTGTTTGGCATAGATGCTGGCTGGCCCGCCGGACAGGATAATACCTTCAGGGTTCAATTTCCTGACTTCGGCAAGCTTGATGGTAGGTGGCACAATCTGGCAGTATACCTTACACTCGCGTACCCGCCGGGCTATAAGCTGGTTGAACTGTGAGCCGAAATCTATGATCAATATCATGGGGCCCCTCCCTGGTTGATGCTGTAATGCAGTTTATCAGGCCCATGCGGCCTGCGCCCGGAATAGCCGGTAACCGGGTGAAACGGTTTGCGAAATTAGACCGAATATGGTAGAGACCGGGCAAAAAGTCAACTTATAATCACTTGAAAAAGACCGCCATGCAGCCCATGATAACCCAGGTTTACGAAATCCAGACAGTCGCTGAAGCGGAAACCGTCATTCGTTTGGGAGTGGACCATGTCGGCACCGTGCTGGTGTCAAAGGAACGATGGAAACAAGCGGCCATTTCTGATACAAGAAAAGTGGTCGGGAAAATGGGTGCAGTCAGCAGTTTTATTCCCCTTTTCAGCGAACCTGACCTTGTTTTCGCAATGATCGATCACTACCGGCCCGATATTGTTCACCTGTGTGAACATCTTACGGCCGACGTTTACCGTTCGACCGGTTGCGGTGCCTTGATCCAACTCCAGAAAGGCATACGGCAAAGATTTCCGGAAGTCCGGCTCATGCGCTCCATACCCATTGCCCCGGAAGGCTTTGCCGGCCGGGTTCCTACGTTGGCGCTGGCGGCCCTGTTTGAACCGGTCAGTGACCTGTTTCTGACCGATACGTTGCTGGTATCCAGCGAGCCGCAACCGGTATCAGGCTTCGTGGGCATAACCGGCAAGACCTGCGACTGGCAGACGGCGAGGCAACTGGTACACCAGAGCCGCCTGCCGGTTATTCTGGCCGGGGGCCTGGCTCCGGATAATGTGAGCGCGGGCATATTGGCCGTCCAGCCGGCCGGGGTTGACAGCTGTACCCTGACAAATGCGGTCGACGGGCAGGGCAGACCGGTACGTTTCAAAAAAGACATGCACAAGGTGAAACGCTTTGTGGAACAGACCCGCCATGCGCTGCAGATGCTGGGCAGGGCCGGTAAAAAAGGAGGAACAGATTCATGTACGAAAGCAGCGACCTGAGAAAAGGGCTGAAAATAGAGATAGATGGAGCCCCCTACGTGGTTGTCCAGTTTGATTTTGTGAAACCCGGCAAGGGGCAGGCGCTGTACAAGTGTCGGCTGAAAAATATGGTTACCGGTGCCCAGTTTGATAAAACGTATCGGTCAGGCGAAAAGATCAATCGGGCGGATCTGGAAGAGATCAAAATGGAATATCTCTATTTTGACGGCGAAGCCTATTGTTTTATGAACTCGAGTAATTATGAGCAGGAATTCCTCACCGAAACCCAGTTGGGCGAGACAAAGGACCTGCTCAAGGACAATACGGTATGTGACGTACTGCTCTTTGATGGCACCCCGATCGGGGTGACCCTGCCTATATTTATGGAACTTAAGGTCACCAAGGCGGACCCGTGGGTAAAGGGCGATACCGCTTCCGGTGATTCGAAACCCGCCACCCTCGAAACAGGCTACCAACTGCAGGTACCGCCTTTCGTGGAAGAGGGTGAAACCCTGCGCATTGACACCCGCACCGGGGAATACGTGGAACGGGTGAAGAAGTAGAGCGTAATCTCACTTTGGGGTTTATCTTACGCTTGCTCTTAACGCACCTTTAGGATTTCAGACGAAATCGCTATCGGTATCGAAATCGGGTTTGGAAACGTCATTCGGAAGTTGGTTTCGATAGCGATTTCGATCCCGATACCGATAATATCCCCTAACCTTTATGAAATCCGAAAAAGGCCTCACTCCGCCGAAAACACAATATCGCCATACCAGGCCCGGGCGGATTCTCCGGTGTTATCCGAATCAGTCATGATCACAACCCCCGAAATTCGTGGTGGCTCTTTCCCGAAGGCTTCCCGGTAATCATTGTAGATATTGCGTTTTTCAGTTATCCATTGGTTGGCGTGGGCGGCCCCGCTCTGGAGAACAACCATCTGGGACCGGTCTGTATAAACGCTGGCCACGGTCAGCCCGATCGGGGCCCGGTTGGCCCAGATATAGTTGAGGGCGGCGATAGAATGCCAGGGGAGAGTTCATCACGCCGGTGTATTTTTTTTGAGATGGTATTCGCGGATGCGGTTGCCGTCTTTTTCAGCCACGGTGATGGAATAACCATTAATGGTGAACGTTTCCTTCTCCTTGGGGATACGGCCGATGTTGTGCAGGACATACCCGGAAAAGGTATCGTAGTCTCTTATATCCGGAATTTGCATGGGAATACGATCGTTGACATCATCAATCTCGGTTTTGCCGAGAACACGCCACTCGTTGGTGCCGGTACGCACAATCAAGGGCTCAATCTTGTCAGTTTCATCGCTGATTTCCCCAACCAGTTCTTCGAGGGCATCTTCCAGGGTTATCAAACCGGAGACACCGCCATGTTCGTCTACGATGATGGCCATGTGCTGCCGTCTTTTTTTAAATTGCTGAAAGAGCTTATCCAGCTTTTTATTCTCCGGGACGAAATAGGGCGGAGTCATGATTTCCCTGATATTCAGGGCTTCCCCGGATTTGATTTGTTGTAGAAACAGGTCCTTTATATTGATAATACCGATAATATTATCAAGTTCCCCATCGGTGACCGGGATACGCGTAAAGCCGGAATTGATGACTTTCTCCAGTTCCAGCTTATCATTCGCGTCGATAATGAACATATCGGCCCGCGGGGTCATAATTTCGGAGGCATTGGTGTCGTCGAATTCGAAAATATTGCTGATAAACTCACGTTCCTCTTCCTCAATTCCGCCTTCTTCCTCAACAACTTCCACAAAAGTCATCAGCTCTTCTTCAGTGGCCGCAGGCGTCTTCTGGATTCTGCCGGTGAGCCGCGGGATAAAGTTCATGAAAAGGATAATTGGTAAAAACAGAATTGAGAGCCAGTAGATCGGATAAATGGTCAGCCGGGCGATGAGGACGTTGTTGCGGGTGGCCACCGATTTCGGAAATACCTCTCCAAAGACCAGGATGAGAAAGGTCATGACACCCGTGGCCAGGCCCACGGCATAATTGGGAAACAGGTTGATGGTAATGGAGGTCGCCAGGGCGGAAGCACCCACGTTGACAACATTGTTGCCGATGAGAATCGTGGACAGGAGACGATGGGGGTCGCCCTTCATTTTTTTTATGAGTATGTTGGCCTTGTCTTTTTCTTTGGCAATGTGGCGGGCTCTGGATTTGCTGATTGAAAAAAGGGCAGTTTCCGCTGATGAGAAAAATCCGGACAGCATCAGCAGGATTAGAAGGATCACTATCTGGTCGATCATCATAGATTATTTCCTGGTAACACGGGCAAAATGCAACTTATTGCCCATCCATAAATGGCCAATTTTCCTGATTTCGGTGTCCGACTCAAATTTTAATCCTCGAAATACTTTTATGTATTCCTGCGGTTAAGATTTTTGCCGTCCTTGAACTTGAAAAAATTTTTCCATTTATGGACGGACACAACTTAGTAAGTTTGTGTGGCCGGCAATTGTAAAGCCGAACGTTGTATTGTATAAAAGATTGTCTCCAAGTGCTGATGATGGCCCTATAATATGTCATAAATCAATTATTTCAAGTCATAATCCATCCGTGGAAAGTGATCGGCACTTTGTAGTGATCAAAAGTTAAGGTATTCAACTGGTTTTATTTTATGCAAACTGTACCCGGCAAACAAAAACTCACCACCCATATAGATGAATACGTGACCGCCCTGAAGGCCTCTCGTGCTTTTGGAGGACAGGTGGTCTGTCATCGAGAGCTGCCGGCCCGGGTCGGGGAACCTGGAACGCCTGCGTCTGGATGGCCGGGTGCCATCAGCCAACTGCTTGGAAAGCTGGGCATCCGAGCGCTGTTCAGCCATCAGGCCAGGGCCATCAACCTGATCCGCCAGGGACAGCACGTGGTGTTGGCGACCCCTACCGCGAGCGGCAAAAGCCTGGTCTATACCCTGCCGATCATAGAGCAGGCCCTGGCAGATCCGGATCGACGGGCTCTCTACATATCGCCCCTGAAAGCCCTGGCTCATGATCAACACCGGAATTTTGAAAGACTGGCGCGGCTTTGCCCGGGGAGTTCACTGACGTCCGCAATTTACGATGGGGATACAACTGCTTGGTATCGCAAAAAAATACGACAGAATCCCCCGAACATTGTGCTGACCAATCCTGAAATGGTGCATCTTTCAATACTGGCCTACCACCACCAGTGGCAGACGTTGTTCGCGAACCTGACCTGCATCGTCATTGATGAAGTCCATACCTACCGGGGCCTGCTGGGATCACACCTGGCCCAGGTCATCAGGCGATTGCAGCGCATCTGTCATTTCTATGGTTCCCATCCGGTATATATATTCTGCTCGGCAACCATTGCCAACCCGGTGGATCTGGTAAAGCAGTTAACCAACCTGGATGCAGTGGCCATTACCCGCAGTGGCGCACCCCGGGGCCGTCGGCACGTGGTGATGCTCAACCCTGCGGATGGACCGGTCCAGGCAACCATCCAACTGCTGAAGGCTGCCCTGCAAAGGGGTTTGCGAACTATTGTCTACACCCAGTCACGCAAATTAACCGAATTGATGGCCTTGTGGGTGGGTGAACGCAGTGGCAACTTCAAATCACGAATCAGTGCATATCGGGCCGGACTTTTACCGGAGGAGCGCCGTGGGATAGAACGCAAACTTGCTACTGGAGAGCTGCTGGCGGTGATCTCCACCAGCGCCCTGGAACTCGGCATAGATATTGGAGACCTGGATCTTTGTATACTGGTGGGATACCCGGGATCCATTGTGGCCACCTGGCAAAGGGGAGGACGGGTCGGGCGCAGTGGACAACCATCGGCCCTGGTGATTGTGGCCGGGGAGGACGCACTTGACCAGTACTTTATGCGCAATCCTGAGGTTTTTCTGAACAAAGGCCCCGAAGCAGCCGTGGTCAATCCGGAAAACCCGGATATTCTCAAACGCCACGTGGAGTGCGCGGCGGCTGAAGCCGCCCTGGTGAAAACGGAATCCTACCTGCAGAATCCGGCGACCGCCCGGGCCGCCAAAAGCCTGGTCCGGCGGGCCAGACTGCTCGAGAGCGCTGATGGAGAGCGTCTCTACGCCCATCGCAAAATACCCCATCGGGATGTCAGTCTCAGGAGTGGGGGCTGTCAGTACAGCATCCTTTGCGGTCATACAGGCAGGCACAAAGGGGACATAGATGGTATCCGGGTTTTCCGGGAAACACATCCCGGGGCGATCTACCTGCATCAAGGCGAAACCCTGCTGGTGCAGGACCTTGATATGCAGCAGCGGGAGGTCCGCGTGGCCGCGATCAGGTCGGACTATTATACCAAGGTCAGGACCACAAAACACACTGATATCATAGATATTTACAAAGAGAAAAGGATAGGCGGCATCCAAGTTGCCTGCGGCCGGGTCCGGATTACAGAACAGGTCACCGGTTATGAGAAGTGGCAAATCCGAGGGCGGCGCAAAATGAACATCGTTCCGTTGGATTTGCCGCCGCACATCTTTGAGACCCAGGGAGTCTGGTTTGACATTCCACTTGAAATCCAGGGTGTGGTTGAAAACAACCACCTCCATTTCATGGGCGGAATCCATGCCGTCGAACATGCGGCCATCGGTATATTCCCCCTGCTGGTGATGGCCGATCGAAATGACCTGGGCGGGATTTCAACCCCTTACCATCACCAGGTCAACAGTGCCGTGATCTTTATCTATGACGGCATATCCGGTGGCGCCGGATTGAGTCATCAGGCCTTTCGACAGATTGAACAGCTATTTGCAAAAACGTTTGAATCAGTTGCCAGTTGCCCCTGTGAAAATGGCTGTCCGGCCTGTGTGCATTCTCCCAAATGCGGATCAGGGAATCGGCCCATCGACAAGCCGGCCGCCCGTCTCATCCTGGAATGGATGCACCGCCAGACCCGGATGGCTGCAGTTGGGGATAAAGCGGAGCACCAGCCAGCCGTTTCCGCCAAACCAGAGGGCAGCCCCCCTATCGCCAAAACTGAAAAATTATCCAAAATTCGTTACGGCGTGTTTGACATTGAAACCCAGTTGTCGGCCCAGGAGGCGGGCGGCTGGCACCGTGCGGATCGCATGCTCGTGAGCTGCGTGGTTCTATATGATTCAAAAGACAGCATTTTTCACGAATACCTTGAAGATCAAGTTGAAGCCTGCATTGATCATCTGAGGCGCTTGCAGCTGGTGATCGGGTTTAATATCAAAAGATTCGACTACCGGGTTTTGAGCGGGTATTCGCAGTTTGATTTTCAGCAGTTGCCGACCCTGGACCTGCTGGAGAAAGTCCATGCCCGACTGGGGTTTCGACTTTCTTTAGGCCATCTGGCCCAAGAAACACTGGGTACCCCCAAAAGCGCTGACGGACTCCAGGCCCTGCGCTGGTGGAAACAGGGCAAGATCCGTGAAATTGTGGCTTATTGTAAGAAAGATGTCGAAATTACAAAGGATCTTTACCTTTTTGGTCGGGAAAGAGAGTATCTGGTGTTCAGAAACAAGGCCGGTAGCCAGGTGCGGGTGCCTGTGGTGTGGTGAGCGTTCTCACAGTTTATTCGACCTTAAAACCTGATCCTCAGGGCCAGGTCAGAGAAAATTGGCTATGCCATACTGATTGATGCAAGTGAGCTAAAGTGAACTGAAGTTTAAAGTGATCTAAAGTTAAGGAATTCTGCCAATTTGATAAAATCAGCGGAGCGCAGCGACTCCTCAACTTTAGGCACTTTAGATCACTTTAGTCACTTCAAACTCTTCGGCTTTGGGTTGTAAGCCCCTTCAAGGGGCAACCCAAAGCCTGGCCCTCTGGGCCAGGATTATTTACTTGAGCGTCGGTGCCTGAGTTTGATGCGGCTTGCTATTTCTTCACTTTCTTTTCCAGTTTTTTCATCCAACCCTCCACTGTACTCTGGGTTTTTCCGAAAAACCTGCCGACTTTGTCGGCCCCGGATCTTGTGGCGCTCCTGGTCTTTTTGCCACCCGAGTCGACAGCCGTGCGGGCGGTGGTGGTGGAATCGTCAACCTTTTGGCCGGCCGTCTGAATCTCCCGGTCGGCCTTTTCGGCGGCATTGTCCATACTGCCGGACAGTGCTGCAGACGGCCACAGAAATAAAATGACAGATAGCAGGATTACGGTCCATCTGGTAACGTTAAACATTTATGCGTCTCCTTAACTCCGGACATACGTCCAGTATTATAAAATCAGCGTATGTAAGATAACACTTACGCATGTTATATTCTCCTGTTCTTTATCCTGCACTTAACGGATACGTATCCATTTGGCAAGCTGAATAAGGTCAGTGACGACCAGATCCGGTTTGAGGCCGGTGCACTGCGGGTCGTCGCGGTGTCTGCGCAGGGAGCGCCGGTCACCGGCAAACAGGGCTGTCTGAAAGCCCGTGGATTGGGCCGGAAGGATATCGTTGCGCATATCATTGCCGACATAGATCACTTTTCGGGCTTCAATCCCCCTGTCTGCGAGGCGTTGAGCGGCTTCCCGGAATAACTTCGGAGAGGGTTTAGCCAGCCCCCATTGCCACGAATAAAACAGCAGGTCCGGGTCGAAACCCAATTTTTCGGGAACGGCATCCAGGAACCAGTCGAAGAGCAACGGGGTAAAAAACTGGGCGTTGGAGATGATGCCGGTGACAAGCGCAGCCGACCGGCAGCTGTCCAGCAGGGTGGCAAGGTGCGGCATGGGGGCCACCGGGTTCACCAGGATTTCATAGGCGAGGGCGAACTCGCGCACACGCCGTATGTCGTTGAAAGCCAGGATTTCCTGCCAGATTTTATCAATCTCAACTTCAGGAAAATCATATCCCTTTTCTCGACTTTCTGCATGTGAGGCTTTAATGGCCCTGAACAGGTTTTTACGGACTGCTGCGGGCGACAAATCCAGATTGAATTGCTGCAGCAGGGTGGTCAGGTCACCTTGTTCCCGGGGGCCGGATTCCGCCAGGCTTATGTCCCCTGACCCGCTGATAAACAGGGTGCCATAGATATCAAACAGCACCGCATCAACTTCGCAACGATCCGGGATTTGGGGTTCAACGCCTGTGGGAATCGGTTCCAGGGGCCGCAACCCGGCGGATAGATGTTCAGGAATCATAAGAGCCCCATTTCAGCAGTGTGAAAGTGTCCAACCGGAAGAATTCATCCAGCAGTCTGCACTTATCTATAGCGTGGACCGGTTTACGGGCGAGTACGGCCTGATAGACAGCCAACAGGGTTTTTTGATAAGCCTTTTTAGAATACTCTTTTTGGACCAGATGCCGGTTTTTTTCAATGGTTTCTAGTGAATCCGGAAAATGTCCACATTCGGCCACAAATGGGTTGAGCGCCAGAAACTCCGAGCGGGCTTTACTGTCTGAGAGGATCTTTCGTACCACCCGCTGCTGGAATTGTTCATTTAACAGACCGAAATCAATGGTGCCATCCGCCGTCAGGCGCTTAAACTCAGCCTGCAAATCAAACCGGACCCGGGACCGTCCGAACTTTCGCCAGCTGGTGCGTACAGCTTTCTGCCAGATGTGGTCAAATCCATCTGTTTCAATCCATGTCAGGGGCATTCGCAGGGCGGTGTACAGGTGGTTCAGGCGGAGGCCGTCTTTTTTAAAATCAGATGTTATTTCATGGAGATCTCGTCCCCACAGAAACTTATCCGCCGTCCAGGACTCCAGAAAAGCAAATCCAAAACCCTCCGAGATCGAAGTGGTCAGCAATCCGGCGGCTGAATGGACCAGGCGTGGGAAATCAGTGGCCCGGCCGGCTTCAAAGACAACCGGGAGGTGATGCCGGGCCGCAAACTGCTTCCAGCTTGCATATGCAGGAAAATCGACCGGGCTGTTGGGCGGCTGGGTAATGAGCAGCGGCAGGTTGTCAGGGAAAAAACGGGCCAGCAGAATAGCCTCACCGATATTTTTACGCCGGATGGCCCGAATCGGGTAGAGGATATGGCGCCTGCCTGGCCGGGTCGTGTCGGCCGGGGGCAGGGGGGTGACCATGTTGCGCACAAGGTGCACCCCCCGGGCATCCAGACCCGCTTTAACGAGCACACGATAGTCCCTGGAATTGATGACACCATAGTGGCTGTCGGTTACATACTCATCCTCAAAATACGCCGCAGACCGACCGTCTTCGGCAAAATCATGGATCTGTAAAAAAAGGCGGACACCTTTTTTTTTAAGTATATTCAATATTTTGATGAGGTTTTTGTTTTTCGCCAAAGTTGGATTGTGTACATGCAGGATATCGCACCCGGTGGGCCAGCGTGCGTGAATACCTCGGATAAGGACCGCAGCGACCTGTTCGGGGTCTGGCTGCTGATCCCCACCGCCGTCATAGCCCAGGCCGCGAATCGGGACCACGTCACAGGGAAAACCGGGCTCCGGGGGTTGGCCTGAGAAGACCAGGGTGTCGCAGATGCCTTTCAATGCATTCACCTGCTGGCGGATCACCGTGGTGACCCCGCCGGTCTTCAAGTGGAAATGCATATAGGCGATTTTCATAAGGAATTCAAAAAAGTGAAAACGCAGCCCTGGGCCAAAAGATGCCCCTTCCGGGCGAACACTACTTAATGCCCGCGATCCCCTGGGCAATATTATAACAATAATCCCCAATCTTCTCGACATTAGAAAGGATATCACTGAAGATCAAACCCGGCTCATTACTGCAGATACCTTCTTTCAACCGGAAGATATGGTCATTGCGCATTTCATCGCGCATGAAATCGATATTGTCTTCAATGGTCTGGGCATCCGTCATGAAATTTGTTCTTTTTTTCTGTAGCCCTTCTACCACCAAAAGGAGAAAGGCCACGGCCTGATTTGAAATCACCTTGATATCTTTGAGGGCATCCTCCGAAAAATGAATATCCTTATCAATGATATCCTCAGTCATTTCAGCCAGGTTTTCGACCGAATCACCGACTCTTTCGATGTTATTGGTAACCCGTATCATGCTGGAAAGTTCCTTGGCCTCGATTTCACTGACATCCTCCTGATAAATACGGGTCAGGTAGCGAATTATTTCTTTTCGCATGGCATCCAGATGATCTTCATAACGTTTCCATTTACCGAGCTTTTTAAGATTTCTGGACTCCAGGGAGTCGAGGGTGTTTTTCAAGGTAATCAGGGCAACATCCGCCATCCGGATAATCTCACTGCGTACCTGGGTAATGGCTGCGATAGGATTATCGATAAAGCGGTCGTCAAAGTTGGGCATTCTGAAAAGGTTCTCTTCTTCGAGATCATCTTTGGGAGAGAGCAGAATGGATACTTTGATGAGCCAGGGAAGCAGGAAGAGGAATATGACGGCGTTGACAACATTGAACAGGGTGTGCCCATTGGCGATATACCTCGAGACGTTCACCATATCACCGTCCACCACCTGGTTTACCTGCCCGGCGCCCATAAATCCGGTAGAAACTTCAACCAGTTTCAAGAAAAACGGAAAGATAGCCAGGACTATGATCACTCCCAGAATATTGAACATGGCGTGTGCCCGGGCAGCCCGGTAAGCGTTTACATTGGTGGCTCCGATGGTGGCCAGCTGGGCGGTAATGGTGGTGCCTATGTTTTCGCCAAGTACCAGGGCCATGGCCGCAGGAAAATCCAGGAGGCCCTGGGTGGCCAGGGTCATTGTTAATCCTATGGTGGCTGATGAAGACTGGACGACAACCGTGAGGACGGCTCCCGTGGTGACACACAACAGCATACCGGTCAATGTGCCGGCGTCAAATTGGGTAAAAAAATTGATAAAAGCAGGGTCGCCTTTAATGGGCGCCAATCCTTGTTTCATTACGGTCATGCCATAGAAAAGCAGGCCGAAACCCAGTATTATGTCACCGATATAGCGATTTTTTCTCTTTTTTGAGAAAAACTTGAGGACCACGCCCAATGCAATGGCGGGCAGCGCAAGATTTGTAAGCTTAAACGCGATCATCTGGGCGGTAATGGTCGTTCCCACGTTGGCACCGAGGATAACCCCCACCGCCTGCTGCAGGGTCATCATCCCAGCGCCCACGAAGCTGATCAGCATGACGGTTGTGGCCGATGAGGATTGAATGATGGCCGTGACGCCGGCACCGGTTGCAAATCCCGCCACACGGTTGGTGGAGACCGCGCCCAGAATTTTGCGGATCCGGTCGCCGGCTGACATCTGCAGGCCGTCCGTCATCATTTTCATTCCCAGAATAAAAAGGCCCAGCCCGCCCAGAGTCTGTATTATAACGCCAGAAATACTCAAGTTCATTCTCCTGCTGAAAGCTTAGAGCAGTCTGCATGACCGTACGGCCTTGTTCGGTCTTGCCGGTGCTTTAATTGTGCCCGGTGTTTTGTGATTGTAGTAATAATGACAGGTGTTTATGGAATTTGGAGTTACGTTATTAGGAATTTATAACAGTCGCTATCTGATTAGTAAAGGGTTTCAAAAGAAAAATTATTGGCGGTTGATTAATCGTCTGGAATTATTTAAAAATAGACAAGGCCGTTTTCATACACTGAACAGGGAATAACAATGCTGCCGGGAATCTTTCCATTGAAAAATACCATCCAGGCCTACGCCTGGGGATCTAAAACCGCCATCGCCGAACTGCTCGGTCAGACTTCACCCGCGGCGGAACCCCAGGCGGAACTCTGGATGGGCGCCCACCCCAAGGCACCCTCGCTGGTGGTTACCCGGGAGGGTGACATCCCGTTGAATCTATTTATCGAAAAGGATCCGGAAGGTGTTCTGGGGCAGGCCACCACCCACAAATTTAAAGGCCAGCTACCCTACCTGTTTAAAGTGCTGGCAGCTGCCAAACCGCTTTCGATACAGGCCCACCCCAATCTTGAACAGGCCCGGCAGGGGTTTGCGCAGGAGAACCGACAGGGCATTGATATCCGGTCGCCGGAGCGCAATTACCGGGACGCCAACCACAAACCGGAGTGCATTTGCGCCCTGACCGATTACTGGGCCCTGAATGGGTTTCAGGCACCGGATACGGTTGCCCGCAAATTGGAGACGCTTTGCCCTGAAACCCTGGGCGCAATCATACAGCAGACAATCTGGTCTGAGAAGCCCACCGACCTGCGTTTGTTTTACGAAGCCATTATGGCCATGGGCCCCGTGGTCTGGCGGCAGGTGGTCAGCGAGTCCCTCAATAACCTTGACCAATTGGGGCAGGACGATGCGGCCGGTATCTGGATGCAGAGACTCCAGGATGATTACCCATATGATATCGGGGTATTGTCCCCTGCAATTTTGAACCTCGTATGCCTTAAACCAGGTGAGGCCCTGTTCCTGCCATCCGGACAGCTGCACGCTTACCTGGAAGGTGTGGGGATCGAACTCATGGCCAACTCCGACAACGTGTTGCGGGGCGGGTTGACCCCCAAGCATGTGGACACGGCTCAGCTGCTGGAGGTGCTTGATTTCAACACCACAGATCTGAATCTGCTGAAACCGTTTCCGATCAGTTCCACTGAAAGTGCATATCCCACATTTGCGGATGAGTTCCAGCTGTCTGTTATTGAGGTTGAGCCGCAGCGTTCCCATATCTCTGGCCCTGTTGACGCGGCTCAGATCCTGCTGTGCACCAGCGGCCGGGCAACCGTGTCCGGAGAAGCGCAAAGCCAGGATATCACGGTTTGCCGGGGGAGCAGCATCCTGGTAATACCGGTTGCCGGCACCTTTCAAATTAAGGGGCAGGCGACCCTCTACAAAGCCACTTTGCCGTCAAAATGATAATCCCGGCAGGTACTTATAACGATTGACAATCCGGCCTGTAACAGTGTAAAAGTTGGTTACCGATAAATAAATCAATCCGCTTAATCCAGGAGGTTAACCGATGAGAAAATGCATTAATAAACAATTGCTGCTGGCGGTTGTGCTGCTGGCGGGTATACTGGCCATTTCAGGCTGTACCGCATTAGAGACCAAAAGCAGTGAACCGTCACCCGCAGCTTCTGCGACCAAGGATGAAGGACCGGTGCCCCTTTACTATGACTTCGGTGACGTCCTGGTTCCCAGCGAGTTGAAGATCAACAAAAAAACCTCTTTTGTTTTTCAGACGCCGGGTCTTTCAGCCGGTGTCCTCTCGCTGAAAGGTCGGGTTGAAGGCAGTTCACTGATTGCCTTTTTCGAGAACAACATGGCCAAAGACGCCTGGAAAAAGGTAAGTTCTTTTAAATCACCCCGGACGATTCTGATGTTTCAAAAAGAGAACCGCTGGTGCGTGATCAATATTACTGATGGCGATTTCAATACCAGTGTTGAAATCTGGGTTGCCCCGATGATGAGCGATACAGATACAGGCCTGATGAAGTAATGAAAAACATATTGGAAGGGAAAAACCTGGTACTCGGGGTCTGTGGTGGCATTGCGGCCTATAAAAGCGCGGAACTGTTAAGGCTCTTCATTAAAAAGGGCGCCAAAGTGCGTGTAATAATGACAAAAAGCGCACTTAATTTTGTTGGGAAGGCCACCTTCGCAGCCCTGTCCGGAGAAAACGTCTGCAGCGACCTGTTTGAATCGGAGTCTGCGGATGGCGGCGCTGCCATTAAGCATATCCAATGGGCGGATGAAGCGGATGCGGTCGTCATTGCACCGGCGACCGCCAACACCATTGGCAAACTCGCCGGCGGCATTGCTGATGACGCGCTCAGCACCTTCATACTGGCCGTAACCGCACCCAAATTTGTCTGCCCTTCCATGAACACCCACATGTACGAAAACCTGGCTTTCCAGCGCAATCTGGATCTTCTGGAAGGGGATGGCTTCAAGATTGTTGAGCCGGGATCAGGTGCCCTGGCCTGCGGCACAGTGGGACCCGGGAGGCTGCCGGAACCGGAAGAGATTCTGGCGTCCGTGTCGGCAGGCTTAACTCCCAAAGACCTGGCCACTAAGAAAATTCTGGTGACTGCCGGCCCAACCTATGAGCCGATTGACCCGGTGCGCTATATCGGCAATCCGAGTTCCGGCAAGATGGGTTTTGCCCTGGCACGCGCGGCTGCCTGCCGGGGTGCGGTGGTTACCCTGATATCCGGGCCCACATCTCTGGCTGACCCACAGGGTGTGAACGTCATCAGGATTCAGACCGCATTGGAAATGGCGGATGCCGTCCTGGATCGCTTCGCTGAGACGGACATCCTGATTAAAAGTGCGGCTGTCTCTGATTTCAGGCCTAAATGTCAATTCGATCAGAAAGTCAAGAAGCTGTCTGTGGAGCCGAATATCGAGCTGACCCAGAATCCGGACATTCTCAAAGAAGCGGGAAAGCGTAAGCAAGACCAGATCCTCATCGGTTTTGCAGCGGAAACAGAAAATCTGGAGATCTACGCGGCAAGTAAATTGCAAGAGAAAAATCTCGATATGATTGTCGGCAACCTGGTGACCAGACCCGGTGCCGGCTTTGGAAACGATACCAACCAAGTATCGCTGTTTTTCAAAGACAATACCAGCGAACAGCTCCCCTTGATGGAAAAAGAGCATCTGGCCCATGTCCTGCTGGACACCCTGGTGAACCGGTGCCTGGGACCTGCATAGTTCCTTGCACCCGTTTAGACCGTCTCCATGGCGAGTTGGCCAAAACCAGGGCTGGTGGCAACGGTCCCGCCACTTAAATTACAACCCATAATATTTTAAATGACTGAAATAAAAGATAAATATGATACAACTGCCCTGCAGCACCCGGTGCAATTGCTGGATGAATTGATCCATTGCCTGCAAACCATGCAGCAAGCCGGGCGCAGAGGATTTGATTGCCAGGCTGAACACCTGCAGGTGACCGACAATTGGGGGCAGGCGCCTGTTCCAAACCTGCAGCATACAAGCGGAAGGCCTTTGTCCGGACGGGAAACGCTCACCGGCATCAGGGCTGACCTGGGCGATTGCCGCCGCTGCAAACTCTGTAGCAGCCGCAAGACTATCGTTTTCGGCCAGGGGGCGGAAACCGCCCGGCTGGTATTTGTGGGGGAGGGGCCCGGCGCCCAAGAGGATCAGCAGGGACTGGCGTTCGTGGGTGCGGCCGGACAATTGCTCACAAAAATTATCCAGGCCATGAAACTATCCCGGGAGCAAGTGTACATCTGCAACATCATCAAATGCCGCCCCCCGGCAAACCGGAACCCACAGCCCGATGAAATTAATGCCTGTGCACCCTTTCTTAAACGGCAGCTGAAAGCCATTGCGCCCGAGTACATTTGTGCTCTGGGAAGTTTCGCGGCCAGAACACTCCTTGAAACTGAAACGCCGGTGTCCAGACTGCGGGGACGCCTGCATGATTACATGGGAATCAAGCTGCTGGCAACCTATCACCCGGCCTACCTCTTGAGAAACCCTGAACGCAAGCGCAATGTCTGGGATGACATGCAGCGTTTAATGCGGGCGCTGGGAATTGAGCTGTAAAAAGTCAGTTGTGAGATCAAACGTTGACAACCCCCTGAAAACAGTATAGTTTAGTACTTTTAAGTCTGGCGTATTGAGACACTCTGGTATGGGTCGGCGGCGGCTGACAGCCGCCGCCTTTTCTTTTGAAAAGAATTGAAGGAGGAACGGAAAATGAGCACTGCGCAAAGTGAAAAACCTCTGGATAAAATGACCGTTAAAGAGCTGCGTGAAATTGCCAAGGAGTTTACGGATATAACCGGTGTACATGGTAAAAACAAGGCCGAGCTGCTGGCGGCAGTCAAGCAAGCCCGGGGTATCAAAGAAAAACCGAGGAAAAACCCCCGATCTGTGCGGGCCATGAAAAAAGCGATTAGAGCCCTGCGTGAAAAACAGGCGCAGGCCATTCAGACGGACAATCCCCAATTGGCGTCCATTTACAGACGTAAGATTTCCAGACTCAAAAAGAAAACCAGAAGGGTTGCCTGATTCAGGTGAAGGTATGTATGGAAAGCCGGCCACGGACAAATTAATCCAGTTGTTTATCAAGGCTCTTACGGCCGAAAAAGGGTACTCGCCGCGTACCAGCCAGGCCTATCAACACGACCTTGAAGAGTTCTTCACAATTCTCAAGGATACCGGGTCCTTCGGTGGCAAGCAAGAGAAGGCGTCCTTACTGCCTGAAGCAGAGGCTGTTACCGGGCTTATGATCCGGCATTATCTGGGTGTTCTGCACAAAAAGAACAAAAAAGTAACGATTGCCCGGAAGCTTTCCGCGGTGCGTTCTTTCTACAAGTTCCTGGTCAAGCAGGGCTTTGCAGATCATAATCCCGCGACAGCAGTGCTCACACCGAAACAGGAAAAAAAGATCCCAGCCTATCTGCCTGTGGATGATATTTTCAGGTTGCTGGACTCCCTGGAAACCGGGACGCTTCTTAAAACCCGGAACCTGGCCATGTTTGAAACCCTGTATTCGTGCGGCCTGCGTGTGTCGGAGTTGGCCAATCTGGACATTGCGGATATTGATCGAACCGCTGCTATCGTACGTGTGACAGGTAAAGGCAGCCGGGAGCGACTGGTCCCGATCGGGCAAAAAGCACTTGCGGCGATGGATGCCTATCGGAAGAGACTTAAAACCGAAGCACCGGCATTTTACGTGACCAGCGGTCCCCTTTTCCTGAATAAATATGGCCGGCGGCTGACCACGCGGTCCATTGCCAGGATACTGGAAGAAATCGTGCGGGTGATCGGGTTGGCCATGCCCATATCACCCCATGGTTTGCGGCACACGTTTGCCACCCACATGCTGGACGCGGGGGCCGATTTGCGTGCTATTCAGGAAATGCTGGGGCACAGAAGTCTTTCCACCACCCAGAAATATACCCATGTGAGCATTGATCGTCTGTTGGAAACTTATGACAAGGCCCATCCGCGGAAATGAAGGTCCCGGACATTGCTGGGTTGGATATATAAGTACACAGAAAAACCTGCTTTTCGGTTTCCACTTTCTGGTAATAGGAGTATAAACCCTTATTCTGATGAAAATTTGAAAGAGCCTATGAAGATGCACGGTACAACCATCCTGGCTGTTCGCTTAAACGGCAAACTCGCAGTGGCAGGCGACGGCCAGGTGACGCTGAATAACACGGTGATCAAACACCATGCCCGCAAAGTACGGCGTATTTACAATGAGTCCATCATCACCGGTTTTGCCGGGGCCACTGCAGATGCACTGACGCTGTCTGAAAAGCTCGAGAAAAAGCTGGAACGCTATAACGGCAACCTCACGCGCAGTGCCGTTGAACTGGCTCGGGAATGGCGGACAGATAAATACCTGCGGCGCCTGGAGGCAATTATGATTGCGGCGGATGATACCAGTATGTTTCTGATCTCCGGAAACGGGGATGTCATTGAGCCCGACCAGGGGATCATTGCCATCGGGTCGGGTGGCGTTGCCGCCCAATCGGCGGCCCTGGCCCTCTCAAGACACACAGACCTGGATGCCCGTGAAATTGTGGCCGAGGCCATGGACATCGCCGGTTCTATCTGTGTCTATACCAATGACAGTATCACCATCGAAGAGATGTAACGCATAGTAAACTGATAAGTTTGAAGTGACCTAAAGTGATCTAAAGTGCCTAAAGTTCTGGAGTCGCTATGCTCCACTGGTTTTATACAATCAGTAGAATTCATTAACTTTAGATCACTTTAAACTTTAGTTCACTTAAGGCACTTGCATCAGCCTGCAGGGCATAGCCAATTATCTCTGACCTGGCCCTGAAGACCAGGTTTTAAGGTCGAATAAATACACGTATTATCAGGTGCAATTGCGGATGTTTGGCTGTAATCGCCTCTGGAAAGTCAGTCGTTCATGAACAGTCTAAAACCTTCTGAAATCGTGCAGGAACTGGACAAATACATTATCGGCCAGAACAACGCCAAAAGATCAGTTGCCATCGCCCTGCGAAATCGCTGGCGCCGCCAGCAGGTTCCCGAGGACCTGCGAGACGAGATTGCGCCCAAAAATATCATCTTAATCGGGCCCACCGGTGTTGGAAAAACCGAAATTGCCCGACGCCTTTCGAACCTCACCGACTCGCCGCTGATAAAAGTGGAGGCCTCAAAATTTACCGAGGTTGGCTATGTGGGCCGGGATGTGGAATCAATGGTCAGGGACCTGGTTGAGCTCACTGTCAACGCATTGAAGGTGCGTGAGCAGGAAAACGTTAAAGAGAAGGCATGGCACAATGCTGAAGAAAGGATGCTGGATCTTCTGTTGCCGCCGGCCGGGGCGCCGCAAGCACCCACCACGGATCCTGCCATCGACAGACCCTTTGAAGCTGCGGCGGAAAAGACACCGGATGTTGCCGGTACGCGTGAGAAACTGAGAAAACTGCTCAAGAAGGGGACGCTTGATAAACGTTTTGTGGACCTGGAATTGGCAGACAAATCCACCCCGATGGTCGAGGTTTTTTCTAATGCCGGGATGGAAGAGATGGGGTTCAATTTCAAGGATATGCTGGGCGGCCTGCTTCCCAAGTCAACCAAGCGGCGCAAAATACAGGTGGCCGAAGCCATGGAAATTCTGGCCCAGGAGGAAGCCCAGGGGCTTGTAGACATGGATCGGGTTGTAAAAATGGCCATTTTGAAGGTCGAACAGGCGGGCATTATTTTCCTGGATGAGATTGATAAAATCGCCGGCAAGGACGGTGGCGCCGGTCCGGATGTCTCCCGTGAAGGGGTTCAGCGGGATCTCCTGCCGCTGGTGGAAGGCAGCACGGTGACAACCAAATATGGCCCCGTTAAGACCGATCATGTTCTGTTTATTGCGGCCGGCGCCTTCCACACCATCAAGCCGTCTGATTTGATACCCGAACTGCAGGGCCGGTTTCCCATCCGGGTCGAACTCAGTTCTCTCGGGCGCAAGGAATTTTACCGCATCCTGACAGAGCCCCGGAACGCATTGCTGCTGCAATACCTGGCCCTGCTCAAAACCGAAGGCCTCGAAGTCATTTTTACAGACAATACGGTCAAAGAAATTGCCCGGATAGCGGAAGAGGTGAACGACAATACCGAAAATATTGGCGCTCGCCGGCTGCATACCCTCATGGAAAAATTGCTCGAGGACATCCTCTTTGATGCACCGGATATGGAATCCAGCCGGGTGGAAATCGATGTGGCCTATGTGAATGGAAAACTGCAGGAAATCATGGAAAATGAGGACCTGAGCCGCTATATTTTATAAGCAGGTTCCAGGTTCAGGGTTCAACGTTCCGGGTTGAGGACCTCGAATCCTATAAACGCTGAACCTCTAAACGCTGAACCTTTGAACGGATCTAATAATGACAGCTCAAAAATCTGAAAACAATGTGGCCGAAGTTCTGGTGGAGGCGCTGCCTTACATCAAACAATTCTCCGGCATGGTCCTGGTCATTAAATATGGCGGGCATGCCATGGTGGATGAGCAGCTGAAAACTGATTTTGCCCGGGACATCGTCTTGATGAAATTCATCGGACTCAATCCTGTGATCGTACACGGGGGCGGACCGCAGATCAACTCTGTGCTGGACCGCATGGGGATCGAATCCCGCTTTGTACGCGGAATGCGCATGACCGATGCCGAAACCATGGACGTGGTGGAAATGGTCCTGGGGGGCAAGGTAAACAAAGCCATTGTTGCCCAGATCAATGCCCAGGGCGGAAAAGCGGTCGGGCTTTCCGGCAAGGACGGGGGGTTGATCCTCGCCAGCAAAATGAAAATTGTCCACCAGGAAAACGCGGACGAACCCCCGGAAATTATCGATCCCGGCCTGGTGGGCGAGGTGACCGCGATCAACCCGGATATCATCGACACATTGATTTCAAAGGGGTTCATCCCGGTAATCGCACCGGTGGGCGCCGGCTCCAATGGCGAGACCTTTAATATAAACGCGGACCTTGTGGCCAGCCGGATAGCCATGGCGCTGTCCGCCGGCCGGCTCGTCCTGATGACCGATGTGGATGGTGTGCTCGATGCCGGGGGGCGCCTGATCTCGTCCATGGATGCAAAAACCATTCGCAAGATGATCCAGGCAGGTGAAATTACAGGCGGCATGATCCCCAAGATTGAACATGGGCTCAAGGCCCTCGAAGCAGGCGTGGAAAAGGTACCGATCATTAATGGCACCCGCAGGCATTCACTGCTTCTCGAACTATTTACCGACAAAGGCATTGGAACGGAAATTGTAAAATGAAAAATGACACCATGACCATGGCGGACAGTTACATTGCCGGAACCTACACACGGTTTCCCATTGTTTTAACCAAAGGCAGCGGCAGTACCCTCTGGGATGAGGAAGGACGACAATATACTGATTTTATTGCCGGCATTGCGGTCTGTAATCTTGGCCATGCCCATCCCGAGATAGCAGAGGCCGTCTATCGCCAGGCGCAGCGCCTCTGCCATGTATCCAATCTCTATTATACCCGGCCCCAGGCGGAACTGGCCCGCATACTCATGGCGAATTGTTTTGCGGAGCGGGCATTCTTTTGCAACAGTGGGGCCGAGGCCAACGAAGCGGCCATAAAAATTGTACGCAAGTATTTCAGTGACCGCGATCAGGCGGAAAGATACCGGATTATTTCCATGCAGCAATCTTTTCACGGACGGACCATGGCCGCTCTTTCCGCCACCGGGCAGCCCAAAATCAAGAAAGGCTTTGATCCGGTCCTGGGGGGCTTTGATTTTGTCCCCTTCAATGACCTCCCGGCCCTCAAAGAGGCCCTGGGACCTGCCACCTGTGCGGTGATGCTGGAGCCGATACAGGGGGAAGGGGGCCTCGTCTGTCCCGATCCGGGATACCTGCAGGCCGTCCGGGACTTTTGTGACCGTAATAATCTTTTGTTGATATTCGATGAAGTCCAAACCGGCCTGGGCCGTACGGGCAAACTGTTCGCCCACGAACATTTCGGCGTTACCCCTGATGTGATGACCCTGGCCAAAGCCCTGGCAAACGGATTCCCCATGGGGGCCATGCTGTCCTCAGAACGGGTCGCCGCCGCCTTTAGCCCCGGTGCCCACGCGTCTACCTTTGGCGGCACACCGGTTATCTCGGCGGCTGCGCTGGAGACCGTTTCGATTCTAACCCGGGATCATGTGGCCGCCCGCAGTGCTAAAATCGGTGAATATTTCCGTGCAAAATTGACCGGCCTGCAGACGCGTCACCGGCAGGTGGAAGAGGTCCGGGGGCTGGGCCTGCTGTGTGGCATCAAATTATCAATCCCTGGAGCTGAAATTGTCAACCACTGCCTGGAGCAGGGATTCTTGATAAATTGCATTCAAGACACCGTATTGAGGTTTGCACCACCGCTGATCATCGAAAAGGCGGAAATCGATGCTCTGATTGAATGTCTTGACCAAATCCTGGCAGACCTGTAAGAAGCACGTCTGCAATCAAAAACCCCTGACAGCTGGATCGGTCGCGGGCTTGCCCGTACGGGCCTGTTTACTGAAACCTGAGGAGATTAGAGAAGTGGGAAAGAAAATAGACAAGGTAGTTCTGGCGTATTCGGGAGGGCTTGACACTTCCGTTATATTAAAATGGCTGGTGGAAACCTATCAATGTGAAGTGATCACCTTTTCGGCGGATATCGGCCAGGGTGAGGAACTGGATCATATTGAACCGAATGCCATGAAAACAGGCGCTTCTAAGGTTTACATCGACGATTTAACAGAAGAGTTTGTAAGAGACTATGTTTATCCGGCTTTCCGGGCCAATGTGATTTATGAAGGGCAATACCTGCTGGGCACCAGCCTGGCCCGGCCGCTGATCGCCAAACGGCAGATGGAAATTGCGGCGATCGAGGGAGCTGACGCCGTGAGCCACGGAGCCACCGGCAAAGGCAACGACCAGGTACGCTTTGAACTGGCCTACCTGGCCATTAACCCATTGATCAAGATTGTAGCCCCCTGGCGGGAGTGGGACCTTAACTCAAGGACTGTCCTGATGGATTTTGCAGCCAAACACGGCATTTCGGTGCCGACTTCGCATGCCAAACCCTACAGTACCGACCGGAACCTGCTGCATATCAGTTTCGAAGGCGGCGTGCTCGAAGATCCCTGGCACGCCCCGCCGGAAGACATGTTTACCATGACCCGTTCATTGCAGGCCGCCGCGGATCAGCCGGAGGACATTGAAATCACTTTTATCGAAGGCAATCCTGTAGCCCTGAACGGCAAGCAGCTGGGGCCGGCCGCAATGCTGACCGAGCTCAACCGACTGGGCGGGCGCCACGGCATCGGACGGATCGACATTGTCGAAAACCGCTATGTGGGCATGAAATCCAGGGGTGTCTACGAAACCCCGGGCGGCACAATCCTCAGGCAGGCCCACATGGGCATGGAATCTCTGACCATGGACCGTGAGGTGATGCACCTGCGGGATTCACTGATTCCGGAATACGCCTCCATGGTCTACAACGGCTTCTGGTTTTCACCGGAAAGGGAAATGCTGCAGACCATGATCGACAAGAGCCAGAATACTGTCAGCGGAGAGGTTCGCCTGACCCTTTTTAAAGGCAACTGTATCGTATCCGGGCGGCGCTCCGAAAAATCGCTCTATTCTGAAGCCCACGCCACATTTGAAGAAGACGAAGTATACAGCCAGAAGGACGCCGAAGGGTTTATCCGGCTCAACGCACTGCGGTTGCGGTTGAATACGCTGTTGAATAAATAGTTTAAGGAAAATAAGATGTCGGAAAAACCATGGGAAGGCAGGTTCACCGAAAAGACCAGCCGGAGTGTCGAGCGTTTTACTGCTTCTATCCAGGTGGACAAGCGGCTTTACGTCTATGATATTGCCGGGAGCATCGCCCACTGTAAGATGCTGGCCAGATGCGGCGTTATTACCGAAGAAGATGCATCGGAACTTTCCCGGGGTCTGGGAAATATTAAAAGAGACATTGAAAGAGGCAATCTGAAATACGAAGACAGCCTGGAAGATATCCATATGCACGTGGAAACAAGGCTGTTCCAGGAAGTTGGTAAAGTTGCCCAGAAACTGCACACCGGCCGCAGTCGTAACGACCAGGTGGCCCTGGACGTGCGCATGTACCTGCGCAAGGAAACCGCCGATATCATTGGCGGCCTGGCCCGTTTGCGGGAACAGATCCTCTTGCTGGCCAAAGCACATACCGCGGTGATATTGCCGGGATACACTCACACGCAAAGGGCACAGCCAGTCTCGCTGGGGCATCATTTGATGGCTTATTACGAGATGTTTAAGCGCGATAGCGAGCGTTTAAGCGACTGCCTGGGGCGCATCAATGTGATGCCCCTGGGAACGGCGGCCCTGGCCGGCACCACCTATCCGATCGATCGAGATTACGTGGCCCGCCTGCTGGATTTTCCGGCCGTTTCAGTGAACAGCATGGATGCCGTGGCGGACCGGGATTTCATTGTGGAATTCCTGGCTGCGGCAGGTATCTGTATGCTCCATTTCAGCCGACTGTCCGAAGAGATGATCCTGTGGTCTACTTCCGAATTTGGTTTCATTGAACTTTCCGATGCTTTTTCCACCGGCAGCAGTATCATGCCCCAGAAAAAAAATCCGGACATTCCCGAACTGGTCCGGGGTAAAACCGGCCGGGTCATCGGCGATTTGATCACGATGATGACCATCATAAAATCGTTGCCCATGACCTATAACAGGGACCTGCAGGAAGACAAGGAACCCCTTTTTGATGCAGTGGACACCCTGGCGGCCTGTGTGGACATTTATACCCGAATGCTGCCTGAAATATCCGTTCACACGGATCGCATGGAACAAGCCGCAGCCACGGGCTATCTGAATGCCACCGACCTGGCCGATTACCTGGTCAGCCAGGGCGTACCCTTCAGGAAGGCGCACAGTTGCGTGGGGCAGGCCGTGGCCTATGCCCTGGACAACGGCAGGGAACTGCACGAATTAACACTCGCAGAGCTGAAAAAGTTTTCTCCCAAAATCAATGCAGAAGTTTTCGAATTACTTGAGACCCAAAGCGTGGTCAATCGCCGAACTTCATTTGGCGGTACAGCCATTGAAAATGTGCAGCAGGCGGTCGCAACAGCCGCGCAGGCTCTGCAAGTCGAAATGAAAACGCTGCCTGAATTTAAAGTCTGAATTGCTTGACGCATCATCCGTTTGCGGGGGTGATTCTAAGCCTGCCCCTTCTGGCCAAGACTTTTAACGAGTGTCCATCCCTCAATGGACACTAACGATGAATACCAGATGGCCGTATGACCTTATGTGATTGGCCCAAACCCCTTTTCCATTCCAAACGGTTTAAAACCGTGTGGATAGGTTTCATCGCATTACTGCTGCTGGCCTGGAGTGCCTGCGGCATCAAAGCGCCGCCGGTTGCCCCGGATGAAAAGGCGCCGCTGATCAAAGAACTTACCCATGCGCTCCACGACAGTACCCTGATACTAACCTGGCAGAATACGAACGGTGCGCCTGCAGACATCTACACCCTGTATCAATCAAAGACGCCCCTGGCGGAAGCACCTTGCGAAGGGTGCCCGCTGATATTCAAAAGACTTGACCCGATTCCGGCCACTTCGCAAGAAATTGAGCGCCACAGCCTGGCGATAGAGCCGGGATTTCGATATGGTTTCAAAGTAACCGCCACAACCCGCAGCGGGCGGGAAGGGCCCGCTTCTAATACAATACGATTTAGTTACCCCTAATGGAAAATATACCGTTTTACAAAATGAGCGGCAGCGGGAATGATTTCATCATCATCGATAATCGGAACCAGTGCCTGCCCGATGTCCCCCTGATCGATTTTATACAAAAAGTCTGCGCCCGTAAATTATCCGCTGGGGCCGACGGCCTGATCCTGATTGAACCATCGGAGGCCCTGGATTTTCAGTGGCAATTTTACAATTCAGATGGCAGTCGGGCCGAAATGTGCGGCAACGGTGCCCGCTGTGCCGCCAGATTTGCCTATTTGAATAGTATTACCGGACCGGAAATGGTTTTTGATACCGATGCCGGTCCCATCCAGGCTGAAATCCAGGAGACATCCGTAAAAATCAAAATGACAGAACCGTTTGATTATTCGCGTCTGGTGGCTCTGGATATCGATGGCTGCCAGATTGGCATGGGTGCCATTAATACCGGTGTGCCCCATGCGGTCATCCGGGTGGACGATATGGATGCTGTGGATGTAGTCGCCCTGGGACGTAAAGTCAGGCATCATCCCCATTTTGCCCCGACTGGTACCAACGTCAACTTTATTGCCCCGGAGAAAGAGGGCGCTCTTTTCATCAGAACCTATGAAAGGGGGGTGGAGGACGAGACCCTTGCCTGCGGCACCGGTGCCGTGGCCGGGGCCCTGATCCATGCCTTGAAGACCGGCACCGAGTCCCCGGTGGAGATGATTACCCGGAGCAACAGCCGACTGACCATACATTTTACGATCAGCGGTGAGAGCTGCAGTGATGTATACCTCCAGGGCGACGCCCGGGTGGTCTATGCCGGCCAACTGACACCGGATGCCTGGCACTATTGAAAGCGGTGGACAAGTGTATGGTCTCGAAAAGAGACACATCAACCCAAAACTGATAAGTTTGAAGTGACTAAACAGAGGCAGAACCTTCTTTGAACAGCGCCTACATTGCAATCGGGTCCAACCTGGGAGATAAACAGGTAAACTGTGCCAGGGGGATTGCCGCCCTGAACAGGGTCCCGGGGATTTCAGTGACGGCCCGGGCAAAGTATTACAAGACAGCCCCGGTGGATTTCACGGATCAGGATTGGTTTGTCAACACCGCCGTCAAAGTGGAAACCCGCCTTGCTGCTGACGATCTGCTGAGACAACTGAAAAAAATTGAACAGGCTGCGGGCAGAACCAAATCAGGCATCCGTTTCGGCCCCAGGGTCCTCGACATGGACATTATCTTTCTGGGAGATCTGATTTTCAAGTCAGACAGGCTTGAAATTCCCCATCCGCGGATGCATAAAAGGCGCTTTGTGCTGGAACCGATCTGTGATATAGATCCCACTGCCATGCATCCGGTATTGGAAAAGCCGGTTAAAACCCTGCTGGCCCAAATTGCAGACCCCGATCAGGCCATTGTTGAACTGACATGATTAAACTGATCATATTTCTGGTAGCCGGCTACGTGATCATCAAAAGTCTTAAAGGTGCTTTCGGAAGCGCCCCGCAGTCGCGGATGGATTCCGGTGCCCGTCGGCAAGCAGAAAATGACGACCTGATGGTCAAAGATCCCAACTGCCGGACCTATATTCCCAAAAGGGAGGCAATCCAGGCGCATCAAAAGGGTGAAACGCTCTATTTTTGCTCCGCCGAGTGCCGGGATACGTATTTGAATTCACTATAGGCAATAACAATTCCGATGATGCAAGATGGGCTAAAACACTTTTCCCGCGGCCCTTATACCGGTTCATCAAAACATGAGGAGATGTAAAAAATGAAATTTTTTCTGGATACAGCGAACATTGACGAAATTAAAGACGCCAACAGTATGGGCATGGTCGATGGTGTCACCACCAATCCATCCCTGATTGCCAGGGAGGGACGTGATTTTGAAGAGGTCATCAAAGAAATCTGCGAAATTGTGGACGGCCCCATCAGCGCTGAGGTGATCAGCACCGATACGGAGGGTATGCTAAAAGAGGCCCGCCACCTGGCCGGGCTGCACAAAAATATTGTGGTAAAAATCCCCATGACAGTGGATGGCATTAAAGCCACCTGCCAGTTGACCAAAGAGGGCATCAAAACCAATGTCACACTGGTCTTTTCACCGCTGCAGGCGTTGATGGCAGCCAAGGCCGGGGCCACCTATGTCAGCCCGTTTCTGGGCCGCCTGGATGACCTGTCACAGGACGGACTCCAGTTGATCGAGCAGATCGTGGAAATTTACGCCAATTACGCCTATGAAACCGAGATTATCGTCGCCAGCGTGAGAAATCCGCTGCACGTTCTTGATTCAGCGCTCATGGGCGCGGATATCGCCACCATCCCCTATAGCGTCCTGGGAAAATTTGCCGCCCACCCGTTGACTGATAAAGGCCTGCAGGCTTTCCTTGACGATTGGAATAAATCGCAGCAATAGGCAGGCGCACACCGCTGCAAACAGGTCCGGCTACGGCCACCGGAACAAAGGCTAACTACGGATATCGGGCTCAACCATGCTAAAAGGAAAAAGACTCAGAGATCTGGCCACCCATCCGAACGCGCTGACAATGTATCGGATAGCAGCCACACCCGGTATCGTGATCCTGATGCTTTTTCCCAACCGGCTCAGCACCCTGATCGCCGCTCTGCTCTTTTCAGCCGCTGCCATTACAGATTTCCTGGATGGTTTTCTGGCTCGGCAACGCGGGCTGGAGTCTAATTTCGGAAAGATTATGGATCCCCTGGCCGACAAGGTGCTGGTTTCGTCGGCCCTGATCATGCTGGCTTCTCTCGGTTGGGCGCCGGCCTGGGTGGTCTGCATCATTATCGGCCGGGAACTGGCGGTCACCGGCCTGCGGAACTTCATGATTGAAAACAAAATTGATGTGGGCGCATCCAGCCTGGGTAAATATAAGACCGGATTCCAGATAGCGGCCATCATACCGCTGCTGGGTCACTACACCTATCTGGGGATCGATATGCATGCCATCGGGAGCCTGTATCTGTGGGTCGCGTTGATTATGACCGTGTGGTCCGGGGCGGATTATTTTATCCGGTTCAGAAAACTGTTTCTGGCTTAGAATCTATCTCAAGTAACGGATTTTAGATTAAAATCAAGGCGATCGTGAATATCAAGCCACAGGAATATGCCTCTATTTCGAGGAGTTGATATGAGCATCCAACGCCGAGCTTGGACTAAAAGACTTTTTTGAGATGGGGTATAGTTTTC
>CAZWPX010000032.1:0-56462 GCA_964636125.1 uncultured Desulfobacterales bacterium | reverse complement strand
CGAGGATTGCAAACTGGCGAGAACGCCGCCCTGAGCCGAAAGATGCCGTTTCTGGGCCGAAAGATGCCGTTTCTGGATAGACACTCGTTAGTTTCTTGACATCATTTGCCATTTAATTTAACAATACCTCTTTTGGTTGGGTTAAAAAAAAATCAAGCATCAGACACCATTTAAACAGCCCTAATAAACATGATGAAAGGAGAGGATGATGACAGCAAAGCTAATCAAAGGGACCGAGATCCGTGAAGAGATCCTCGAGGAGATCACCGCCGGGGTGGCCGAGATCAAAGAAAAACACGGCGTGGTTCCCGGTCTGGTGACCATACTGGTCGGTGAAAATCCCGCTTCCATATCCTATGTGACGCTGAAGATAAAAACAGCCCATCGCGTTGGATTCAAAGAGATTCAGGACACCCAGCCGGCGGACATCTCCGAGCAGGACCTGTTGGCGCTGATTGACAAATACAATAATGACGACAGCATCAACGGGATCCTGGTTCAGCTGCCCCTCCCCAAGCACATCGATGAAAAGAAGATCCTCAACGCCATCGACCCCGACAAGGACGTGGACGGGTTCCACCCGGTCAACGTCGGCCGACTGATGATCGGCGGCGACGAGGTCAAATTCCCGCCCTGCACGCCGGCGGGCATCCAGGAAATGATCGTGCGCGCCGGTGTCGACACTTCCGGTGCTGAAACGGTTGTGGTCGGCCGCTCAAACATCGTCGGCAAACCCATCGCCAACATGATGCTGCAGAAGGGCCCCGGCGCCAATTCCACGGTGACCGTTGTGCACACCCGCACAAAGGATCTGGCCGGCCATTGCAAAAGAGCCGATATCCTGATCGTAGCCGCCGGGGTCCCGGGCCTGGTCAAGCCCGAATGGATCAAACCGGGAGCCTGTGTCATCGATGTGGGGGTCAATCGCGTCGGTGAAAAGATCAGCGAGAAGACCGGAAAAAAGATCGCGATTCTCAGGGGGGATGTCGATTTCGATGCCGCCAAGGAGATCGCAGGGTCGATAACGCCGGTACCCGGTGGGGTGGGACCGATGACCATCACCATGTTGATGCTCAACACCCTTAAAGCATTGAAATTCAAACTGGGAGTAGCATAGTTGGAATATGACCCGCCTGCCGGTGACCTTCCGGCGGGCGGGTGTGGGAAATCGGGCTGAATCGACCTGTCCCCGGGTCGTGGACAGGAAATTCAAGGGCTAACTTGACAACGGTTCACATAATTGATAAAGGTCTAATGATCTACTCTCTTAGGGCTTGATAACAGGCTGTTAACAGCGGTTTTAACGGTAACCCTCATTACAACAAGCTATAGATGGGTATGCGTAACAAAGTCTCTTTTATTATCCTCAGTCACTGCGGCGCCGGTTCGCGGCAAATTACCTTTTGCAAAAAATGGCTGACAATTTTTTCCGTGCTGGGTATTGCTGCCCTTGGCAGCATCGGGTTCGTCATTTATGACTATTTTCATCTCATAGAGACAGTCGCCGACAAGCAAACGCTGGAGCACCAGCTTTTGGAGCGGGAGTGGGAAATTACCGGCCAAAGAGAACAGATTCAACAGTTTGCCGAGGATATCAACGCGCTCAGATCCAGGTTCATTGCCCTCAAGGGATTTGAAAAGAAGATCAGAATCATGGCCGACATCGAACGCAAAGGCGGTGAGGAGGGCCTGTTCGGTGTGGGGGGCTCGATGCCCGGCGACCTCGATCCCAAAATCGACCTGAGCGAAAAGCATGACGACCTGATGCGCGAAATGCAGGATCAGCTCGAACACCTTGAGCTGGCCTCTGCAAACCAGGCCGGCGGGTTTCAATCGCTGCTCGAGGCGCTTGATGACAAACGAAATCTTCTTGCCTGCACGCCTTCCATCCGTCCCACCAATGGGTGGATCTCGTCTAAATTCGGTCGTCGCAGATCGCCTTTTACCGGGCGTCGCGAATTTCATAAAGGCTATGACATCAGCGCGCAGAAAGGAACAGATATCATCGCCACCGCCGATGGAACCGTTACTTTCTCGGGCAAAAATGGGTTGATGGGCAGGATGATCACCATCGACCACGGCAATGGCATTGTGACCCGCTATGGCCACTGCAGCAAACTGCTCAAGAAAAAAGGCGAATCGGTGGAAAGAGGCGATGTCATTGCCCTTGTGGGAAGCAGCGGGCGCACCACCGGACCCCACGTGCACTACGAGGTTTATGTAAAGGGGATTGCGATCAACCCCGAGAGATTTATATTCAACTAACCGTCTTCCTGCCCCATTTTCGATTTCAACCCTATCCCCCTGATAGCCCCCAATCATTTCAAGCTGTGCGGTTAGCCATTAGCGTTTAGCTGTTAGCATTGAGAAGGGACAGGTCGAATCATTTTGAGCCGAACGGTTCATGAGAATACAATGCACCATCTTGCTTGTCTTTTAATTGATCTCAGGATAAACTGGTATATATTCAACTCAAACAGCTTAAGGAGCAACCATTAAATGATCGGCAGCTTTCTGACCAAAGTTTTTGGCAGCAAAAACGAGCGCGAACTGAAAAAACTTCAGCCAATCGTGGACCAAATCAACACGCTTGAGCCTGATGTAAAAGCCTTGAGCGATGAGAGGCTTCGAGACCGCACCACGGAGTTCAGGCAGCGGCTGGCAAACGGGGAATCCCTGGAGGATATTCTTCCCGAGGCCTTTGCCACGGTCAGGGAGGCTTCACAGCGTACATTGCAGATGCGTCATTTCGACGTTCAGCTTATCGGCGGCATGGTGCTGCACGCCGGTAAAATCGCTGAAATGAAAACCGGTGAGGGCAAAACCCTGGCAGCCACACTGCCGGCATACTTAAACGCCCTCGCCGGCCGCGGGGTTCACATTGTCACGGTCAACGACTACCTGGCCCGCCGGGATACGGAATGGATGGGCCATATCTACAACTTTCTCGGCCTGGCGGTGGGCTCCATCGTTCACGGGCTGGACGATGCCGAGCGCAAAAAAGCCTACGCCGCCGACATTATCTACGGCACCAACAACGAATTCGGTTTCGACTACCTGCGCGACAACATGAAGTTCGATCGGGACAGCATCGTCCAGGGCGATCTTCATTTCTCCATCGTCGACGAGGTGGACAGCATCCTGGTTGATGAGGCGCGAACACCGCTGATCATCTCGGGCCCCGCTGAAAAATCGACCCATTTGTACTACCAGATCAACAACATCATCCCGCGGTTAAAGCGCGACCGGGACTACACCATCGATGAGAAAGCGCGCGCCTCGGTGCTGACAGAGGAAGGGGTCGCTCGCGCCGAGGGCTTTCTCAAGGTCGACAACCTTTACGACCACAAGTACATCGAGCTGCTGCACCACATCAACCAGGGCCTCAAAGCGCACACCCTTTTCAAACGCGATGTCGACTACATCGTCAAAAGCGGGGAAGTGATCATCGTCGATGAATTCACCGGGCGCCTGATGCCGGGACGGCGCTACAGCGAGGGGCTGCACCAGGCCCTGGAGGCCAAGGAAAACGTAAAGATCGAAAATGAAAACCAGACCCTGGCCACGATCACTTTCCAGAACTATTTTCGCATGTACGACAAGCTGGCGGGTATGACCGGCACCGCGGACACCGAGGCTGCCGAGTTTAAAAAAATCTACGATCTGGACGTTATGGTAATTCCCACCAACCAGCCCATGGTGCGCACCGATTTCCCCGATGTGATTTACAAGACCCGGCGCGAAAAATTCAACGCAGTGCTTGATGAAATCAAAGAACTCAACCGCAGGGGGCAGCCGGTGCTGGTGGGAACCATTTCCATCGACGTCTCCGAGGCATTGAGCAAAAAGCTCAAAAAACGGGGGATCCGGCACAATGTGCTCAACGCCAAAAACCACGCCGGGGAGGCGGAGATCATCGCCATGGCCGGTCAGTCCAAGGCGGTGACCATCTCGACCAACATGGCCGGGCGGGGGACGGACATTGTTCTGGGCGAGGGGGTCACCGAGGTGGGAGGTCTTCACATCCTGGGCACCGAACGCCACGAGAGCCGCAGGATCGACAACCAGCTCAGGGGGCGTTCGGGGCGCCAGGGAGATCCGGGCTCGTCGCGCTTTTACCTGGCGCTGGAGGACGACCTGCTGCGGATTTTCGGCGGTGAGCGGATCACAGGTATCATGGAAAAGCTGGGGATGGAGGAAGGTGAGCCCATCGAGCACAACCTGATTAGTAAGGCCATTGAAAATGCCCAGACAAAAGTGGAAGGCCACAACTTCGAGATCCGCAAGCAATTGCTGGAATACGACGACGTGATGAACCAGCAGCGCGAGGTGATCTACCGGCAGCGCCGTGAAGCGCTGCAAGGAAAGAGCCTGAAATCATCCATCGAGGAAATCATCCATGAGAAGGCCGAGGAAATCGCCGGGCAGTTCGCCGATGAGCGGGCCCTGCCCGAGGAGTGGGACCTTAAAGGAATAAACGAGGCGGTTTTCAAACAATTTCACTTTCAACTGGGTAGATTTGATGCCGACACCCTTGACGGGTTGAACCGGGAGGCTCTGGGCCAAATGATCGCCGAGGCGGCTCTGAATGTTTACGCCCGCAAGGAGTCCGAGATCGGAACCGAAGAGATCCGGCACCTGGAACGTATCGTCATGCTGCAGACCGTGGACAGCCTGTGGAAAGACCACCTTTTGTCCATGGATCATCTCAAGGAGGGTATCGGGCTCAGGGGGTATGCGCAGCAGAACCCCTTGATCGTGTACAAGAAGGAAGGCTACGGGCTTTTCAATGAAATGATCGGCCGGGTCAAGGAAGAAACCCTGGCGATTCTTTTCCGGATTCAGCTTGCCGAGCCCCAGAGCATCGACGAATTCAGCCGGCCCAAGGAGCAGCAGATGTTCTTCTCGGGCGGTGAAGGCCAGGACGCCCCCAAAAAGAAACCGGTGAAACGCAAAAATAAGAAGGTGGGCAGAAACGCCCCCTGCCCCTGCGGCAGCGGTAAAAAATACAAAAAGTGCTGCGGCCGATGACCCAGCACCCGGTTTGGACGCGATTTGCCGGCCGCCACCGGGTTGGACAGGCGGGCTTGATTTTTAGCCGGGTGGGCTTACTTTTAACTTTACGGGGGGCGCCGCGTGAGCGCCAGCGGCAAGACCTTCCCGTCGCCAACATCAGGAGATTCATCCATGGGAGTGCGGCATCCCGAATGGGAAGACGACCTAGCGTCTGAGACCATCGAAGAGGTCAAAGAGCCCCCCATGTACAGGGTGATGCTGATCAACGATGACTATACCACCATGGAGTTTGTGGTGCAGATCCTGATGATGGTCTTTAACAAATCAGGCACGGATGCCACCCGCATCATGCTCAGTGTTCATCAACAGGGCGTCGGTGTATGCGGTGTTTACCCATACGAGGTGGCGGAAACCAAGGTGGATGCCGTGCATGCCCTGGCGCGGGAGCACGGATTCCCCCTCAAGTGCACCATGGAGAAAGACGAGCCATGATCAGCAAACAATTGGGCGAAACCCTCGGATTGGCCGTTCGCGAAGCCAAAAAAAGACGCCACGAGTATGTGAGTATCGAGCACGTGCTTTTTGCCATCCTGTTTGACCGGCAGGGAATGGACATCATCGAGAACTGTGGTGGTGATGTCGATAAGCTCAAAAGCGCGCTGGAAAAATTTTTCGAAGAGCGCATAGAGACCATCCCTGAAGACAAGGAATATGTCCTCCAGCAGACCATCGGGTTTCAGCGGGTTATTCAGCGGGCGGTAAATCATGCCCGGTCGGCGGAGAAAAAAGAGGTCGCCGTCAGCGATATTATCGCCTCGATTTTCATGGAAAAGGATTCTCACGCCGAGTATATCCTTAGCTCTGAAGGGATTACGCGCCTGGATGTGCTGAACTATATTTCCCACCGGGTCTCCAAGCTTTCCGACGGGGATGAGCCGGTGGATATCGTTCAGCCGGAAGCCGATGAAAAAAAGAAAAAATCCGATCCCCTGGAGATGTTCGCCACGGACCTGGTCGACCTGGCAGCCCGGGGCAAAATCGACCCGCTCATCGGGCGTAAGATCGAAATGGAACGTACTACCCAGGTTCTTTGTCGCCGCCGTAAAAACAACCCGGTTTTCGTCGGGGACCCCGGGGTGGGTAAAACCGCCATGGCCGAGGGAATGGCGTTGAGGGTTCACCAGGGCCGGATCCCCGACATCTTCAAGAATGTCAGGATTTATTCCCTCGACCTGGGTGCGATGCTGGCGGGAACCAAGTTCAGGGGGGATTTCGAGCAGCGCCTCAAAGGGGTGCTGGCTTCTCTCAAATCAAAAAAGGACGCCATCCTTTTTATCGATGAGATTCACACCGTGGTGGGGGCAGGGGCCACCAGCGGGGGTACTATGGACGCCTCCAACATCCTAAAACCGGCGCTCAACAGCGGGGAATTACGGTGCATCGGATCGACCACCTACGAGGAGTACAAAAATCATTTTGAAAAAGACCGCGCCCTGTCGCGGCGTTTCGAAAAGATCGAAATCAGCGAGCCGACCATCGCCGAATCGATCAAGATTCTAAAGGGGCTGCGGTCACGCTACGAGGAGCACCACCGGATTGTTTACTCGGACGTGGCCCTGAAATCGGCCGTGGAGCTGTCCGATAAATTCATAAACGACCGCTTCCTGCCGGACAAGGCCATTGATGTTATCGATGAAGCCGGCGCCTTTGTCAGGATCTCGGGATCTTCGCGGCGAAAAAAGATCCACCCGTCGGATATCGAAAAAATTGTGGCCAAGATGGCCCGCATCCCCACGGTCAATGTGTCGGCTTCGGACAAGGTGAGCCTGGAAACACTGGAAGACCGGCTCAAATCGGTGGTTTTCGGGCAGGACCCGCCGATATCATCCCTGGTAACGGCCATCAAGCGCTCACGCGCCGGGCTGCGCACCCCGGGACGACCCGTGGGTTCATTTCTGTTCACCGGCCCCACGGGGGTGGGTAAAACAGAAGTGGCGCGCCAGGTGGCCAGGATGCTTAACATCCATTTCATGCGTTTTGACATGAGTGAATATATGGAAAAGCATGCCGTGGCCCGCTTAATCGGCGCACCCCCCGGCTATGTCGGCTTCGACCAGGGGGGGCTTATGACCGAAGGCATCCGCAAACACCCCTACAGTGTGCTTTTGATGGATGAGATCGAAAAGGCTCACCCGGACCTGTTCAATATCCTGCTGCAGGTGCTTGATTATGCCACCCTGACCGACAACAACGGTAAAAAGGCCGATTTCCGCAATGTCATCATCATGATGACCTCCAATGCAGGCACCCGGGAGATGGGTATCCGGTCCATCGGGTTCGGCGACCAGGGGGCGGACACCGAAGAAAAGGGACAAAAGGCCATTGAAAAAATTTTCAGCCCTGAATTCCGCAATCGTCTCGACGGCATTATCGGGTTCAACGCCCTGACCGTGGAGATCATGGGAAAGATCGTCGACAAGTTCATCGGGGAAGTCAACGAACAGCTGGCGCCTCGAAAAGTCACCCTCCGCCTGACCCCTGCCGTGCGCACCTGGTTTGCCAAAGAAGGGCACGATCCGCAGTACGGGGCACGGCCGCTGCTGCGCCTGATCCAAACCGAAATCAAGGACGTCATTTCAGATGAAATCCTGTTTGGGAAGCTGGCAAAAGGGGGAACGGTGAATGTCGACCTGAAAGACGACAAAGCCGCTTTCTCCTACCAGTAAGCCGCAAATCCGATGCCGGTCTATCTACTCTCCGATGATACGACCTTCCCGCCTCCGCAGTTGGCCGTCAAAGAGGGGCTGCTGGCTGTGGGCGGCGATCTGAGTGTCAAAAGGCTGTTGTCGGCTTACCGCATGGGAATATTCCCCTGGTTCTCCGAACAGGACCCCATTCTCTGGTGGTCTCCCGATCCGAGACTGGTTCTCTTTCCAAATCAATTGGTTGTCTCTAAATCTTTAAAGAAAACGATTAAAAAAAACAGATTCCGAATCACCCTGGACTCGGCTTTTGAACAGGTCATCGAGGCCTGTTCCGGAATCCCCCGCCGGCACGAGCAGGGAACCTGGATTACCACCGGCATGATCGCAGCCTATATCGAGCTTCACCGGGCGGGGTATGCACATTCGGTCGAGGCCTGGCAACAGGGGGAGCTGGCCGGAGGATTGTACGGCGTCTCCCTGGGCCGCTGCTTTTTCGGCGAATCGATGTTCACCCGGATCAGCAATGCTTCCAAAGTGGCGTTTGTGGCCCTGGTTTCTTATCTGCGCAAACATTCTTTCGATCTGATCGACTGCCAGGTGTCCACCGGGCACATGAAGCGATTCGGCGCCCGGGAGATTGCCCGCCGACGATTTCTGGCCGTCCTGGCAGCCTCCCTTGAATCAGCGACGCTAAAAGGCAAATGGTCATTTTCACAATTGCCCAATTGACATTACCCGGCCGACTCCATTATATCCAGTTAATGCTCATCCACGACATCACGCTTAATTAAAGACAACGGGGTTTTTCAGCGCCCGGCGCTGGGCCCCAAACGACTTTGCGGAGGACGCCATGCACAAGATAAAAAGATATGCAAACCGCAGAATGTACGACGCCACCGATAAAAAATATGTCTCCATGGATGATATCGCCGCCCTGGTCAAAGAAGGGGAAGAGGTGTCGATTATCGAAAGCACCACCGGCGAGGATCTTACCGTGACAGTTCTGACCCGCTTGCTGGCAAAAGACGAAAGCGATGAAAAGGCCGCCACACCCCAGGGCCTGGTTGCCGATCTTTTGCGCAAAGGCGGCGAGACGATCTCCGAGCTGGCCGAAAAATCCAATACTTTTTGGCGAAATACCCTGGACACGGCCGAAGACGAAGTTGATAAACTGGTGGATGCGCTGGTAAGCGAGCGGGAGGCCAGCAAAGCGGAAGGCCGAAGCTTGAAGGCGGAGATCACGGGCTATACGGAAAGCCTCAAAAATTGGATCGGCGCCAATGTTGACGCCCGTATCAATGAAGTGCTGGGCAAAACCCACCTGGCGACCCGGGATGAAATCGACGACTTAAATCAAAAAGTCGATCTGCTGGTTGAAAAACTCGACAAGCTGCACAAAGAATTTACTCAGGCATCGTCCCTCGAGGGGCAAGACACTGCTGAATAGCCCCTCCCCGAAATCCGCCTCCCGGCGCAATCTCGGCTGGTTGTTTGGCAAAGCCCGGTCTGCAGGGGGCTGGCTCGTTTTATCGACGACCCTGGGCTTTGCAAGCGGGTTGTTGCTTATTTTCCAGGCGCGCCTGCTGGCCGTTGTCATCCACGGCGCTTTTATGGAAGGCCTGGGCAGGGCGCAGCTTTTACCCCGCCTGGGCCTCTTGCTTTCTGTCGTTGCCATCCGTGCGGCCCTGGCCTGGGCCCGTGAAATTTCAGGATTCAATGCAGGGGCCAAGATCCGCTCCGAAGTCCGGATGGCGCTTGTTTCCCATATCGGCGCGCTGGGCCCGGCTTACACCAGCGGCCAGCGTTCCGGCGCCCTGGCCAGCATCGCCATGGAACAGGTGGAGGGACTGCACGATTTTTTCGCCCATTACCTGCCCCAGCTGGCCCTTGCGGTGATGATCCCCTTGGCCGTCCTGGCCTTTGTCTTTCCCATCAGTTGGGCCGCCGGCGCCCTGATGCTGGCAACAGCTCCCTTAATCCCCCTGTTTATGATGCTGGTTGGGATGGGGGCGGAGAGTATCAGCCAACAAAACTTTCAGGCCCTGTCCCGGTTAAGCGCCCATTTCCTGGATGTCCTGCGGGGACTTCCCACCTTGAAACTGCTCAATTGCAGCCGCAAAGAGGCCGAGCGTATCAACCGGGTTTCCAACGAGTACCGCCGCCAGACCATGCGCGTGCTGCGGGTCGCCTTTTTGTCCTCGGCAGTGCTCGAGTTTTTCAGCTCCCTGGCCATCGCCCTGGTGGCGGTTTATCTGGGGATGAGCTTTCTGGGGTATTTTGATTTCGGCTCATACGGGCAGCCGTTTACGCTGGCCGGCGGCCTGTTTATTCTGCTGATGGCACCTGATTTTTACCTGCCGCTCAGAGACCTGGGCGCGCACTACCATGCCAGGGCCCAGGCGGCGGGTGCGGCCGCCGATATCGTCAAAGTGCTGTCCACGCCCTTGACCGCCGACACCCCAGGTATTGTCAAAAGGCCCGGAGCTAGGATCATCGATATCCATTGCCGGAACCTGCACCTGGCCTATGACGGAGGCCGCCGCCCGGCCCTGAAGGGAGTGAGCTTCGCCTTGAAAGCCGGTCAAAAGGTGGCGCTGGTGGGTGCCAGCGGGTCGGGCAAAACCACCATCATCAAACTGCTGCTGGGATTTCTGCAGCCCGATGAGGGGCAAATTAGGGTAAATGACACGCCTTTGCCCAGAATCGACAAACCGCTGTGGCGGCGGCAGTTGGCCTGGATCGGCCAACACCCGGTTTTGTTTCACGGTTCGATAAAAGAGAACATCCGGTTGGGAAGCCCCGCGGCTGCAGATGCCGATATCCAGCGGGCGGCGGCGGCGGCAAGGGTAACCGATTTTGCAAATCGCCTTCCCCGGGATATCGATACCCTGGTTGGCGAACAGGGATGGGGGTTGTCCCGCGGCCAGGCCCAGCGGGTGGCGCTTGCGCGGGTCTTTTTAAAGGATGCGCCGATTTTACTGCTCGATGAGCCCACAGCCGGCCTGGATGCTGAAAATGAGCGCCTGGTGCTCGACGGGCTGCAAAAATTCGCCGCCGGCCGCATTGTCCTGATGGTCACCCATCGGCTGGAGAATGTCAGGGAGGCCGATAAAATTTTGGTGCTGGCCGGCGGCCGTGTCGTCCAACAGGGCAGTTATGCTGAATTAACACGGACCCGCGGCGCCTTCAGCCAACTGGTCGAAAGCGACAGCGACAAGGGGGGCCCGTGGGTAAAATGATAAACGAACTGGGTCCGTTTGTCCGCTTGTTTCGCCGTCACAGCCGCTGGATGGTGCTTGGAACGCTGCTCGGCCTGGCAACGGTGTTAGCCGGGGTGGGGCTTTTGTCCCTGGCCGGGTGGTTCATTTCAGCGGCGGCCTTTGCCGGGCTGACACTGACATCCGCTCACCTGTTTAATATTTTTTATCCCAGTATCGGTGTGCGGCTGTTTGCCATAACACGTGTGGTGTCCCGCTATGCGGAGCGCGTGTTTACCCACGACGCCACCTTCCGTATCCTGGCCGGGTTGAGGACCTGGTTTTACCGGCGGATAGAGCCCCTGGCCCCGGCGCGACTGTCCCGCTACCGGTCCGCCGACATATTGAACCGGGTGGTGGCGGACATCGACGCCCTGGACAATCTATACCTGCGGGTGCTGTCCCCAAGCCTGGTGGCTGCGGTGATGCTGGTGATCATGGCGGTTTTTCTGGGCTTCTTTGACAGGGCGATAGCGGGTGCCGCGGTGATATGTTTGTTTGCCGGGGGATTTGGCGTGTCCCTGGCAGCCGGCAGGGCCGGATCGGCCGCCGGAGGCGAGCTGGCACGGCGAACAGCGCTTTTACGCATCCGCATCGTGGAAGGCCTGCAGGGCCTGGCCGAGCTGTTGGTGTTCGGGGCTCACCCGTCATATCTCGATTCAGTGGCTGCACAGGACCGGGACCTGGTGGAAAGCCAGCGGCGCCTGAGCCATATTCAGGGGGCAGCAACAGCCTTGATTACCCTGTTTTCAGGCCTCGCCGTGACTGCCGCTGTGTATATCGGGGCGGACCGTGTGAATCAGGGCTGGCTGGACGGCGCCAACCTGGCGTTGATCGCATTTGCCGTATTGGCCGCCTTTGAAGCGATGCTGCCCCTGCCCGGGGCCTATCAATACCTCGGGCGTATCCGCGAAGGATGTCGACGGTTGCTGGAATTGGTAGCCGCCGAACCCCTGGTGCAATTTCCCCGGGCCTCAGCCCGGCGGCCAAAGGAATACAGCCTTCGTTTTGAAGGCGTCAGTTTCCGCTATCAACGGCGCTTGCCGTGGGTGCTGCGACACGTAGACTTTGTTGTTTCCCAGGGCCGACGGCTGGTGGTGACCGGCCAAACCGGGGTTGGCAAATCGACCCTGATCCATCTGCTGGCTCGTTTCTGGGATCCTGTCCAAGGCCGGATCCTCATAGGCGGCCGGGACATTGCCACCTTCAGTGAAGCCGATCTTCGGCGTTTGGTGGCAGTGGTGCCCCAGGACCCGTACATGTTCAACGCCAGCCTTAGAGACAACCTGTTACTGGCCGACCCAGGGGTTTCGGAGCAGGATCTGTGGGAGGCCCTGGAAGCAGCCCAGTTAAAAACGTTTGTCGGCGGCCTGCCAGACGGCCTCGACACATGGGTCGGCGAAACCGGTCAACAGCTCTCCGGCGGCCAGATAAGGCGCCTGGCCGTGGCCCGGGCCATTGTTCAGGATGCCCCTATTTGGGTTCTGGATGAACCCACCGAGGGTTTGGATGCCGTCACCCAAAGGGCGATGATGCGCACCCTGGACATTGCCACGGAAGGAAAAACCGTATTGTTGATCACCCATCGCCGGATCGGCCTGCGACCCACGGACAAAACCATCGAGCTTCAACATTCAAGAATCATTTGACATACGGAATTTTATGACTATTTTTAATGTTTTTATGACTATTTTTAATGTTTTTAATTTATAGCCGGGCGGTCGAAACCTGTCTGTCGATCAGAGAGGTTTTGATTTCAGCCGTTATCGCTGACGGGCCCCATTGGGTTTGGGGGAGGACACAAGATACGGACGGTATAGTTATTGCAAGCTGTTTAAAAACCGATTAAAAACCGATTAAAAACCGAAGCAGGCTACAAAACCAGCGGAGATCATTAATGGAAGAATGTGTGCACCACAACGGGCGGGTCGCCCGAAAGGTATCCTTTCTTATCGGCGCCGCCATCCTGTATGGTTTACCCATTTTTATGATCAACGGTCCCGACCTTCGAGCGCATTTACCCGGATGGCTTTCTGCACTCGAACCGGACCGGATTGTGCAGACGCTCAATAAGGCGGTAAAATCCCCGGAGGCGGTTAACCTGAAGACGCGTCAACCGGTTCAATCACCCGCTGTTCGATACGCTGTCGAGACCCGGGACGCCCGGAAAAAACAATCTCTTCCCAGGGCCGTAGACGAAGACAGTTTTCAACAGATTATCGTCAAGGCAGCGCGGCTATACACCCTTGACCCGGCTTTGATCAAAGCCATCATCAAAGTCGAATCGGGGTTTAACCCATGGGCGGTTTCCAGGAAGGGGGCAATGGGGCTGATGCAGCTGATGCCTCGTACCGCTGAATCCCTGGGTGTGAAAAGCGGGTTCGATCCAGAAAACAATATTCTGGGTGGTGCAAAGTATTTCAGGCAGCTGCTGCACAGATTCAAAGGCAATACGCACCTGGCCCTGGCCGCCTATCACGCCGGCAGCAAAAGGGTTCTTACCCACCAGGGGGTGCCGCCGTTTAAAAGCACGCAAAACTATCTGCTCAAGGTTTTAACCTATTATCGCCAGTACAAATCGGAAATGAAAAACGCCATATCCGGTTGAATGCTCATCCTGCCATTGATTCCACGCCGATATCCCGCTTGAGCTTGACAAAGGGCTTAGCCCCCCGGTAGTCTGCCACTTCGACACCCGTTGCCTTGATCGATGAAAAGATAAATCCAGCGCTGGAAGGAGGGCGCCAGTCATGGCACAGGATTGCTTATTCTGTCAGATCGCAGAAGGCCAGACGCCGACCGAGTTTCTTTATGAAAACGAAAACCTGGTCGTTTTCAAGGACATTAACCCCCACGCGCCCGTTCACCTGTTGATCGTTCCTAAAAGACACATTCGAAGCATTAACGACCTGGAGGAAAACGACAGGGGCATCGTTGCCGAACTCATCACGACCGGTCAGCTGATGGCCGGTAAAACTCAGGTCGCCGCTTCAGGATACAAACTTGTGTTTAACGTCGAAAAGGGCGGCGGCCAGGTCATTTTCCACCTGCATCTGCACCTCATCGGTGGGTGGGGCAAAAGATGATTCCTTTGAAGACGTTTAGAAACCTTTCCGCTGAAAAACAGGCCCGGATCACCCGCGCGGCCGTGGAAGAATTCAGCGACAGGGGTTACCGCGGCGCCAGCATCAATTCCCTGGTCCAGCACCTGGGGATCGCCAAGGGATCCATTTTTCAATATTTCGGTGACAAAAAGGGTTTGTTTCTTTTCGTCTTCGGTCACGCCATGGAGATGGTTAAAAAATATCTTCGCACTGTTCGTCGCCAGACCGAAGCCGAAGATGTGTTCACCCGTTTGCAAAAGACAATGATGGCCGGGGTGATATTCATCAACAAGCATCCCAGGTTGTACTCGCTGTACTTAAAAATGCTGTTTGAAAAGGACATGCCCATGCGCGACGAGCTTCTCTCCTCTTTGCGCAGGTACAGCTTTGAATATCTCAGATCCCTTCTGGAAACCGGCAGGCAACGCGGTGAGCTCCGTGCCGATATCGACCTGGATAAAACGAGCTTTGTCCTCGACGCCATCATGGACCGGTTTCTCCAGGCCCATACTGTTCGCCATCTGGATGCCGGCCTGGACCTGTACCAGGCTGATGCTGACCAGGCAGGCCCGTGGGTGGAGGATCTGGTTGGATTTATCCGGCTGGGGATCGGCGTGTCCCAGACCCCGAAAAAAATCGACTGCCGGGCAGGGAATGAAGGATGAGATCCTGATCATAGCCGCCGTTGAGGCGGAGCTGGCCGGTTTGATCCGGCGGATCGGGTCGGTTAAACGCTCTTTTATCGGCCGCCGTCGGCTCTGGCAGGGAAATCTGGCCGACTGGCCGGTGAGTTTGGTGATCACCGGCCCCGGTATGGTGAATACGGCCCAGGCGCTGACTGCGGCCATCGAAGCGCTGGCGCCGGGGATGATCCTCCAGACAGGATGCGCCGGCGCCTTTGAGGCGGCGGGACTTACCGTGGGGGATATCGGCGTTGCAACGGCGGAGATCGACGTGCACGCCGGCATCGAAGCGGCCGATAACCCGGAATTTCCCGATCCGCTACCCTTTGCGCTGCTTGCAACTGACGCCATAAGTGTTTGGAATAAATATCCAATAGATTCCAGATTAGCTGAAACCGCAGCCAGCGGCATACGATCTGAAATGGGCCGATCCAATATCGGCGGGCCGCTGCTGAAGGTCAGGACAGGTCCTTTTGTCACCGTATCCACCGTAACTGCGACAGATGGGCGCGCCAAAAGGCTCTACCGGAAATTCTCCCCCTGCATGGAAAACATGGAAGGTGCGGCCGCAGCCCACCTGGCCCTGCACTACGAAATACCGTTGGTGGAGATCCGGGCAGCCTGCAACATGGTGGGCAAAAGAGACCCTGGCGCCTGGAACAGGCCCCTGGCATTTGAACGCGCCGGCGAAGCAGTTTATCAGCTTGTAAAATGCCGGCTGCTAACAGGGGCCATCAGATCGCAATGACTCTCCGCCAGAGCTTCTGGTCACGTTTAAAACGATGGAAACACAAAATGCTGTTACAAACCTGTCTTTAGGCTATTCGACCTGCCCCAACGACACCTTCGTCTTCCACGCCCTGGTGCACGGCCTGGTGCACGGCCGAAAATTCTCCTTTGATGTCTCCCTCAAAGACATCGAGTCGCTCAACCAGGACGCCCGCCGGCATGTGCTCGACATTTCCAAGCTTTCTTTTGGTGCCCTGGGCCACCTTCAGCAGAGCTACGGCCTGCTGCGAAGCGGCGCGGCCCTCGGTCGAGGCTGCGGACCGCTGATCGTCGCGCGGCCGGGGAAGTCTATGACCGGATCCCGGGTTCACCCGGTGGCCGTACCCGGGCTGTGGACCACGGCCCACCTGCTGACCGGATTGTACCTCGACGCCCGTTTTCAGCCGGAACCCATGACCTTCGACCGGATCATGCCGGCGGTGGCCGAGGGCAGGATCGATTTTGGGGTGATCATTCACGAAGGCCGCTTCACGTTTGAGAGATACGGGCTTGAATGCCTGGTGGACCTTGGCCGGTGGTGGGAAGACGAAACCGGCCTTCCGATCCCGCTGGGATGTATCGCCGTCAAAAGAGACATCACCCGAGACACGGCGCGACAGATTGATCGGGCGATTCGAGACAGCGTGACCTACGCCTTCAAGCACCCCAATGCCTCCGAGGCCTATGTCAAAGATCACGCCCAGGAGATGGACGATGAGGTCATCCGGCAGCACATCGAGTTGTATGTCAACGATTTTTCAGTTGAAATGGGCAAAGAGGGGGAAGCGGCGACAAACGCCCTGTTTGACCGGGCGAGGCGAAAGGGGTTGATGCCCCGGGCCGCGGCACCTCTATTTGCTTATTAGAAAATAGGGGCATAACTATTGCTTTCCAAACTCACATTGACATTCGTGCGAAAATGATTTACATGTATATCAAATAATTCAAATCAATGATGAGGTGCGCCATGACCACAATGATTTCCGTCCGCCTCCCGGATGAAGTCGAAAAGCGCTTACGCGTGTTAGCAAAAAAGACAGGCAGGACGAAAACCTATTACGCCCGAGAAGCCATCCTGCGACATTTAGAGGATCTGGAGGATGCTTATTTGGCCGAAGTCACGTTAGAGCGCGTCCATATGGGTGAGGAGCGAATATATACCCTCGAAGAGGTGGAGCGAGATCTTGGCCTGGCAGATTAAATTCACCGAAACAGCAAAAAAACAACTGGCCAGGATCGACCACCAAGCCGCTCGGCGCATCACTCGGTTTCTGCTGGAAAGGGTGGCTATGGCTACCAGCCCCCGTGGCTTGGGCCATCCCTTAAAAAGTGTACTCCGGGGCTTTTGGAGGTATCGCGTCGGAGATTACCGGCTTATTTGCCAGATCGAAGACAAAGTCATGCTTGTGCTTGTGATCCGCGTCGGGCATCGGAAAGACATCTACGACGCTTGAGTATTTTACCAAAGGATTTTTGGGCCTACAAAGATCGCACCTCTATGCTATGCAGCGTGAAGCTCCCTTGAACAGTTCCTGGATCCAAACGTAAGGGGCCGTTTATATGGTCAATGGGTAACAAAAAATATGCTAGATTATTTCCTCGTTTGATTTTTTTATGGTAACTGTGTTTCTCACTGAAGTGTGCTTCACTTTCACTACGATAGAAAAGCTGTAACACGGTATCGGCGGGGCTGCTGAGTTCAACTCTCAGTATAGCGGAGTGAGCGTCCGGGCAGCTGAAATCCGGTAATCGTATTTGGGGGTCGTTGCCCGAGGATCGAAGCGAAAATCCATCACCCGTCGTTTCTATCGACACTTCATGCAGCGCCCTTACATCTTCGAAGCCGCCAGTGCTGTCAAGTCTCAAACAGACATGTTTGGAATTCTTGAATCTGGATTCGATATTGCGGTAAAATGTGCGGCCGTCACCACCTGCAGAAATCCATTGATCTCCCAATCTAGCAACCTTTTTCGGAGAGAGGTCGAGAACATGGAGCAAACACGGCCAGTTGCTGTCTTTTTTGGCACTGACATGACGCGTTTGTAAACCGTGCTCCATGGCCCTCCAGGTAATCGGGTAATCATAGCTATCACCGCCATACAGCAGCCCGATACGGCGGCATTGCAATTTGTCTGCAGCTCTCAACAGATGATCATGCGATTTCTGACCCCCTTTATTTTTATAGTAAGCCTTATTTCTTGAGGGCGTGGCGCCCCAGAAATGTTCCAGCCGTAAAGGCCGCGAACTGTTCTGTGCTGCTGCCACATACCCATAGCTCAGAGATCCAAGACAAACAACCTGGATGATAATGAGCGTGCTTTTATACCAGACAAGCTTTGGTTTTATTAATTTGGAAATATAGGCAAAACCAAACGGAAGCGTGAAAATCAGCGGGAGCTGTAATCTGGTTACCCAGGGCTCGTCTCGAATGAGTAAGGAAAACAAAACCCATGCGGCAGCTGGATACAGCGAAAGCAAAATAGCATTTCGACCGGGTGCAGTTAGAATTGCATATGGGAAAAGACAACCCCCGATAAGGGTTACCGTGATTAATACCAGGATTTGAATATGATTTCCCACATAATCTTCGTGGAGTCTAAAAGCTTGACTGGGAAATGGCTTCCCTGAAAAACCGATCTTTTCGGAAATTTCATCGGATAGCTGGGAAAACGGCAAGTTTTGGCGCATGCTCCTGACAGGGTTCCAGGCACGCGAAACACTCCATTTATCCAAGATAGGATACACGGCAGGGCTTTTTAACGCTTTGTTCCCTTTTCTGGCGATATCGGGTCCAGCAACCGCCACCAGCAGCACCGATGCCACGGCAGCGCCGGTAACGCATTTTTTAAAAACGGTCGTATGAGTGAAGATTGATTTGAGCTGAAACACCAATCCAATCATTAATAGAGGCGCGCTGACCACAATCGCCGTCGGTTTAACCAGAAAAGCGCTGCCAATCGACAGCCCCGCAAGCGCGTATTCGCCGATGGTCATCCGGCTTATTTTCCCGCCAAACACTCTGGCAGATGAAATAATGATCGCGAGGGTCATCACAGAAGCCACCAGATCGTTTTGCGTGCTGGTGGCCTGCATCAAGGCCATTGGCGCAGTCAGGCATATAACGGCAATCAAAGGTGAAACATCCCTTCGGATTTTGATAATCCGCATGATGTAAACCAAGGATGGAAAAAGGAGAATGTAGGCCAGCAACTGCACGCAATTTGCCAAACGATCAGATCCGGTAATGATCTGAAAGAATAATATGATATATTCTGCACCCGGCCCCATGCGATTCTGACGCCAGATGGGCGTATGATAGTAGTCAACACTACCATTTTGAATCCAATGGGCTACGCGAGCCATATGGTATGTCATACTGTCATAATTGTTTGGAGGATAAACAAGTGCCGTTAATGCAAGAATAAGAACAAGAGGGATGAGCAGACGGTAGGTGCAGTTTCGGTAAATTTGCTTTACAAAAGAAAAAAAGCGGCAGACATGGCGGGTTAGAATGCTTTTTCTAAAAAGAACCGCATGGGCCAGGTAAACTGCGAGGATAGTGGCATGGATACCAATCACCCAGGGTCTGTTAACCAGATTAAACAGGCTGAGCCCGTTTAAAACAATCGATTCGAGGCCGACAAACGCGGCTAGCACAATCGGCAGGCATCCCGGTACCGGCATTGGCCGGATGTCTTGCAGGATCATAAAAAGAGCACAGCAGATCAAAAAAAACAGAAGGATGCTTATCACAAAATCCATATCTATTTTTCTAAAATTTGGCCAATCAAACCACTTTTATGGATAAGAATAAACCCCGCCTGCTAATCCAGGGGCGAAAGCGTGCTGTCTTGAAAGACGCCGGGGTAAAACTGCCGGTGGATCGGAAAAAAACGCTGTCGGCCTGGCGGCGGGGATCAGCCCGGCTTTGGTCAGTCCTTTGAAAAAGGCATCAAGCCCTTTTAACTCGCCTTCACCCAGATGGTAATTGAGTCCGCGGTAGTAATCACGGGCTTTTTTAAGCCCCAGGCCGAGCCGGTCGGCCGCCGCGACCACGATGCGCGCGCGGTTGCGTTCTCCCTCGGCTCTGGATTTGTAAAGCAGATCCCGAACCGCGGATACCAGATGAGGGTTCTTCGCCGCAACGTGGCGCTGGACAGCCCAAACGGCAAAAACAAACGGTCGTCCGGTAATGCCGTGCCACGTTTCTCCCAGATCATAGATGTGAGGAAAATAATCGGGCCACCTTCCCCCAAGGGCTTTGTCGCCGATGACCACAGCGGCATCGGCCCGCGATGGAAGATCACAGGGCCGGCCGATCTTTCCGGCAGATATGCAGGGACAAATACGGCTCCGGGTCAGGATCAGCCGTATCAAAGCGGCTGCGGTGGCCGACTCCTCGGTGACGATCAATTTCCGGCCATCCAGATCTTCAAGGCGGGTTTTGCTTACCAGGAGTACGCTTTTCACTTTTCCCCGGCAGGAGATGGAAAGGTCCGGCAGCAGCAGCCAGCGGTCCTGGTTCCGGGCGTAGGCTTCCGAGGAAACCGGGCTGATGTCCAGTTGTCCGCGGATCATCTGGCGATTCAATTCAGAAGGCGACCCGCAGACCGTGTCGAGCCATTGGGGGGACAGGCCGTTGTCCAGACCGTAATAGACCGGGGCAACATTCAGGTAGCTGATGCGGCCCAGTCTGATTTCAGCTTCCGCATGACAAACGTCGATTTTGTTTTGCATCGTTTTGACCCGGGTATTATTCACGCGTGATGAATTCATGTCCTGGTTACCTGATAAGTTTTATCGGCTTTTCGCCGACCATGCCGTTGACCAGATGCTCCCTCAAATCCCGCGGGCCGGCGGCCGAGACCGGCACATAAATAAATGCCGCCCGTTTACCCGGCGCCAAAGACCCGTAGCGATCGCCGAGACCCAACGCCAGTGCGCCGTTTAAAGTGGCCCAGGCCAGAATGTCGGCCGGCGACAGAAAGGGGAATCGCCGGGCTGTAAAGGCCATTTCGTCGAACATGCTCAACGACCCGACGCTGGCAAGGCTGTCGGTTCCCAGGCAAAGCGACAGCCCGGCGGCCTGCATGGCTGCCACGTCGGGCAATCGCTTGTACAGGTTGTAGTTGCTCCGCGGACAAAGACAAACATTTACGCCCCGCTGGGCCAGGATATCCATTTCTTTTGCGGTTGCCTGGACAAGGTGGACAGCCACGGTGGCCTCGTCCAGCAATCCCAGGCGATCCAGGTGGGCCACTGGGCTTGCAGCCGGCAAACCCCAGGCGGCGTAATCGATGCCCCGCCGATCAAGAAAGTCGCTCCACTCACCGCTGGCGGTCTTCACAAACTCCATTTCGTCGTCGGACTCGGCCAGGTGGATGGAAAAGGGCCGATCCATGGCAGCGGCGGCTGATTTCAGGCGACGCAGCAGATCAGGGGCGGTGGTGTGGGGCGCATGGCCGGCCAGCGAAACGGGCAGGTTGCCGTTTAAGCGGACCGCTTTCAGATCTTCGGCCGGATCCGAGCCTAGATATTCCCTGAACCAGACCCCGCTCAACCCCGATGCGGCAAAGGGCCCGGCGGAAATCCCCAGTGTGCTGATTTCACCGATGACAGCACTGCCGGAGGCCAGCAGCTGCTCGATTCCCTGATCAACACCCGCCAGCAAGGCCTCGGTTCCCAGTTGACGGCGGGTACTCAAAACCTGCATGACCCATTGGCGAAACCCCATATCCATGGGGATCATGCCGTTTAAGGCGCTGAGTTCAAGATGGGTGTGGGCGTTGATCATAGCCGGCATCAAGACCCCATGGCCGTGATCGACCACCGGGGCATCCCCCGGTACCCTGCCCGAGCCCACCGACACGACCACCCCGTTTTCGACTGCCAGGTACCCGTTTGGCAGCACCGTGGCGGGATCCGTCATGACCCAGCCGGCACGATGCACGCAGGATATCCGCGGGGACTTTCCCGCGGAGCGATCTTCAGCAAGGGCCGATGATTCAGCCATTGATGGCGACGGTCTTTTCATGATTGATAAAATTGTAAAAGCAGTCTCTTTGCCGGGGGGTGAAGCCGGCATCTGCAATCAAACGTTTCATCTCTTCAACGGACAGCTTGAATTTTACCCCGGCCGCGGCCACCACGTTTTCTTCGATCATGGTGCTGCCCATGTCGTTGGCGCCAAAGGTGAGGGCCAACTGGGCGATTTTGGCACCCTGGGTCACCCATGAGGCCTGGATATTGGGGATGTTGTCTAGAAATATGCGGCTTAGGGCCAGCACGCGTAAATATTCCGCGGCCGTGGCTGTTGATACCTCAATACGGGTGTTTCCGGGCTGAAAAGTCCAGGGGATAAAGGCCGTAAAGCCCCCGGTTTCATCCTGCAGATCGCGGATTTTTTGCAAATGCTCAATGATCTGACCCCCTGTTTCGATATGGCCGAACATCATCGTGGCGGTGGATTTAAGCCCCAGCCGGTGAGCGGTTTTCATCACTTCCAGCCAGGTGCCGGCCGAGCATTTGCGGGGTGATATCCGGCGGCGGATTCGATCGACCAGGATTTCCGCTCCGCCGCCGGGAATCGAGTCCAGCCCGGCCGCTTTCAAGGCCTCGATGGTCTCTGTCAGGGAAATGTTCGACTTTTCCGCCAGATAGGCGATCTCCGGGGGAGAAAACCCATGGATGTGAATGGGGCATGAAGATTTGATAAAGCGCAACATGGTCTGATAGTCTTTAAGGTCCAGGCCCGGGTGCATGCCCCCCTGGAGTAGAATCTGCGTGCCGCCCACGGACAGGGTTTCTTCGATTTTCTTTTTCAGCTCTGCCCGGGTGATCACATAGGCTTCGCTGTGTCCTGCCGGCCGGTAAAAGGCGCAAAAGTGGCATCTGGATTCACAGACGTTGGTATAGTTTATGTTGCGGTCAACGACAAAGGATACCACCCTCTGGGGATTGAGGGCCATCCGTTTCTCATGGGCCAAAGCGGCCAGCTCGAGAAGATCGGCAGCCTCATACAGACCAAGGGCGTCAGCGGCATCCAGTCGCCGGTCATGACCGGCTTTTTTATGGGCGCTTAAGCGGTCAGTCATCAGCGTTACCCGCCCGGTCAACAGGATTGTAAAATGCGTCCCGCTCCACCGGGGTGAAACCGGCGGCTGTTATCAGCCGCCGCATCTGTCCCCTGGACAATCCCCTGGCCGAAGTGGCGCCTGCCATGTGGCTGATTTTTTCCTCGATGATCGTACCATCCAGGTCGTCGGCGCCGAAGGAAAGCGCCACCTGGGCCAATTTTTCCCCGATCATCACCCAATAGGCCTTGATGTGATCGATATTGTCCAGCATCAGACGGGCCACCGCGATGGTTTTCAGATCGTCGAAAGCGGTGGTGGCCGGCAGGTTGTCCAGCTCGGTGTTGCGGGAGTGAAAGGCCAGGGGGATAAATGCCGAAAACCCGCCGCTTTCGTCCTGCAGGCTGCGCAGTCGCACCAGGTGCTGGACCCTTTCTTCAAGGGTCTCGATGTGGCCGTAGAGCATGGTGGCATTGGAGGTCAACCCCTGACGATGAACGGCGGCCATGATCTCCAGCCACCGTGTGCCCTCAATTTTGTGGGGGAACAGTTTTTTATGAACTCTGGTGCTTATCACTTCTGCTCCACCGCCCGGCAACATGACCAACCCGGCTGCTTTCAGCGCCTTAATGGTCTCCGTCACGCTGAGCCCTGAAATCATGGACAGATAATCGATTTCCACCGCTGTAAAAGCTTTTGCCGCGGCCTGCGGGCGCACCCGTTTAATGGTCCTGAGCAGCCCGAGATAGTAGTCGAAGGGCAGGGCGGGGTTGAGGCCGCCGACCACGTGCAGCTCCCTTATCGGCTCGTCGATACGTTCCATGAGCCGTTTTTCCACTTCTTCCAGGGAAAGGGTAAACGCCCCGCTTTGCCCCTCGTCCTTGGCATAAGCGCAGAAGCGGCAGCGGTTGGCGCACACGTTGGTGTAGTTCAAATGCTGATTGTAAACGAAAAAGACCTTGCTCCCGTAGCGGCGGCGGCGAACAAAATCGGCCAGGCGCCCGAGGCCAATCAGGTCGTTGCTCCGGTACAGGGCCAGACCGTCTGCCGCTGAGAGCCTTTCGCCCACCTGGATCTTCGCCGCCAGCGCTTGGAGGTTATTATCGGTTGACCCAAATTTCATCTTGATCCCAATTTTTCCGGATTATGGTCTTTAAAAATGACCAGGTGGTCATAATCGTATACCCGAGGCTGGTGATTGTGGCAAGGGTTTTGTTTACGGGGGGATTATTGGTCGAGTTCCTGCTCCTGGATGGATTCCACCGGCTGATCCGGTGAGGATTCAGGGGGCGTGACGGGCTTGGAAGGGGTCGTGGGCGGTTTCGATTCCGCGGGTTGTTGCAACGTGTTTTTTTGATTATTTTCCAGGGTTCTTATGGATCTTTGGATTTTTAAGATCATGTTTTGATTCAGTTCGATATTTTGTTTGTTATCCCGCGCGCTTTCGGAGTACTGGTTGATGGCGGCGTTGGCTTTTTGCAGGGTGGCGCTGTTCTTATCCAAGGTTTTACGGGCATAGTCCCTTTCTTTTTCCAGGGCGTTTTCGAGCTGATTGGCGTCGATCTTGTCCTTATCCAGCTTGGACACGCTCTTTTGGATTGTGCCAAGGCGCTTGCCCAAGGCTTTCAGGGATTTATCCAGTGCCCGCTGTTTTGTGGCCAGTTCCTTTTTTGTGGCCAGTTCCTTTTTTGTGGCTGCGATTGACCTGCTGATTTGCTTGATCTCGGTTTTCATTGTTTCCAGTTTGGCGTCCAGGGATTTGCTCAGTTTTTCGATCCCGGCCCTAAGCTCCTTCTGATCCGCCTTACCGGCGAGCAGCGCCTTCAAGGAAGCTTCGGATGCACTCAAGGCTTTTTGCAGGCCGGCATTTAAATTCGCGGCCTGCTTCTCGATTTCAGCCATTTTTTTATTGGCCATTTCCTCGAGTTTGGCCTGCTGCACGGACAAGTTGGAAAACCGTGATTCCAGATTTTGTGAAAGCGCTTCGAATTCACTGGTGCCCGCGTCCTGGGTGAAATTGACCCGTTGTTTGATATCGGCGTATACCAGAAACAATACCACCCCCACCAGAATGGGGAGCACAATGGCGACAAGCGTGACCCTCCTGCTCAGCTGATCCATGCGTCGGTGGGCCATGGGTTCCCTCACGGGCGCTTCCGAGGGCTCATTATCAATTCTGATACGGAATTCTCCAGGCCTTCGTACTGGCATTTGTCGTCATTCCCATTCGATGGTGCTGGGGGGTTTGGAGCTGATGTCATAAACCACTCGGTTGACACCGTTGACCTCATTGATGATTCGATTAGAAATACGGGCCAGCAGCTTATGCGGCAGCCGGGCCCAATCGGCGGTCATGGCATCCTTGCTGGTAACCGCCCGGATGGTGACGATGTTCTCGTAAGTCCTTTTGTCTCCCATCACGCCCACGCTTTTAATCGGCAGTAAAACGGCAAAGGATTGCCACAACCTTTTATAATATCCTGCTGCCCTGATTTCTTCAAGCAAAACATGGTCGGCTTCTCTTAAAATGGCCAGCCGCTTTTTGCTGACCTCCCCCAGGATCCTGATGGCCAGCCCGGGTCCCGGGAATGGCTGCCGCCAGATCAGATCCTCGGGCAACCCGATTTCCCTGCCCAATTTGCGAACTTCATCCTTGAACAAATATTTCAGCGGCTCCACCAGTTTGAGCTTCATCCTTTTGGGCAGCCCGCCCACGTTGTGGTGGGACTTGATCACCGATGTGGGGCCGCCGAAGGCCGACTGCGACTCGATGATGTCCGGATAAAGGGTGCCCTGGGCCAAATATCGAACATTCTTGATTCTGGCGGCCTCGGCTTCGAAGACGTCCATGAATATTTTGCCGATGATTTTACGTTTCTTTTCCGGATCGGTAACCCCTTTTAAGGCCTTGAGGAATTTAGTTCTGGCGGAAACAAACCGGATATTGATGTCCAGGTGTTGTTTCAGGGTGACCTTAAGTTTGCTGGCTTCATCTTTTCTAAGCACGCCGTTGTCGACAAAAATGCAGGTCAGATTCTTAGCGACGGCCCGATGAATCAGCAAGGCGGCCACGGATGAGTCCACACCACCGCTGAGTCCGAGAATGACCTTTTGATCCCGGAGCGTTTCCCTGATGTTGTCGATCGATTCCCTGGCAAAGGACTTCATGGTCCAGGATCGTTTGCAGCGGCAGATGTCGAACAAAAACCGCCTGAGCATCTTTTTGCCCCCGGGGGTGTGCTCCACCTCCGGGTGAAACTGCAGCCCGTAAAGGTGCTTTTTACGGTTGGCCATGGCGGCCACCCGGGTACTGGTGGTTGAGGCGGTGGTGCTAAATCCTTTGGGCAGGCGGGTGATTGAGTCCCCGTGGCTCATCCAGCAGGGCGACGCGCCTTCGATGTCCTTGAAAAGGCCGGTTGCGTCCTTGGCCATCAGTTCGGCAAACCCGTATTCCCGCTTGCCAACCCCCTTTACAGTGCCGCCCAGGGCATGGGCCATGAATTGCATGCCGTAGCAGATACCCAGCACCGGGATGCCCAGTTTAAAGATTTGAGGATCGATTCCGGGGCTGTCCGATTCGTAAATGCTCGACGGGCCGCCGGAGAGGATAATGCCTTCGGGGTTTGCATTTTTTACCGATTCAACATCGATCGCAGGCGGCACAATACGGCTGTACACCCGATGTTCCCGCACGCGGCGGGCGATGAGCTGGTTGTACTGAGATCCAAAGTCCACGATTAATATCATTTGCAGCCTCGCTGTCGGATTTCAGGCGAAATAATTGCAGAAATGGATTGAATATGTTAAACACGGCCCCGATTGTCAACTTTATTTTGAAGGGATGGTAAACAGATGTATGACAGTTCCGATTTGAGAAAAGGCCTCAAGGTGGAGATCGACGGCGACCCCTATGTCATTGTCCAATTTGAATTTTCCAAGCCCGGCAAGGGGCAGGCCCTCTACAGGTGCAAGCTCAAGAACATGATCACCGGCTCCCAGTTCGACCGTACCTACCGCTCGGGGGACAAACTCAACGAGGCCAACCTTGAGGAACATGAAATGGAGTATCTCTATTTCGACGGCGATCAGTACTGCTTTATGAATACTTCCACCTATGAGCAGGAATTCTTAAGCGAGGCGCAGGTGGAAGAAATCCGCAGTTTTCTCAAGGAAAACACCGTTTGTAATGTTCTTTTTTTCGACGAAAAGCCGATCGGTGTGTCCCTGCCGTTTTTCATCGAACTCAAGGTCGACAAGGCTGATCCCTGGGTGAAAGGCGACACGGCTTCGGGTGATACCAAACCCGCCACCCTGGAGACCGGGTACGTACTTCAGGTGCCGCCCTTTATCGAGGAGGGCGAGACCATTCGCATCGACACCCGCACCGGGGAATATGTGGAACGTGTCAAGAGCTGACGCCGGGTTTATGCGTTTGGCCCTTGAGCAGGCGCTCAAGGCGGCACAGGGGGGAGAAGTTCCCATCGGAGCGGTGATCGTTTCCCACACCGGTGAAATCATATCCCGGGCGCGTAATCAGACCATCGGCCGCTGCGACCCGACTGCCCACGCGGAGCTTTTGGCCATAAGGGAGGCCGCATCCGCTCTGGGTAATTACCGTTTGTTAAATACCACCCTCTATGTTACCATAGAACCCTGTGTGATGTGCATGGGGGCCGTTATTCATGCCCGGATCCCGATTGTGGTCTTCGGCGCCAGGGATGAGAAATGGGGGGCCGCCGGTTCCCTTTATAATTTCGCTGACGACAAGCGGCTCAATCATCACCCGGAAGTGATCGGCGGACTCTGCGCATCCGAAGGGCGCAAACTGATGCAGGATTTTTTTCGTCAAAAGAGAAATTCGACATATTAAGCGGGCCAAAGGAGTTGACGTGAGCAGCATCATAATAGTGGGAACCCAGTGGGGCGATGAAGGCAAAGGCAAAATCGTCGATTTACTCGCCGAAAGTGCAAATGCCGTCGTTCGTTTCCAGGGAGGCAACAATGCCGGGCACACCATGGTGGTCAATGGCGAGCAATTCATCAGCCACCTGGTCCCTTCGGGTATTTTACAGAAAAAAAAATGCCTGATCGGCAACGGGATGGTGATCGATCCCGCCGTTCTCATTGAGGAAATCGATAACCTGGCCGCCAGGGGCGTGGACACCGGCACCGATATTCTGACCATCAGCGAAAAAGCCCACCTGATCATGCCCTACCATCGGCTTATCGACGATGCCCGGGAGGCGATGAAAGGGGATCAAAAAATCGGAACCACCGGACGCGGGATCGGTCCCTGCTACGAAGACAAGGCCACCCGCCGGGGGATCCGCTTCGTTGATTTGATCGATCCGGGTTTGTTCCGCGATAAAGTCGGCGCCATCGTCGCCGAGAAAAATTTCTATCTTAAAGAGTACCTCAACGCCGAAACTGTCGATCCGGATGCCATAATCGATCAATACAATGAATATGCGGCTAAATTGGCCCCTTATGTCGGCGATGTCTCAGTGATCATCGACCGCTACCTGAAAGCGGGCCGCCATGTGCTTTTCGAGGGGGCCCAGGGGACCCACCTGGACATCGACCACGGCACTTACCCCTTCGTGACTTCGTCTAACACGGTGGCCGGCAACGCCTGCTGCGGGGCCGGAATCGGGCCCAAGAAAATCTCCAAGGTCGTCGGCATCGCCAAGGCGTACACCACGCGTGTGGGCGCCGGGCCCTTTCCATCGGAGCTCTTCGATGCCACCGGGGATGCGATCCAGGAAAAGGGCGTGGAATTCGGCGCAACCACAGGCCGCAGGCGGCGCTGCGGCTGGATCGATACGGTTATCATTCGTAACGCCGTTCGATTAAACGGGCTCACCGGCTTGGCCATCACCAAACTCGATGTACTCGGCGGGCTGGACTGCATCGAGATCGGCACCGCCTATGATCGCAATGGTGAGCGGATCACCGAATTCCCGATCCACCTGGGGATGCTGGCCCAGTGCAAGCCAGTTTACGAAACCTTCCCCGGCTGGGCCGAGGATATTTCCGGTGTTCGTCGAAAACAGGACCTGCCGCTTAACGCGCTCAAGTACCTGGAGCGGATAGAGCAATTAACAGAAACCCCGATCGATATCATATCCGTGGGTCCCGGGAGGGAACAGACGATTGTTGTCAACCATCCCTTTGCCTGAAAGCGCTAAATAGTATCCATCCATAAATGGCTATTTTGCCCGATATCTGCGTTGCACGAAAATTTTAATCCTCGAAATACTCCATGTATTCCTGTGGTTAAAATTTTCGTGCGCCTTGATCTCGAACAAACTATCCATTTCTGGATGGACACTAAATAATATTTACCCGTAACAATCTTTCCTTGACAATTCAGCCCGTGTAACCTAATAAAGGGCGTCATCAGTCGGGACGTGGCTCAGTCTGGTAGAGCACAGCGTTCGGGACGCTGGGGTCGGAGGTTCAAATCCTCTCGTCCCGACCAAGTAAATCCAAGGGTTTACGCTTTTCAGCGTAGGCCCTTTTTAGTTGGTCACTACGAATAGTGACCACAACCAGAAAATAAATGTTGACAGGTATTTAGGGTTTATTATAAAGTAACAAGTGTAAACTTACAAGTTATCGGTTGTGCTATGGATGAATCACACAAAAAAGCAGATCTCGCCAAGGCCATAGATAAGGCTCCGCGATTCGTAGAGTACCTAACCAACATCGGAGTGATTGTTCCTGAAATCAAACCTTCCCCGGGAAGAGGGGCGGCCAGGCTCTATTCAAAAAAGAACCTTGTTCAAGCAGCGATGGTGAAACCATTAAAAGACGCCGGGCTGAGCTATGCCTGGATTAAAGGACTCTATACCCGCATTGACGGTAGTCTCTACCGTGACTTTTTTATTAACGATGACTACGGCAGTAAATATGAGGTTCTGTTTATCTACCCGACAGTAGTAAGCGATCCAGACGACTTAGAGAAATATGGATGGAATGCGCTGTACCGAATAAAGCGGGGTGCTGATGGTAAATTCCCCATACCAGACTACCCGAATAAGATTTTATGGGGGGAGACCCATAAAGAATATCTTGGTTTTGTGATTCTGTTCTTGGGCCGCATTAAAATGGCCGCCATCGAGGAAACAGGGATTTAGTTCGACCAAAAAATTTTAACATAAGTTATTAGTTTACAGTGTAAAGTTAGGAGTGACCATGTATTTCGACACGCAGGTTAGAATCAAACGGGGGCACCGCACGCAATACGCATTCGCCAAAGCAGTGGACATGCACGAAACCGATGTCAGCAAGGTGCTTTCTGGTCGAAGGCCGCTTTCTGAAAAGGATCGCGCTATCTGGGCTAAGGAATTGAACTGCAAGCCCGAGGATGTACTCAAGCAATGATGACCGCCGAACAAAAGCAAAGCATCAATTTTGCCGGTGTGGTCCAGGCCGCGGGGGTTGAGCTTAAAAAGTCCGGGAATAGGTTGCTGGGGTTGTGTCCGTTCCACCCAGAAAAAACGCCGAGTTTTACCATCTTTCCTGGTGGGCGTTACCATTGTTTTGGGTGCGGTGAGAGTGGCGACGTTATCGACTTCACGCGTAAGGTTTATGGGCTCGACTTCCGTGGCGCCATTCGACACCTGGGAATTGAATCCGGCCAAATCTCACCCAAGCAACGCAAAGAAATCGCAGATCGAAAACGACACCAAAAACTCGCTTCCCTTTTCCAGGCCTGGGTTGACGCTGCGATCACCGATCTGGGGGCGGCAATAACATCAATCTATGAAAAGGCAAGCCGGTGGAAAACGGTGGACGACTTCGGGGCGCATGTCGAAATCCTGGAGCCACTGGACCGCCTTCAATATTATTGGGAAATCCTCATCGGCGGGGAGGATGAGGAGCGAATAGAATTATTCAGGGAATGGCGCCGGGGGGGCGTCAGATTCTGACAACCACCAAGAGGGCATCATGGGGAAAAAAGAGGACATCGCCGAAAAACTTGAAGGTTTGATCGGCAATAAATCACCTACATCGACCGGCGACACGTCGATTGATGTCAAGGCTGAGATCGAAAAGCTGATCGGCCTTGATCCTGTTGAGCGCGAGCTCGAGCGGGACCGGATAGCTAAAAAGTATAAGATCAGAAAATCGATCATCGATGAGTACATCACACACCTAAAGCCAAAGGAAGAGCCACCCGGCCGAGAGGTCGTTTCCGAAGTCGAGCCGGCAGCCGAGGCCGTGAATGGTGCGCAACTACTTAACACTATATCCAGGGAGCTTTCAAGGTATGTTATTTTGCCCCTTGGTTCTGCCGTAGCCATCGCCCTTTGGGTGATGCTCACTTACTGTTACGACGCCTTCCGGGTTCTTCCACTATTGGCCGCCCTGTCTCCAGAAAAACGATGTGGCAAAACCACCCTTCTCGAAGTGCTTCTGGCTTTAGTTTATAAAGGGCTGGCTGCGAGTAACATTTCATCGGCAGCCGTTTATAGAACAGTTGATATTTGCCAACCGGCCCTACTGGTCGATGAGGCTGACACATTCCTGAAGGATAATGATGAGCTTCGTGGGGTGTTTAACAGTGGCCACACTAAAGCCCTGGCCTTTGTGGTTCGGTGCGAAGGTGATGACAACCACCCGGAAAAATATTCCACCTGGGGGCCGAAGGTGATCGCCATGATCGGACAGCTACCGGCGACGCTGGAAGACAGATCAATAGTAGTTCCATTGCGGCGCAAAATTGCCGATGAGAAGATAGCTAAACTTGACATCGAGTTCGAACGACACGCCCTCCACATCCGACAAAAGTGCCGCCGTTGGGCCGATGACAATTTTAAAACATTGTGTGTGACACGTCCCGAGGTACCGCATACCGGAAATGATCGTGCGACAGACAATTGGCAACCCCTGTTCGCCATCGCAGAGGTGGCCGGTGGCGATTGGCCGATCCGGGTCAAGGAATCGATGGGAAAACTACTTTCCTTTTCAGATGAAACAACAATCGGCCCCAAGCTCCTGGCGGACATCCGAGACATTTTTGAGGAAGGATTCGACACCAGGATGTTCTCCGCCGACTTGGTTGACAGGCTCATCGGCCTGGAAGAAAGACCGTGGGGCGATTGGAATAAGGGGAAAGGACTAAATCAGAATAAACTGGCGAATCTTCTGAAGCCGTTTCAAATAAGATCCAAACAAATCAGGATAGGCGACCAAAAAAAGCGCGGGTACGCGATTGATCAGTTCGTGGATTCATTCGAGAGATACCTTTTTAATCCCTTAAGGGGGGGGGCTCAGAGTGGTACAGCGGTACAAACAAATGATATCAGTAGGATAGGCCAGAATCAGGGTGGTACAACGTGAATGCAATGTACCACCCTGAAATCGCGGCAAACCCGCGTCAATAAAGGATTGTACCGCTGTACCACCCTGAGCAGGGGGGTATAGAGAGAAAAAGAAATGAAACCATTGTGGCGAAAATTCAACCAAAAATTTGCATTGTCGGCATCCCCCATGCTGCCGGCGGTGCCAAAAAGGTGTGCCGGGGGCCGTCCTCCCCCTGGCGGGTACGGGTGGGCATTTGTTTAAATGAATGAGCTGGCCATCATAGATCAAGCGATCCGCGAGCTCAGGGCGACCCTGAAGGCGATGGTGACACGTCGCAATGAGATACTTGATCAACAGGCCAAGCCGAATCAGGACGACACTGAGCCGGTGGTGGTAGTTGGGCCTGACGGTAAAAAATGGACATTTTGAAAACGAAAGGACACAGACATGGAAAAGGAAACGAAAGCACAATTCCGGTATGAGCAGGATTCAAAGCGCTTTCATAGATTCCGGATTGAATCGGACGAAGGGATAGTCGGGACCATCTATATCTCAAAGGACATGGCCAAAGATGGAATCCCAGAAAGGATAACGCTTGAGCGGGTCAAATAGGACATGGAGGGAAACAACATGAAGGCGCCATTATGTGAGAAATGTATTTATTGGACTCAATTAAACCACATTGGCCTTGGCCAGTGTAGAAAGTACGCACCTGGCTGCCATCGAGTTGTACCAGAATCCAAACATGGAACTGAATGGCTTGTGACCGAATGGCCGCTGACTCAGCCGGATGACTGGTGTGGGGAATATAAGGGGGCTGGATTTAGAGACTCCTATCAACCGCCTGGGATGCCCGGGCCGGCGCCAGCTGAATCGGAAACGCTCAAGCGAATTAAATAATGGAAAGCGAAATCACAACCAACAAAAACGGCCACCAGACCCTATGGGTTATCTATGCGGAAACCAATTGGAACCAGGCGATTGAGGATGCATACAGGTATCATGGCATAGAGCGAGGCACGATGAACGTGATCGCCATTCCCAAGTCAATGGTGGGGTTGGTGGGTCCCTACCGGCAAAAGGCCAAGACACAACATAAAGGCCATTTTTCACATTTCGCACCTCCCAACTAACGAGTAATTCAAGACGACAATGTGAAATATGATGAACAAGTAAAGGTTGGCGAGAATGGAAATAATCCTAAACACGAAGGAAACGGCCGCTTTTTTCGATGTAACCCGGAAAACGCTTCAAAATTGGTATCGATATCATGGCTGCCCGCGGATTTCAGCCGGGTATTGGGATTTGAAGGCGGTATTTAACTGGTGGCGGGGCTATACAGCAACCCGAACCTCGAAGAAGGCCGGTTAAAATGGAAAAAAAATGGTTGCGGCCGGACGAAGTGGCCGCTTGGCTACAAATTAGTCGGCGCAGCGCATATCGATTGTGTAGCGAAGGTCATTTTATCGCCATGAAAGTCAGAGGCTCATTGAGAATTCGGATGGATTCGGTCGAAGCATATATTGCCCGCCAGGTAGCCTTGCACCGACTGGAAACCGGATACCCTGAAGTCCCAGAATAAACCGTGACAGCCGCGCCAACTGCGCAAGACAACCACTGGTTGCGAATGATAATTGAATTTAAAACGAACGGAAAACATATGAATCAGAAAAACATTCCCGATTCTAAAGAAGACCTGGCCGCGGCCATTACTGCTGCTGAAGACCAGCTGGTCGTTTTGAGACAGCATAAAGCGACCGCATTGGCCGAAGTTTTGGAGCGCGAAGATCAGAACCACAAAGCGACGGCGGAATTGGCTCGTAAACAGCTATCATTGGTAAATTCAAAAATTAAGGTGGCCCAAACCAACCTAAAAGAATGCCTTGAGAGAAAGGAAAGTCAAATGAACTCTAATTACAAGAAAATTCTGGCCAAGGTGGAGTCAATCGAAAATGAGATCGAGGCTCAAAAAAAACGAAAAATTGAGGCTCAAGAACGACTTAGGAAAAATACCGCGGCAATCGACGCCCTTGAAACGGATCTTCGCGATGCCCTGATCGCTGGTGACAAGAAAAAGGCCAACACCTTGTCGAATTCCTTATTAAGGGTCCGAAATAAAACCGTCACATCCGACGAATATCTCATTGAGGGCATCGACCAGAAACTGGTCGAATTAGATGAAAATTTGCGCCAAACCAAGATTAAGCGGGATGAGCTTTTTGCGAAACTGACCGTCAGTTGGCTTCAAAAAGAGTGCAACGAATATGACGCGGCGGCCAGAAAAGTTGTCGCAGGAATCAAGAGACTGCTGGTTTGCCACAATCTTTTGCGTCAATTAAACCAACAAGATACCTATGTTTCAACTGTAGGAAAAGCCTGCTCTTATCTTCCGGCGACCAAGGTTCCAATTGTTAAAAACTTTGATCAAACCGCCTATATTGGAAACACGTACCATGCCGGCCAGGAAGTCATAAGTCAGGTCCGCAGAGAAATAGAGAGTCAGTGAAAATTTTTAAGACTTAAGAAAGGAAAAAACAATGCCAAACAGAATGGTCGACGAATTGCAAAAAAGATCCGAGGTCGTTCCGATTGTAAGCCAGGATGCGCTGGAGCTTCTACAAACCGCTGGAAAGATAAGTTTGGAGTGCAAGAGCCTGGTGAGCGACATGATCGGAACCGGCCAGCCACGAAACAAGATCGTCAGCCGAATTTGCGTGGCCGCAGCTGAGAAACGAGAGATAGAGACAGAGGCTTTTATGAATGCGGACGATCAGCCGGTCCGCAAGGTTGCCGACTATTCAGACGAAGAGTTTGACGACATGGTGAACAACCTGTCCATTTTTTCTCCGGCAGGTCCGCCCCCGAGCAGTAGAAGCACCGTCCAGGACGGTGGGGGTAGTACTCCCCGCAAAGTCAGCAGCTACAGCGATTCTGAATTCGCGAGAATGGTGAATACACTGTGATCAGTCTTCGCGCAGGTTCGTGGCAGCGGCTGTGGTCCGGGTCGCTGAATCTGAATCCATCCATGCCCTGCGCGGCGTAAGTGATATGCATGGGTGGAGCGGGCCAATCAATGCGACACGTGTGCAGGATTCATAAGCTGGGACGAGCCCGGCGCCCAGTTCCTTGAAAATTCCCTCTGTGTTCCTGCACGCGTCTTCCCTGTCGGCACGGGGGGAAACCGGGCATTTTTTTAAGGGAATATTGAAAATGACATCGCCCACCCAAAGAACAATCCATCGATTGAAGCAACAGGGTCGCCTATGGTGTGGAATAGTCGAGCGATTCATCGCCCAGGCCGGGCCACATGGAAAGCGATTTGATTTGTTCGGAATTATCGATGTGGTGGTCTTGGATCCAGCTTATGGCATCGTGGGTATCCAGTCCTGTGGTAATTCGTTTTCTGATCATTACCGGAAGATCACCACAGATGGCGCAGAGGCTGCCCAGGAATGGCTTGAATGCGGTGGGCGGTTGGAGCTCTGGGCTTGGCGCAAGGTCAAGCGGAAACTCGGCTCAGGCGGCTGGTCGAAGCAGAAATATTGGCAGCCGCGGGTGCATGTGTTTAATCAGGAAGATTTTGAAAACATGGAAGGAATGAAAAATGCCGCCAGACCATAAATTGGAAATCCTAATGACCGCCCGGGATACGTCCCGGAGAGCTTTTGAACAGGTCACCCGCAGGATAAAGAGCATCGGCATCGTGGCAACAGCTGCCGCTGGAACGGCCGCCTATGCCATGCAGCGGATCGGCCGTGAAGCCATTGCTCTGGCCATCGAGCAGGAAAAGGCGGAAGCCAAACTTGAAGCCGTGGTTCGCGCCACCGGCAAAGCGGCTGGGTTTTCCGCCGATGAAATCAAGAAATACGCCGGGGAGCTCCAGAAGGTCACAGGTATTGGTGATGAGGTCACTATATCCGCTGCAGCTGTTTTAGGCACTTTCAAGAATATCAAGGGTATCGAGTTCAAAGACACCATAAAAGCCATGCAGAATGTGGCCACAGTCATGGAAAGCGATCTTAAAACCCAAGCCGTCAGCCTGGGCAAGGCGCTCAACGATCCTGTTGCCAACCTTGGCCAACTCAGTAAAACCGGTATCCAGTTTACCAAAGACCAAAAGCAGACCATCAAAACCCTTTGGGAAATGGGAAAAACTGCCGAAGCGCAAAAAATCATCCTGAAGGAGCTTGAAAGCCAATTCGGGGGAGCTGCAAAAGCCGCTCGTGAGACTTTCGGCGGGGCGGTAGACGCAACTAAGGGATACTGGAATGATTTTCTTGAGTCACTCGGTGAAATCGTAACAAAAAATGAAGATATAAAACAATTTGTTAACGACACCGGTGAAAGTTTCCAGACATGGACAAAATGGGTTAAAGAAAGCGATGGTGCACTTAATTCATTACTGTCAACTATGGTTAAAATACCACGGGCCGCTAATGATGTTGTTTGGGCATTAGATATCGTTGCGCAAAACGTAGACAGATATGGCCGTTCAGGTTTAGGCGGCACAGCAGGTGGCGGTCCAGCTGGAATTGGTGGCTCATATATGGGCCTGTCTAATGCTCCAACCCCATTCAATCTTCAGCCAAGCCCGGGGTGGTCGTCACCGGGAACAAGAACCACAACGCCTTTGTCACTCGGCTATTGGTACATCGATGAGCAAGGAATAAACACCTGGGTTGCTCAGACGCAAGATGAGATCATAGATGCATGGCGCAGGAACGCACGCCCCGACAACTCCGTAAACCACCTACTATTTGGCCAGGATACCGCACCCGCCCGCATGGCAACTGTTGATAACTTCGTCAAGAATGTCGACCAGCAAATAGCGGATGGGATTAAAGCAAATCAAGAAACAGACAAAGCGCTTGAAGGAAAGTTTCAACCCGGTTCACCATACTCGGGGCTCCCGGTCACTTTTGGGGAGCAATTCGGGAACGAGGTTGGCTACAACATCAGCTCCGGCCTGGGCAGCGGGATCGGCACAAGCCTTTACGATGTCTTAACTGGCCAATTTGAAGATATCGACGATGCCTGGAAACAAGTATTGAAATCAATGCTCGCCAGTTTTCTGGACTTCATTGGCCGCTTGGCAGCACAAAAGCTGGTTGGAAAAGTTGGGGGGTGGTTCGGCTTTGGTGGTGGCTCCGGCACCAGCGGAGGCGGCGGCACAAGCCCCATGGGTGTGGTCTCTGGCGCCAGGTCGCTTTATTCTGGAGGCCAGTGGGTGGCTAATCAGATGGGCTGGACAGGGGGACAAACAGCCGTTGATGCAGCAAGTGCTGGCGGAGCGAGTGGGCTTGCTACTGGGGGCACTGCATATGGGAATGCATTGACCACAGCCACGGTCGGGCCTGCTGCTGAGATTAAAGCCATGGGTGCTGGTGCTGGCCAGAGCGGTCTCGGCGCAGTGTTTCAAGGCGGTGCCGGTCCCGGAATGCTCGGCCTTGCCTCCCTTGTTTATATCCTCGGCCCCTATATCACAGCAGGGATGGAACATGCCCTGGGCATCAGCAAGGGCAACGTGGTCAAGGAAAAATTCGACAGCCTGGCCAATATCGCTCAGATTTATGAATGGAAGCAATCCGGCGGCGGACCGTACAGCCAGGCGGAATTGACGGCTGGGCTGTCAAGGCACCGGGCAGATTTGTCCAAGCATTGGGATACATCATGGCAAGCCAGAGACAGAGCCGGCCAAGAAGCGTGGCTGGAGGGTCGGGGCATTAGCCGAAACGCCATGGGCACCTATGACTGGGAGCAGATGCAATGGGCGATGGAAAACGCTCCGCGGATGGATATGTCCGATTACCTCCAGGAATCCTTTGGCAATTCCATCAACGCCATTGAATGGGAACAGATTGCCGCCGAAATCCAAACCGGTTTGTCCGGCAGCATGGAACAGGAGCAAAACGCAATCGAAATTGCACTCGCGCTTTCTGAATCCGGTATGGCTACAGTCGAACAACAAATGCAGGCACTCGGCTTCATTGGCAGAGACCAAGGCTGGACTTCCGAAGCCGTACTGGAGCTCATGGGGAGTTACGTTGATGCCGGTGTTGACCTTCAAACACTCCGTGATTTCCTGCTGGGCGAAGGGCTTGGCACAACCACCGTTCAGGAGGTTATCGGGCAGCTGGAGGCGTCTCCGATTTTGGCTGACCAGATGGATTATGGGCTGCCGCCGAGCACAGATCTTAGAAGTGTTTATGAACACGGCATAGGCCCAAGCAGTCAACTGAACGCTATTTGGGACAGGGGGATTAAAGTCAATGCGCCGGATTATATTCCTGTACGATATGGAGACGCGGCAGGCGGATTGATCAACTACGCCACCGGGGGTTGGGTTAATAGTCACCCGACGGGTGGGATTATCCAGCAAGGGTCCGGCATTCGTGACGACGTTTATTTAGGCCCGGGGCCAGCTGGGGTCCATCATTGGGGCATGGGCGGCGAGTACGTGATCAACAAAGTCAGCACCCGGAAATATAAGCCCTTGTTGGACGCCATCAACAAGGACAGACTGGCGGACGCTGGGGTCGAAATGGGAGGCAGACCGATCCATCTCACGAATCAAACAAATGTTTACCTTGATGGCAAGCTCGTCGACTCCCGCATCGAAAAAAAGATCATCATGCACGAACGCACCAAAGCCCTAGGAATAGATCCCACATCTAAATTAAACATGGGGGCATTCTGATGGCAAGAAGCAGGAAAATGCATATCGAGCCGGAAGGCATTGGCATCGAACCGGATGCCAGGATTTATATTTTATACCACGGCCTCAAGCTTGAAGTCATGCACTTCGGGAATGGTGTCACATTGCCGCGGCCGGCCAGCGATTATTTCGAGCCGCATTTTCCAAAAGTTAGAATTGAAGATGAATGAATTATGCCAAGATGGTGTGTTTCTTCCAGGCCCAGCGGCCGATTGTTGGGGCGCAACCAGCAAGATCCGGCCGGAATTTTCCGTGAAAAAAAATGGAAAAAATAATATTTTCAATAAGTTAGGGTCCTTCCGAGCGAGATGTTATCCAACGGTTTTAGGCAGCGCGATCGAACGCTACGTGATGGCAAGAATAGCTGGGAAGAAATTTAACTAATGGGGATTACTAACATGAGTAAAAACGCAGTAGTTCTAACGTCTCAGCAAATCCGTGAGACTTTCGGCATTGCCGGATCAGGTACATTGACCAGGTGGAAAACCTTAGGTGCAGACACCGCCTATTTGTCGAGAAATCGATGGGACCTAAAGGAATTCTTGAATTTTTACCTGTTGAACATCGCAGACAGCTCAGATGATCCATCCCTGGAGGCTGCGAAATTGGAATATTGGCAAGCCCGTGCTGAAAGAGAGCGGGTTCAGGTTGATCAGTTGAAGGATAAATTGATTTCATGGGCACAAGTCCAGAAATCTTGGGCTGCCCGTGTCGGGCTCGTGGTCTCCGGTCTCCAAGCCTGGAGCGCGAGGTTACCCCCCCTGCTGGTTGGCAAAGACAGGAGTGAGATTAAAAATGTAATCCGTGATGAGGTCCGGGAACTGCGCATGGCTTATTGTTCAAAAGGAAAATACACCCCGCCTCCGAAGAAACGAAAATAATGCCAGTTTGGGTCCGAGGTGGCGCAAAGAGCCCGGGTCCAGAAGCCGATCACACCCCGGGCTCACTCAAGGTGCTCTAAACGATCTTTGAAAATTTTCAATCCGAAATCGGTAGGCGGAAGAAGCCCGCAGCCTGAATCGGGGGCTAAGTGTGGGCAGCGGACACAAAGCCGTCCGTGAGACACCCCGCTTCGGCGGGTAGGTTAAGCCGTTCCGGAAAACGGTGCTTATTTTGTAAAAGCTTGTTCAAATTCTTCAAGCAGGGCAAAATGGCGGTTAGAATTAAACGGCGATCCGGTGTTAAATATATTCTTATCTATAGGCACTTTATCGGCTGGCTCGATCGTTAAAGTTTTTGGCGAGAGGGTTATCTTGTGTTGTTCATACAATTCTTTGTTGGGCTCGAATTCAACGACGAAACTCATTGATTTCGGCTTAATTGAAAGATATGGATGCTCTATTTTAGGTGAAAACTTTTTGTCGATAAAGTCTACCATGTTCGCTGAAAAAATTTTCATATAATCGATACTCAGCGATGCAGTACAAGTTGTCTCTTCGCCTAAGTAAACGGCATCTGAGGAGCGAAATGTTTTTTCAGGGTCGAATTTTTTTATTTCTCTGGAAATAGAACCGAAGGCTTTATTTGCAATTTCAGATGTGGCTGAAATTACAAGGATCACCCGCCTATTCTCAAAAACTATCTTATTGATTGCAGCCCTTTTTGTTTTTTCATAACGGAAAATACCAGAGACGAAACCCAAAATCTTTGGTGCACCCTCCATAGAATATTCAAAGGGCATCTCAGTCTTCTGAAAGCCATATTTTTTCTCCATGTGTTTAATGAAGTCTTTCCGCAATAAAAAAGCATATGGAACATAATCGTGCGGAAATATTCTAACCTGGGTCACGGTTACCTTTTTGACGCCTTTCATAATCATGCCTCAGAATATGACTCTATTAAATTTTCTAAATCAAACGCGGTTTCGAGTTTCTCAAAATCAGGCGGCCATTGTGGCGAACGAGCCTTGATCGATACTTTAATGTTTGGGTCGTCATCAACAGGCACAAGCTCTATTTGCCCCCCTATGGCGTATTCTGGATGCCATTCCGTTGAAGCATACGTGCCTCCCATGGAGATTACCACAGGCTTTTTATCCAATAAATCTTGAATATACTCCATCCCCCTCGTCAGTTGCTCGATTTGTTCACTTTGCTCTTTCAGCATTTTGGCCAGTTGGTTAAATTTTTCCGTTGTCTTTTCCTGTTCACGCTCAATTATGGTTGCCTTTTCAAGAGTCGATTTTATATATTGATTTAAGCTCACACCAGTTGTTTTAGCGTACTTCGCTAAGCCCATATGTAATTTAATGGGAATTCTCAGCAGAAATTTGCCGCTGAAGTCTCCCTCTTCAACTGGTTCAGGTATTGGCAATTTCCTTTTGAGACCCTCTTTAATCCACATCTCTTTTGATTCATTAAGTTTATCCAATGCATCTTCCATAGTTTCACCTGCTGCTCCACATCCAGGCAAATCAGGGATCTCAAGCGAATAATAAGTCACATCGTTATCTTCACATAATTCCAAAGTGATTGGATAATTTAGGCCCATATAATATTTAATGCCTTTTCTCATCACAGACTCCTAACTTTCATCTGGGCCGCTATTTATAAATCCGCAGGCCCGCTGCCGGTCTGGTTTTGAAACAAATTTTTCGCGCTTATGAGGCTCATGCGCTGAAAATCGTATGTCACCTCGTACGAACAGGCGCCCTGATCCGCGCCGTTTAGTTCTCATCTCAAATCCGTAATGGCTTTTCAGAATCTTGACAAACCATTTCCACGGCAGCCGCACACTAAAGTTGCAGAAATTATCTACCCAAAATTCAAAGTCTTTCTTTTTCGGCATGTTATAACTATATCCATTTAAATAAATGGTATCATATACAATATCATAATGGCAATAAATATTATTTCAATGGAAAACGTGTTGTCAAGAAAATTTTAATTTTTTTCGACTTCCAGAAACCCAAACCCACCGGGAGCCCCCAGGCGGACCGGCACAGGGCCGGTAACCGTCTATCCAACCATGTTACAGGTTCCTCACATGGTGGAACAGGCATACAGGGGGCTCCCGGCCTTTCGTCTCCGTGCCCGGCCGGTTGCGGGAAAGAGCCCCTGGGGGCTGGGCGCGGATCTCCTTGCCCCGGGGGCTCGGTTTTTAAAATGCAAAAAACCCTGCAGATTGGGGGTGGGGACACCTGCAGGGGCTCGGAGGTTAGCCGCAGCTATCGAGGAGGCTTAGTGCGGCCGGTTTAAATTATACCCGGTATAGGTGGAGGCTCAGTCAAAGTGCCTGCTTTTTAGCCATGATCATGGTGGTGTTCATCCACTGACCAAGGTACGTTTTCAATAAAGGGCCTGTGGTGCTTGACGCACTGGCCAAAATTCTTGTGGTGTTCTGTAAAATGATCTGTTTCGGTTTCCTCTGCCCATTTACAATGTTCTACCGGCCAAGTTCGGACATAACCTACGCATTCTCCAAAACCACCAGGGAATCTTTCCATAAAAGCAAATTCATCCTCTTCGAGCCAATTGGTACAAATCTCTGGTGCATTATCAGTGTTACCCGCAAATGTTGCAGTGGCTGGAATCAAGAAAATAATGGCAAGAGCGATGGAATAATATCTATATATTTTCATATCGGAACCTCCTATGTCAGGCAGATGCATTTTAGGGGATAGAGTTTAAAAATCAGAAGATATTAACCTAAAACACAGGCTAACAGTTAATTAAATAACAACCACAATGTGGTATGTCAATGTGCTGCGGGAAGAATCACAAAAGACTAAAAAAGTTGTGCGAAATGCACAACCCACCAACACCGACTACGAAACCAAAGCCATAGACACCGCTGAAATCGTCATTGATGCCAATGGGCGACTAGAGGAATTGTTGGATGCAATACCTAAAGCGGGGAACACCTTAACTTCCACTGGTGGAAGGAAAGCTACCTTACCAAAAAATGTAACCCATAAACAATCTCACCAGGCACAAACCGTCTCCAAGAATCCAGAAATTGTCCAGGCGGTCAAAAAGTTGTTCAAAATGAGCAACCATACAACCACCCTTGACATTTCATTGGAATATGATATGTATAAATTATCTCAGAACCGTAAACCGTGGAGGACCAGCGCTATGGTCCATTTTAATTTGCCTTTAAAATTGAAGCGCCTCAGTGTGTCGGGTATCCGTAAGGACCCGGACGGTTGTTTACGGCCGTTGAGAGCACCTGGGGCGTTTCTGTTTGGAGGTAGTCATGAAACCCACCGAAAGTATCATTAAGCCGTATTGTCAAAAGGACCAGGTAATTATCAAAAAACCTTCCCCGGACGGCGAAACCGTCTATGTCAATGATTGCGGCGGTGCCGTTGATTACCATGAAACGGACCTCGAGTCTTATCTGTCGGAACCGCTGTATAAATTGAAGCATTTTTTAGACAAATCAAATGCCCCCGAAGACATAGCACTGGATTGGATTTTACCGGATTTGATCAGGTTGGCTGAAATTGAGTTTGACGAGGCTTTCCATGCCGTAAACAAAATAATAGGAGAGATCAAGCTTCAGATTATAGATTACCCTGGAGGTTACTATCGAAGCCGCAGGGTCGTTGACGTGTTTGTCGAGCCCGTCCAGGGCGGGGAGGTGTGATCATGGCTGAAAACATACACGAACAAATTCACAAGTATGGGTCTGACTTCTATCTATGGTCCGAAACAATAGAAAATAATTTCGAGAAAGGCTATAGGGATTTAGCCGGTGATATTGTTGAAGCCTTTAGATCGTTGGACATACTTTCCCGGGCCTTGGAGTCGGATGATACCGGCTTATGGAATGCCTGGGTTATGTTTATACGCCATAGCATCGAGCGCGCCGAGGAAAACCTTATACGCGCCCTGGAAAACTTGCCAAAGGCAAAACAATAACCACCAACCCCCACAGCCCTAGTGACGGGGCTGTGGGGGTAAACGATCACCCATAGGTGCTCGATACTGGGACTTTATTTGTCATTAATAGTTTGATATGAATTTAAGTATTAATCGCCTTTCAGGATAAAGTTAATATGCCTATTTATTCTAAATTTCGGCCTGTAAACAAATTCAATCTCTTAATAGATAATATTTCTGATTCATATCGCTGGTCGTTAATCAATAAAATTGGTAAATTAAAATCAATTAGATCCTCATATATTTGGATACTTATAGTTCCAATATTGTCAAAAATTCTGTTAAAAATTAAAGACGAGGTTGAGATTACACTTTTTGGAACAACTTGGGAACTCAGCCTTTCTTTGCCCTTTAGTTGGAAGGTATTTTATTTCAGCGCCATTGCATTTTCATTAGCGAATTTGCTTTATTTTATCTTCTGCCCAAAATTTATTACAAAATTCCAAAATTTTGGCGAATACAAAGATAAAGGTTATACAGAAACTGCGCTAAAAGAATTTTTTGTAAAATTATACGGAATAAAAAGAGTACACACAAATATTGCAGATGTTCGTGGTTTTATACTTGGTTTCCACGAATATTTCGAAACATCGATTTCCAGCATATACTTTGTGGAAAAGATGGAAGAAGATACCGACCATGTTTTAGATTGCGTATTTAAAGAAGGCAGCCTTGCTGATGCCTTCTTATATATACAATATGATTATGACAATTTGTATCCTGTAACAAGAGTTGCCTGTTTTCTTTTGTATGTTATTGGATTCTGTCTCCTTGCTTGGGTCTTTATAGATAGCTTTTGGTATGTTTTTAAACTCACATTTACTTCCCTTCCGAGCTAAAATCAAAAAGTGTAAATGTCTGTTCATCAACTCAAAGACGGCCGTTGGCTGGTAAAACACTACGTTGACGGCAAAGAGAAACGGGAATATTTCGGCAGGGGCCCGGACGCGGAACAGGCCGCGATCAAACGAAACGCCGAGCTCGGCCTGGGCAAACGGAAGCGCCGGCGGTCCACGTCGAAATCGTTTCGTGATCTGGCCGCAAAGTATCTTGGCGCCAAAAAGAATCATATTTCAGAAACCGATTGGAACGCTTCCGCCTGGAAACTGAGAGGAATCATTCTTCCTGAAATTGGCCACCTGGCCGCCATCAATCTCACGTATCGCCGTATGGACCTGTACGTCGCTAAACGGATGAAACACGTTAAGGCTGTGACGGCCGCCAGGGACATAGATATTATACAGGCCATCCTTCGGTGGTCCGTAAGGAACCGGCTGCTTTCCAGGAATCCGCTCGAAGGATACAAGAAACCTAAGCGCGACGATGCGGTCATCCAGCCTCCTACAATGGATGAAATACGGCGTATCTATCACCATGCGGCTCCCCACTTAAAAAGAGCACTGGCCATATCGTATTTTACCGGATTGCGGCCGGGCAGGGCAGAGCTGTTCCATTTAAAATATTCTGACATCGATTTTGACCTGGGCTATATCACCATCACCGGTGCTCGAAAAGGTGGTCCTGTAAAACGATCGGTGCCGCTGCATGATGAATTTGTCGCTCTGTTGAAACAATGGCGCAAGGAAGACGGTCACGATGACCTGATCATCACCTACAAGGGTAAGCCGATTGATAAACTCAGGCGGTCTTGGGCTACGGCAAAGAAGAGGGCAGGGGTCACACGGCGGGTCCGGCTCTATGATCTGCGCCATGCTTTTGCATCCAGGCTGTTGGCCGAAAGTGCTGACCTGAAATCAACCAGCGAGCTCCTGGGCCACAGCCGGCCGGATACAACCCTGAAAACATACCAACATGTTACGCGGGCTATGCACCGGGCGGCCATTGGCAAACTGCCGCCATTGGTCACTAAGCAAAGTGACCAGGCTAATGATGATAAAAAATGATGTATAACAATTAGTTATAACTGATGACAGCGTTCGGGACGCTGGGGTCGCAGGTTCAAATCCTGCCGTCCCGACCATAATAAAATCAATCACTTAGGCCGATTCTATGAGTCGGCTTTTTTATTGTTTTGGTAACCCATTTGGGTTGCCAGGTATCGGGATTTCCGGAAGCCGATCAATCGCGGTCCGATGTTGTTCCTTGCTAATGTGTTGATAAATCCTACCCTTAATTTCCAAATTAAAGTTTTATAGCTTGAGTCCTGCAGGTAGGATTTTTTTGATTCAAGATATTGATTAGATAGTTCGTTGGGGGCTGTGGGGACCCCTTGAAATCTTCGATGAAATCACCTATCGTGAAAAACAAACCATCCACCAAAAAATCGACTCTCTCAGATGGTGGGATGATTAACCGTCAACCCTCACAGCCCTATTGCTGGCGGCGATTAAAATTAGGGGGCTTTAATGTCTGAGTTTGAAAGAATCATTTTTTTAATTTTGACTTTTGTGATTGCATTTGGTGTATTATTTTACTGGTTTCGTTTCGCATATGACGGGGCCGTCGTTGCATATAATAAAGGCCATAGTAGGCTTGGTTGGTTTGTATTATGTGTAATGTTTCCACTTTTACTTTTCGTCATTTATATCCTCCCCCCCACCAGAACAATTCCTGGGAAAACAAAAGAATGGCCTTTAAGAATACCTATTTTGTTATTTCCCATTGTTGTTATTTTTTGGTTATATGTTCTTAAACGATACAACTTTCATTTTTATATAAGTTTAATTAGGGAGGATAGCCTTGTCGAGTACCTGACGGCTGCTGTTTATTTTATATCTTCAATAATTGCAGCTATTATATCCATCTCTTTTTTCAAGCAAAGACGTTTGTTTCTAGGCATTTCATATATTTTCTTAGCTTGCGGGATGTTTTGGATATCTGGTGAAGAAATTAGTTGGGGACAAAGAATTTTAAATGTTTCATCACCATCTTTTTTCTTAGAGCATAATTACCAAAAGGAAACAAATTTACATAATCTAGAACTATTGGGAGGGACGGAGGGCATATTGCATAAAGTCGATTTTATAGTTGGCTTATATGGTGCATTTTTATGGATAGCCCTTGTTAAAATAAAAAAAGATAAGTTATTACTAAGTCCATACTTTATCCCAAATTGGTACTTGATGAGCTATTTTCTGACGTTTTTGCTATTCCATGCGTATGGTGATTACATCAAGCCTTACAATAATATTTTGGGACTTATTGGGCTAGATCAGGAACCCGTAGAACTTATTTTGAGTTTAGGATTCTTCATGTTTATTTTAATAAATAGATCCAGACAAAAAAATGAATTTAATATGCCTGCAGATGGGAAAACGCCAAATCAAAACACTCAACGTTCATACTACCGGTACGCTTAGTGACATGCGCTTGCACATCACACGCAGATTCCAAAGGTGGAGAGGAGTTAACTGACCGCGAAATGATGGATTTTGCCAGGCAGCGGAAATTTGATGTGCTCCTGGTTTGGAAGATGATGAAACGCTTATGAAGCTGATGATCAAGGCCGGAGAAAGAATGAATGGAGCAACCGGTAACGGCTTATTAAATAAAGTCCTTTTTCAGTTCATCTACGTCATTGCCGTATTTGGTGGCCATAGTTCTAATGCGTTTTATCAGGTAATCGATTCGAACCTCAGATTCGTTCGCAAAATAGCGAAACAGGTCCCGTTTTTCTTGATGAGTTTCAGCCACCTGTAAAAAAAGAAATTGTCGATAAATGAGTGAGACGATTTCCACGAGATAATTGCCGACATAATCTGTAAACTCTTGCGACTTGAGATTCCTGATCATGTTCAGGACCCGGTTGAGACGCTCAATATAAGAAAGTAGATTGTCCTTTTCTTCTATCATGGATATCATTTTCACATCTTCTAATTTGCTCCATTCTCTATCAAGGACGTGAGTCGTGATGCCACCGACGGCGGCGACGACCTGCAATTGGGAAGTGCCCTCATAAATATTGGTTATACGGGCGTCCCGTGCCAGCCGTTCTACGGGAAAATTCTTCATAAACCCACATCCACCGTGGATTTGAACAGCATCATAAGTGACCTTGTTAACCATTTCAGTGGTCGTGTACTTGGTTAGAGGTGTCAGCAGTCCCACCAAGGTGGTGGCGAGTTTTAATTCGCTACGCACGTTTTTTCCGCCCTTTTGCAACCTTTCCAGCATGCCCAGGCGGTCCATTTGAGAGGCGGTATTGTAAAGCAGGAGGCGGCAAGTTTCGATTTCGATCTGCATTTTTTTAAGCATTTGATAAACGGCCGGAAAATTAACGATGGCCCGGTCAAACTGCTCCCGCTCATTGGCATATTTAACCGATTCTTCGAAGGCAGCTTGAGCGATGCCCACCGCTTGGGCTGAAACAGCCAACCTGGCGCCATCCATCAAATCTTTGACATAACGGATCAGTCCAAATCGACGTTTGCCTACCAATTCGGCTTTTGCCATGTTAAACTGCATTTCACAAGTCGGTGATCCATGGATGCCGAGTTTATTTTCGATTCGGCGTATCACCATGTTGTTATCCCGGTACCTTTCGTAAAGGAACATGCTGAGGCCTTTGGCGCCTTTGACTTTTTGTTCCGAACGCGCCAGGACCAGCGAAACGTCGCCGCAGCCGTTTGTGATAAACCGTTTGACGCCATTGAGATACCATTGGCCATCTTTTTCAACGGCTCTCAATTTGACAGCCTGAAGATCGCTGCCCGCATCCGGTTCGGTCAAGGCCATGGCTGCGCTCACCTTTCCGCTGCATAATTTCGGCAATAGGCGCGCTTTCTGATTTTCCGAACAAAATTTAGCGATGGTCACAGCGATATCCTGGAGACCGAAAAGATTCATCAGGCTGGCATCGGCCTGAGAGACCATTTCGATAATGACAGTATTGACTACCAGCGGCAGATTCAATCCCCTGTATTTTCGCTCGATACAACCGCCCATATACCCGGCTTGAGCCAACAGCCGCATACTTTCCTCGGTTTCAGGCGCCCAGTTCACTACACCATTTTCAAAGGATGCTCCTTTCTGGTCAACGGCCGGAGCACGCACTGCTATAAAATTCTCACAGATATCCCCGGCGTTGGCGAGCACCATATCGTACCATTGCAGGGCTTCTGAAACCGAATTCAAGGCGGCGGGGCCATTGTCTCTAAACTTATCCTCAAGATTTTCAACGATCTCTCCCAACTCGATTTGTTTTAAATAGAATTTCCTGTTCTCGCTATAGTAACTACCCATCCTTATTTCTCCTTCAGGTATCTTAACATCACCGGAATGATCTCCTTCAAATCGCCCACAATCCCGATATGGGCCATATTGAAGATCGGTGCATGGGAATCGGTATTTATGGCTATAATTTTATGTGATTCACCCATACCGGCACGATGCTGAATGGAACCCGAGATACCGCAGGCTATATACAATTTGGGACGTACAACAGCGCCTGTTTGTCCGATTTGTCGTTCCTTTTTGGCAAAACCAAAATCTACCGCTGCCCGACTGGCACCCATCTCGCCGCCGAGCGCTTCGGCCAGTTTGCGGATAAGCTGGAAATTTTCCGTATTCCCGACGCCCGCGCCGCCCGACACGATGATATTGGCTTTTTTAAAGTTGACCTTGGTTTTTTTGGGGACAACAGAAAGGAACTCGCTGATCACCCATTCTGCTTTAAAATTCGTGTGAAACGAATCCAGGCATACGGGTTGATTCCGCTTTTCTTCCGGCAAAAGCATGACGCCTTCCCTTACGGTTGCCATCATGGGGCGGTGGTCGGGGGTGATAATCGTGGCTAAGATATTGCCGCCGAACGCCGGCCGAACCTGGTACAGGATCTTACCCTTGTTTTTATAGTCGGCAATATACAGCTGCGTGCAATCTGCTGTCAGCCCCGACCTTAGGGAGCTGGCTATCAGGGGGGCGATGTCGCGGCCGGTATGGGTGGCGCCGAAGAGAACGATGTCCGGACGCTCCGAGCGTATCATTGCCTCTATTATATGTTTATAGGCTTTGGAATGTAGATGTACCAGAACTTGGCGGCTATAATAAAGCAGACGGTTCATGCCGAATGCAAACAGTGTTTCGTAATCATCCGGCAAATCGCCTCCAACATAGAATCCGATGACCTCGCCGTTGAATGGTTGGAGAAGGTCTGACGCCTTGTAAGAGAGTTCAATGCTCACGTCGCGCAGTTTGTTTGTTATCGGATTCTTTTCGATAAACACCATTATTTTCATTCGCTAATCTCCGCGTAATCTTTCCGGATGTCTTTTACCAGCTGTTTGATATCAGTCGGTTCTGTACCATAAAATTTTAATTCGCCGCCCTTCAGTGTAATGTTTTTAATTTTGAATACGCGGGTGGGGCTGCCTTTGATTCCGCAACGGCTTTCATCAAGCCCCAGATCGCCATTGCGCATGGTCGGGATGATCCAATTGTAGTTCAAAGCTGTAGGCCGAGCTTCCCGGGTAAATTTGTTTTCAAGATTTGCTCTAAAATATTTCAACATATTTAAACAATTGGGATAGCGTGGCGCGTTTGCAGCAGATGTGATGGTTAACAGGGCATGATACGGTATTTTGATTCGTTGGATCTGAAACTCGCTGTCCCGTTCAACAATCAGGTAATCCGGACCAATCCACTCTACTTTAGAGACGTAGGTGACTTGATTGAACCCTATTTTATCAGCAACCTGCGGACCGACCTGAGCGGTGTCACCATCTATCGCCTGGCTCCCTGCCAGAACGAGATCCACATTTCCGATTTTCTCAACCGCACCCGCCAAAACATATGATGTGGCCAAAGTATCGGACCCGGCGAATTTACGGTCTGAAAGGAGAATGACCTCATCGGCTCCCATATAGAGGGCATGTTTCAGGATTTCAACTGCCGCAGGCGGCCCCATGGTTAAAACAATAATGTAGGCTCCGATGGAATCTTTTATTTCCAGGCCAGTCTCAAGGGCATTGAGGTCTTCGGGATTGAAAATGGCGGGGAGGGCGGCCCGGTTAACAGTACCGTCATCTTTCATGGCGTTGCCCTTGATATTGGATGTATCCGGAACCTGTTTGGCCAAGACTACTATTTTTTTCATTTATCCTCCAAACAAAATTAGTAGATCACAGTTACGGCTAGGTGTGGAGCTGATAAATCGGTTCGGCTTTTTCCACATAGAGGCGTTGTTCCACAAAAAAACTCGCCGGCTGCCGATCTTCAAGAGTTTGATTAGAATGAATCAAACTCTCTGGTGAATTGTGCCGCCACCTAACACATAGTCACCTGAATAAAGCACTGCGGATTGCCCTGGTGTTACTGCGATCTGAGGGCTGTCGAAAATAACTTTGATGATCCTCTCCTTTTCATTGGGAAAAACCGTTGCAGGAACCTCTTTATGGCCCAACCGAATTTTTACCTCCGCCCGATATGGCCCATCCTTTATGGGGATTGTCACAAAGCTTAAATCGGAGGCGATAAGACCTTCTGAAAAAAGATCTTTCCGGTGGCCGACAACGATTCGGTTGTTTGAGGCATCTATTCGTGTAACATAAAGACGACTTGAGGCAGCTACACCCAGTCCCCTGCGTTGTCCCACGGTGTAATTGACAATACCTGCGTGTTTCCCAAGAATTTCACCCTTTTCACTCACAATAACACCTTCCCTTTGCTCATGAGGTTTAAAGAGGGAAGAATAACCTTTTCCTGTCATAAAATTCTGGCTTTCAGGCTGATCCGCGGTGATTAATCCTAGATTCCGCGCAATTTTTCTAACCTCCTGTTTTTTTAGTGATCCTAGGGGAAAGAGCGTATTGCGCAGCTGCGCGCCTGTCAGTCTGTGTAGAAAATATGTTTGATCTTTTGCAGAATCCGTTGCTTTTTTCAGCAGGATCTTCTCACCCGCCCTATCGATGCGTGCATAGTGGCCGGTTGAGAAAAAATCAAAATCAATACCAGCGGATTTAGCCTTTGAAAGGAGAAAATCGAATTTGAGGTGCCGGTTGCAAACAACGCAAGGATTCGGTGTTCTCCCGGAGAGGTATTCCCTTTTAAGATAATCGATGACGTATTCTTTAAATTCCTTTCTAAGATCAATAATAGAAAATGGTATCCCAAGCTTTTGGCATACTAAAGCCGCGGTTTCTGCATCCTCTTTTTCACCCGGTCCATAACAGGCGTGAATGCCGGATTCCTTAATGTTTTCAGGTCCACTGTATATTTCCATGGCAATGCCGGTGACGTCATATCCTTTCCGGCACAAAAGGGCAGCAGCCACAGAGGAATCGACCCCGCCGCTGAGCCCCACTGCAACTTTTATCCTGCTGTTTCCCATTGTACGGATATGGTTTCCTTTTTCCCATCATGCAAATGCGTGATACGGGCTTCTTGCTTGACCGGTTTTTTCGTATATCGAAGCATCTTCTCCACAGCAGAATCAAGAGTAGTCCCCGAGAGTAATACCGTAGGGCCTGCAAAATCTTTGGGAACTAAAAGATGATCTCTCCTGCGTATGAGATTTTCGAGCATTTTGCACTCATGGTTGTTCCGCGCCACAACAATCTTGCTTCCATTATTAAGCCTGAAGTGCCTGCCTATTTTTATAAGCGAAATGTCCCGCACGGTGGGATTTTCAGTAAAAGTGAAATAATCACGCATTTTTTCTGAAAAATGCCTGTCTGTCAGAAGACATCCACCTGCTGGGCAAGGGTAGTCCTTTATACCTTTTTGGGCGGCCATTGAAATCTGCGTTTTTCTCGACCGACCCGATATTCCGAGAAGTCTGCTTCTGTCCACCAAACCGGTGCGCTCCGGGATTGTCGGCTCAAAATGCTCAGCCGACAGGGGGCGCAGGATATATCCCTTTAATCCCGATTCCCTGTCGATGATATCGAGGGCATTTCTGTGTTGAGACATGGGGCGCTGGCCTAGCACTTCACCGGTAAAGAGAAAGGAAGCCCCGATTTCACTCATGTATTCTCCGGCTCTTTGTATCTTCATAATCCTGCAGTCTATGCAAGGATTCATCCCGGAACCGTATCCATGTTTTGGATTCCTAACCATCTCTAAGTATTCATCCCTAAAAGCCACTTGCTTGAGAGGTATGTTTCCAAGCTCCCTGATTGCGGTGATCACGGCTGCGCATCCGGCGCTTTTTGGAGTGCAGGTGCAAAAAGGGGAGGTAAAGTTGATGGCATATATCTCGATCCCCTGCTGCTCTATCATCAGCTTTGCGGCCAGGGTACTGTCGAGTCCGCCGGATAGAAGGCCGACAGCCTTGATTTTCGGCTTATGTATCGATAGGGTCATGAATAAAGTGATGATTGGAGAGTACCCGCTACAGCTGTTTCGCGTGCATATCCTTTCATTCCTCGAGATGGGTTAAGGTGTCATTCATGCTGCCTGTACGATATCCCTCAAGGTCAAGAGCAATATATTTGTATCCGATGGCTTTAAAATATTGCACGATTCGATCCCTCAGGTCGCTGTCCCGGAGCAATTGCATTTCCTTTTTCCCCAGTTCCAGGCGTGCGATGGTATCGTGGTGGCGAACCCTGAACACGCGCATACCCAGTTGCCATAGGTAGTTTTCCGCGTGTTCAACCTGTCGCAGGGTCTCAATGGTGATTTTCGAATGATAAGGGAACCGACTGGACAGGCAGGCAAAGGAAGGCTTGTCCCAGGTTGGGAGATTGAGCATTTTCGACAAGCTGCGAATTTCGGCTTTAGTTAAACCTGCCTCCTCGAGGGGGCTTCGAATGCCCATTTCGCGCGCAGCGACTCGGCCGGGCCTGAAATCGCTTTTATCATCTGCGTTGCATCCGTCGAAGACCCGGTTGATGTTGTGTTTCTCGGCAATTCTTTTGGCCTTTGAAAAGAGCTCTGATTTGCACATGTAGCATCGGTTGGGGGGATTATCTGAAAAACCCGGCAGTTTCAATTCTTCAGTATCAATAATGACATGGTCGACAATCATTTTCTCGGCTAACTCTTTTGCCTCTTTCAGTTCACGCACCGGTAGGGTTTCCGACCTGGCGGTTACCGCTAAGACATTTTTTTTCAACACATCGTGGCAAACTTTAAGCAGAAAGGCGCTGTCCACACCTCCGGAAAAGGCAACCACCGCGCTACCCGCTCTGGAGATGATTCTATTTAAGTGAGCGTATTTAGTTTGAAGTGAAGGCCTGACCAGCGGTGTTTTTTCCATATCGGCAATTTTTCCAGATTCAGTCATTATGCACCGATGTATTTCGCAAAGAGGGTGCGTGCGACATTTCGAAAACTTCTTTCCTCACCGGTGTTGTTGCACTGTGATCGAGGTATACTGGATTCATAATCCCTGATCGCTTCAGATAGGGCTTTTGCCCCGAGATTGGAGCAGTGCATCTTCCATATTTTTGAGAATACATTACGCGTCTCAGCCTGTTCGTATGTTTCCCCCCCAACCCTTGATCATTTCAAACAGGGTTACGGAGTCTAGCGTACTAAAAAATGCTTTTCTCGCCTTTTGCCAGACATCTCGGGTCAAACAACTGTCTACCTGGATGCATGATTCCGGATTTTCAAGGCAGGGCACAACGCTGGATTCGCTTTCAAGCAGCCTGACGATTTCGCCCACGGTAATTTCCTCCATAGGTTTTGACAGCATATGCCCCCCTTTTGGGCCGCGAACGCTCTTGATGTAGTTGGCTTTCTTCAGTGGTATGATAAGTTTTTCAAGATACTTGGCGGATATATCCTGACGTTTGGCTATGTCAAGTATTCGAACGGGGCCTTCATCATAATGCTGGGCAAGATCTACCATCAATCGGGTTCCATAGCGGCTACGGGTGGACAGTTTCATAACGAACCCCTGTGTTATATAGATACATTTTCATGGATGCCTGCTGTCTTGCTTCTGTTTCTCCGCCAGATCGGGGAGAGAGACCTGAGCTTTTCGCCGGTTTTCAGTTATTAACGAATTTCATCTATTGGTCCTTTGTTCTTTTAGAAAGCTTTTTAATGTGACGCTAATCTATACCATTGTGGTATAGATTAGCGTCACTTGATTTTGATGTCAATCATAAAAGAGGTTTTGCAGAATTTAGACAATCCGGAGTACCTGGAAATAATACTCGATGGTTGTCGTACTTTAGAAGAGCGTTCTGATGTAATTGACCATAATCGGCAAGACCTCGTAGAATTCAAAACCCGTGGTCTTAATCGTCGTAGGTTTGTCAGTGTACCGGTTAATCCGGATTTGACAACAGGTACTGCATCACCCGGTCCATGACCGCGGTGCGGTTGTGGAGAGTGTCGATGGCCTCAAAGCCAAAGCCCAAATAGACCGAATCGGCCGTACGCATTGCCGGGCCTTCCGGAAAACCGGCGCCGGTCATGCGGATCCAGTTGTTTAACGCTTCGCTGCCCGGAGCGACACTGACAGTCCAATCACCCAAACCGAATTCAAAGTCCTCCATGATTTGTCCCGAAATCTCGATGTCGTCCACAAAGACGCCCAGATTCTGGGTAGTCCATTCGGTGGCATAGCTGATGTTGATCTCAACTGTCTTGCCGGCATAATCCGACAGGTCCATGGCCACCAGCTGCCAGCCGCTGCTGTTGCCGGTAAAGGCATGCCAATCGCCGGTGGATCCCTGTGGGTTGCATGATTCATCCATGTAATGGGCCAAAAACGGATGGATCCGCGTCACCCAACCCTCCGTGCAACTTTCGCCGGTGCTCTGAGTGGTCTGTCCGTTTATATCTGGAAGCGTTGTCCAAATATCCGATCCCGCCTCGCGAATTTCGACGAATGCATAATCCCAGTCGGGCTCGATGTCGTAGGAGATCCAAAATTTCAATTCCGGTGAATCCGCCGGCAGCGTGACGGTGCGCCCAATGCGCTTGAACGCCTGGTCAGCCATCTGGCTGTAGACGTAATACTGCCCGGAATGCGGATCGAAAGGCCCACCGGGACGATCGTAGCGGGCGGCAATGTTGTCTTCGAAGTGGGGTAGAAAGTAGCTGGTAGCCAGAAAGGTGCTGGAACAGCATTGGTTGTCGGCACCCTCGCTCCCCTGGATTTCGAAATTAAGTCCATCGAAGACCGGATCGCCGGCCTCACCCCTGACGGCAAAAGGCAAACCGGAATCCGGATCCATCCCGCCGGTATCTATATCCATAAATGCTCCCAGATAGTACTGGAAGAAATCGTCGGGGATGTCGTCATACTGGAGGTAAACCGCGGATATCCAGGCCAGGTCTTGTCCGGTGACAAACAGCTTGCCGTTGGAGTAGTTCAGGTAGTCTCTGAAGGCGAGTGTTTCCTCGGTGTGGGTGGCCAAGCCAATAGGGACAGTCGGCGTAAAGTCGTCGCCCGTATACCAGATGGCGGCATCATAATGCGACAGCACTTCGATGTGAGAAGGGATACCCTGCCGATCAACATCCCAGACGTCATAGGCGTAACCGGCGGCATTAAGCGCTTCGGTGTAAAATTGCAGGTAGTTGGGGCCGCTTGGATCGGCATATGTAGGAAACTCACCCGTGTAATCCTCGGCCGCAACTACCAGGATCGGATGACCGCTTGCGTTGGGTACACGGTACTGATACGGCCCTAGTCGATTTCTTCGGGACTTTAATATGTAAGTCACCGTATCGCCTTCCTGCTGCCCCTGAATTTCAGCCACATACCGGGTGTAAAAGAGACCAGGAGCGTCATTGTAAAATCGGCCGAAACGTTGCTTGAAACGTGCCCTTATCCAACCGCCGCTGTTGATTTGATAGAAGAGCTTCGGTCTGTATTTTTTGCGGGCCAACACCTCGATGGTCTGACTGGTGCCATAGGAGGCAGTGACCGGGGTATGGTAAATGCCTCCGGCAGGCATGCCTACCGGCGACCTGGGACGGGACGGATGCCATGCGCTGTTTGCCACCGAAAGGACAAACTCCAGGCGGGTGTAAATCACGCCTGTTGGAGAAAATCGTCAAATTTAAAAAAAACGCGGGA
>CAZWPX010000031.1:0-58511 GCA_964636125.1 uncultured Desulfobacterales bacterium | reverse complement strand
ACGGTTTTATCGGGGTCGAGGGCGGGCTCCTGTTCAAGGTATCCCACCGAGTACCCTTTGGATAGAATCAGCTCCCCGTTGAACTCGTCTTCCACACCGGCCAGGATTCTCAGCAGGGAGCTTTTGCCGGCACCGTTTAAACCTAGGACGCCGATTTTGGCACCGTAAAAATAAGAGAGCGATATATCCTGGAGAACCGGGCGCTGGTTATAATATTTGCTCACACGGATCATGGAGCATATGACTTTCTCGGGATCGCTGGCCATCAAGACCTCCTTTGAGTTACATAAATACCAAAAGACCGGCAGGTATAATCCTGGAAAAACTGATCAGGTCGACAACAAAATGTGACAGGATGATTGCCGGTAGAGAACGCGTTTGCAGGTAAAGGACCATGTAAACCATTCCGGCCACAGCTGCGGCCGTCGCATCTGCAAAACCGGCACTCCAGTGAATGAGACCGAAGGCAATTGCGGAAAATATTACAATAAAAGCGGGCCGGCGGGTATACTTTTCAAGGACAAAACAAAAAAAGCCCCTGAACACAAGTTCTTCCACAAGGGCGACCATCCCCAGGCCCGCAAACAGATCAAACTTGTGCCAGAAAGAATCCGTGATCTCCGGTATCCGGCCAAGGGCCGGGTAGCCGGAAACGAAGCGGGTGATAAAATTATTGTTTTCTAGGATGAACAGGATACTCAGGGTGCCCACTAAAAAAACAGTCGTGAACAGGATCGGTTTCTGCGGGGTCAAGCCCAGTCCTGACCAGGTGGTGTGGTTGGTCTTGACCAGGTAAACGAGGATCAGGAGCGGATAAGCTTTCGTAAACAGGTAGTCGATGGCCAGCCAGGGGCCCCACTGGTCGATATAGATATTTGACAGGTCATTCAGGTAGAAGGGGATGACGATACAGATTAAGGCCAGCGTGGCAAAACGGCGCTGGGCATGTTGAAGACCAGGATCCACAGCCCCGGTGTCGGCCGCAGGTGGCGTGGAACCGGGTTGCCCGGAAAGGAAAAAAGCGATGCTGGCGGCGCTGCCCGTGCCTGCCAGGAGGACAATCAGTCCAAGCGAGAGCAGGCCTGAAAAAGCGCCGGGCAGTGAGTTCCCGAGCAGTTCAACGGCACTGGCGGTCCCGGCGGCAAGCCCAAGGCTGAAGTATCCAATGGTCAGAAGGGCGGCCGGGTACCCGGGAACCCGGTCCGGAAAAATAGATTTGAATATAAAATAGAGACCCAATCCCCCCAGTGCGCCTGTGAACGAAAAGCTGTAGAAGGCCAGCAGCGACAGCTTAAGGGTTGATCCGATGGCGGCATACAGGGGGGTGACCCCCATGATCAGGATGGCCGCCTGGATGGCCGCAATGAGGCCCAGGTGTATCAATGTCGGGGAGCCGCCCGTAACCCTGGCCATGCGGGTATACGTCCAGCCGACAACCAGTCCGGTGGCACCCATGGTCAGCTGGGCGGCGGTCAGTTCGTTAATTCCGCTTTTGAATGCGGCCAAACCGGCAAGCGTGCCGGCCAACAGGGCCAGGCCCCAGCCGGTAAGGGCCTTGGGCAGCAGTTTGCGGGTGGTCAGTGGAATCGATTTATATGGGTTGCGCAGCGTTGGCATTTTTTGTTTTTAATTTTCAAAATCCAGAATCAAATTTATGAATAATAGACGCATTATCAGCACCTCAACGCTATTTGTAAAGAAAATAGCGCTTGAAATGGAGTCCCCATGGCAATAATGTCCATTGGGGACGACACAGGTGTGTTTGGTGACAGGATTGATCTATAGTGTCAAACACGCTACGGTACCTGATATTTTTAGATGGTGCCGTGATGTCCCCGGCAACACCGGGGCTGGTAAAATGGAAAAAGAATCTTATATTGAACCTGCGCCGGCGGCGACGGTGGTGCTCGTTCGTGAGCGCGCCGGCAGGCTGCAGGTCTATCTGCTACGCCGCAGCTTGCAAAGCGGGTTCATGGGTGGGTACTATGTCTTCCCCGGGGGGACAGTCGCTGATAACGACAGGGATGCGGACTTCTGGCGGTCTAATTGGACGGGAAAAATTTGCGTGCTTGCGTGCTCCCACCCGGTGAGCCTTTTTCGCGATTGTGGAACGATAAGGGGGTGTGGAAACCTGTTAGTTAAAAAACAATAGAATGTTTCTGCTTTCCGACGGGAAGCAGACTTGGAGATCAATATGCTGGATGCTATTTTGCTGGACCTTGACAATACCCTCATCCTTTATGATGAGATAGAATATTATCAGAAATATTTTGAGAAGATCCACCGCTCCTTTGCAGATGTTTTTGAACTGGAGGCTTTTAAGGATCGGCTCATTAAAGGGACCCTCGCGTTGGGCGGTAGTCAGGGGGAGCAGACCAACCGGGACCATTTTATGGAGGTATTTGCCCATGACCATGCTGGACAGGGGGACTCCCTGTGGCAGCGATTCATGACATTTTACGGAAACGGCTACACTGAAATGGGGGTGACCATTACCGTCCCCGAGGGTGTTCAGGCTGCTCTGACCCGTTTCAGGCAGGCCGGGTTGAAATTGGTGATTGCCTCCAACCCGATCTTTCCTGTGGCGGCTCAAAAGGTCCGTATGGGCTGGGGTGGCCTGAACCCGGAGGGTTTTGACCTGTTCACCAGTATCGAAAATATGCACTATGTGAAACCCCGGCGTGAGTACTTTCTCCAGACCTGCAGCCTGATCGGGACGGCACCGGAGAACTGCCTGATGGTGGGCAACGACCTGGTGAACGATATGGCTGCCGCCGGGGCAGGTCTCAAGACTTACCGGACCACCGATGCCGGGGTGGTTGACTATGCTTCCCTGACCCTGACGGATGAACAGCGTCGTGAAGATCTGCAAGCCCCCCCGAAACCTGATTTTGAGGGACCCTTTGCGGGTGTCGTGGCGGTTGTTGAAAAGTTGTTGGACAGGCAAATTTAATGCAAAGATCCGGGAATGAAAAATCGGTTTTACTTTTGGGGGCCACCGGGCTGGTTGGCAGGGCCTGCCTGAATCTACTCCTGGCCGATGCCCGCTTTTCACCGGTGGTGACCTTAACCCGGAGACCGCTGCCGGAAGCGGTTGCCCACCCGAATCATACCGGCCACGTGATTGATTTTGACGACCCGGATAGCTACCGCGACAAAATGGGTGCGGATATCGTGATCTGCGCCCTGGGCACCACCATCAAAAAGGCCGGCACCCGGGAGGACTTCAGGCGGGTGGATTTTGATTATGCATTCAACCTTTCAAAGACGGCTTTTCAGAAGGGGGCCCGTCACCTGCTGCTGGTGTCCGCCAAAGGCGCCGCGGCAGAGTCACGGTTTTTTTATAACCGGGTGAAAGGCGAGCTGGAGGAGGCCATCTCCGGCCTGGGCTTTGAACGCCTGAGTATTTTCAGGCCGTCCCTGTTGAAGGGGGCGCGGGACGAGTTTCGGATAGGGGAAGAAATCGGCAATTTTGCGGCCGGGGTTATTGGGTTTGGGTTACCTGCTAATTGGAAGCCGACGCCGGTCAAACGCCTGGCAGAAGCCATCATTGCAGTCGCGAAAGATGTTCCTCCGGGCGGCCGGGTATACGAATCCGGTGAGATCCTGGCTTTTTCGGTAGAAAACAGATGATGTTTATCACGCCCCAAATTTCCATCGCAGACCGTGAAATCAGCATTGATTTTGTGCGGGCCTCGGGACCGGGGGGGCAGCACGTCAACAAAGTGGCCACCGCGGTTTTGTTGCGCTTCGATGTGGCCGGCAGCCCGTCGCTTCCTGGAGAAATAAAAACCCGCCTGAAAAAACTGGCCGGCCGGAAACTGTCCACGGACGGCATCCTGATCATCCAGGCTTCGCGCTATAAAAGCCAGGAGCAGAACCGGCAGGATGCCCTTGAGCGCCTGGCAAGCCTGGTCCGGCAGGCCGCCCAAAAGCCCAAAAAGCGGGTGAAGACCCGACCCTCCCGGCGTGCAAAAGAGCGCCGCCTGGCGGCCAAACGCCACCGCAGCCGGATCAAACACGACCGGCGGGAGGTAAGGGATGCGGATTAGATTTGATTTAAATCCTCTTCACCCCTGGCCGAGGACTCGGGCAGGTTATTGACCCGCCGGTTTAATATACTGATCCGGTGAGAGATCAACGGCGGCATTTTTTTCTGGTTGAAACCCCCGCATCTTGCCGATCGCTTGCTTATTGACAGGTCACGGAAAAAAAGCGTAAATTTATTTGTTGAAGTTTTCATAATATCATTCAAAGGACACATAATCCGGGGAGGTTTTTATGGCGTGGTTTCTTTATCTGATCAGTATTGTCTATATTGCTTTTGGCTGCTCTTTTATCCTGGCACCCATGGAAACCAAAGAGAACATGCGCTTGATCACTGAACGCGGTGATCGACGGGTCTGGGCTTCAGTTGCGGCCCTTGCCGGGTTGTTGTTCCTTTTTTCATATGGCTCCTCCAGCCATCCCGCGATTATTGTCCTGGTGGGCATTCTGGCACTTGTAAAAGGCGGGGTGTTTTTTGTGAATCCCGGGGGGCTTTATGAAAAAACCCTCAAATGGTACTATGGGGAGATCAACGAACAGACCTACCGGATTCATGGGATTGCAGCATTGATCCTGGGGACGGTTATTTTTTGCTGGACCATTTAATAATCATCGGTAAACCCCCAGCTTTGATGGGGAGACTCCCGGAGTTTGGCAGTTCCGGGATATAACGAACTGCAGAAGCAAAGGATTTCAAGTGAAGACAATCGGGATTCTGATCTGTGTGCTGGGAAGTATTGCGGCAATTGTCTACCCGCCGTATACGCTCATAAGCGGTGTAAAATGGGGCTTTATCTACGGTGATATTATTGCCGCGTTTGGCAAGAGCATCAAGGTGTATGAGTATCTAGACTACAAAACCCTGCTGATCGAGCTTGCGGTTATCAATGCTTTGGGGGTTGGGATAATTATAGGCTCGAAATCCCGGTAGTGTCCGCTTAGAGGGGGCATATTTTGGCCCAGAGCCGCGTTCTCGCATGCCTGCAATCCTCGACGTGGAAGGACCACTCCTGCGGTTGCAAGCATTGCTGCGGCCTTGCTCTGAACCAAAATCTACCCCCTCTGAGCGGACACTGTCTTTTAGGGGGCATATTTTAGCCTGACGCCCTTCTCCACAACGGCCTGCTCACCGGCACCCCGATTGTCAGAAAATCCCACTCATAGTAACGGCAATTTCCAGGTAATTTTCAGATAGAATAATGAACGCGCGGCAGGAAATGCGGTGGCCGGGCGGGAGCAACCTGCGGGGGCTATTCATCCGGCCTCACATGCAGGCGTGTTTTCAATTTTTCAAGTTGGTCGGCCGGCAGGTTGGCTTTTTCAAGGGCGGCGAGCATCCGGGCTGAATTTTTCAGCACGGCCCGGTATCCGCAGGCTTCAAATAGCTCTGGATCCGGCGAATAAAGCAGATTAACGGGATAATCCCGGCACATCGCCGGTCGACTGCCATAGGCATCGCACAGACGCGTTTTCGTATCCCAATGGGTGCATCTGAAAACAAGCAGTCCGGATTTTTTCTCCGCGCTTAACAGTTCAAAGCCATTGATGACTTTATGCCAGGTGACAATCAGCCGTTGGTAAAGCGGCAGGTAGAACATAAAGGAGCGTACCGGGATGACCGGTGAGCGGCAGCAATTCCCGCACCGATTACAGTTACCGGCAAGTTGGAAATAGGGCTCCCCGTAAAAAGTCCTGATCCGGCGGGTGATGTACAGATCTGCATTGTATCTTAATCTGGCTGCAAATTTAACAGTGATTCTCAGGGGACCATCTTGCATGATAGCTTTCCGTGAAAATTTGAGGCGAGTGCCTAAAGTTTGGAGTGATCTAAAGTTAAGGTATCCTGCCAATCAGATAAAATATCAGTGGAGCGTAGCGACGCCTTAACTTTAGGCATTTTAGATCACTCTAGTCACTTCACACTCAATTTCTTTACCTATCCCGTTCGCTTTATCCGGCTATTTGAAATCGGCTAAAAATTCTTCCAGTCCCATCACGTTCGCGTACGCGGCCCCCAGGGCGGCCATAAAGGCACCATGGACCTTCGGGGCCGGTATTGTCAGGTCCCCGAATTCCAGGTCGCGGGAGGCACACGCATCGTGGATGACGCTGCAGGTGAATCCCAGATCTGCGGCGGCCCGGGTTGTTGCGTCGACGCACATGTGGCTCATGGCGCCGCAAATCACCAGGTCGGACACCGGTGCCTTTTTGAGGTGTTCTTCAAGGTCGGTCTCCCTGAAGCTGTTGGGGAAATTTTTTTCCACAACAGGTTCACCGGCCAGCGGCTGCACACATTCATGAATAAGAGCACCCTCGGAACCGGGCAGGAAAAAAGTGGCTCCGGCGTTAGTGGAAAGGTGACGGATGTGAAACACCGGTCGGCCGGTGTCCCGGAAAGCACTTAGCAGTTTGCCTGTGTTTAGGCCGGCCTGCTCAGTCCGGTCCAATTCCATCCGGCCTCCCGGGAAATAGTCGTTTTGTAGATCGATCACCAACAAACCTGTTGTCATGGCTTATTCCTCTTTTGTAAACAAAAACCCCGCCGATGGCGGCGGGGTTCATGGACGTTACGTGTACCGATGATCTATCCAAGTCTGAGATCTCAGCCGATATGCTCAAGAATTATCCTGAGAGCTCGCCGCAGGGGTTCCGCCGCCCCCCACAATAGCTGATCACCCACGCTGAACGCGGTCAGGAAATCCGGGCCTATGTTCAGCTTGCGGATTCTGCCCACGGGTACCGTCAGGTTTCCGGAAACCGCGGCCGGTGACAGGGCTTTCAGGGTGTTCTCTTTGTCATTGGGTACGACGGTGACCCACTCGTTTTGAGCACTCAGCATGGCCTCCACTTCATCTATCGGGATGTCCTGTTTCAATTTGATCGTGAAGGCCTGACTGTGACAGCGCATGGTGCCGATGCGTACGCACTGGCCATCCACAGGTACGGGATTGCTCTCTCTCCCGAGAATTTTATTGGTTTCCACCAGGCCTTTCCACTCTTCTTTGGTCTGGCCGTTTTCCATGGCTTTATCGATCCAGGGAATCAGGCTGCCCGCCAGGGGGGCTCCGAAATTTGTGATGGGAAACCCATCACTGTTCAACGTGGTGGTGACCTTTCGGTCCAATTCGAGGATCGCTCCGGCCGGATCGTCCAGCAGGGCGGTTGACGCCTGTCCGATGGTTCGCATCTGGGCGATGAGTTCACGCATGTTATTGGCGCCGGCGCCGGACGAGGCCTGATAGGTCATGGAGGTGACCCATTCGATAGCATCCGCTTCAAATAATCCGGCCAGGGCCATGAGCATCAGAGAAACCGTGCAATTACCGCCGATATAGTCTCTGATGCCATTGCTCAGAGCCTGGTCAATGACCGCCCGGTTGACCGGGTCGAGGACAATGACACTCTCTTTGGTCATTCTCAGGGTGGACGCCGCGTCGATCCAATAGCCCTGCCAGCCCTCCTTGCGCAGATGGGTATAAGCCTTTTCGGTATACCCGCCGCCCTGACAGGAGACGATGATATCCATGCCGGACAATTTTGCAAAATTGTATGCATCTTCAAGCAAAGGGATGTCCTGGCCGATCTGCGGGCCTTTCTGGCCTACCTGCGAGGTGGTGAAAAAGAGGGGCTCAAACCCGTTAAAGTCATTTTCTGCCAGCATCCTCTCCATAAGGACCGAACCGACCATCCCGCGCCAACCGACAAATCCAACGTTGATCATTTTCCTGCTACCTCCCTCGCACGCAATTGAATTCAGAAGCAATTAAAGATTCTGTGAACCCGCTTTTTAGTTTTTGGGTGGCTTCTGGTGTGAATTAATTTCAATAGGTTGCCTGAAGCAGGTTGTCAAGGCAATTTGCATTCAAGCGGCAATTGGTATAAAGACGGTTTCGTTACAGGTAACGTTCAAACAGCAGCTAAGCTGAATATTTGAAACTGCCCCGGAAGACCCTGTGCGGGTATTTCGGCGGCCGGAAAATCGGGCGGCGCCTGCCGGATTAATAACGAGTGAGGACATGCAAAAGAATTCAAACGTTGTGACGATACCCAAAGAAGACGCGGTTTTCTGGCTGGATGCACAAGGCCGGTGGCAGAATGAGCACGGCCCCTTCGAACACCCGAAGGTCAGTGCCTATTTTCATCGCTGTATTCAGAAAGATGAGCAGGGATTTTTTGTGGGCCAGCAACGCGATGACATCTACGAAAAAGTCTATTTCCGTTATGAGGACACCGCGCTTTTCGTTTTCGGCGTGGAAATCGAAGCCCGGTCGATTACCCTCCGATTAAATAACGGCCAGCGGATTCAACTGGAGCCCACGGAGTTGTCTATAAAAGATGACCAGCTTTATATCCAGACTCCCGCGGGCCCTGCCAGGTTTAACCAGCAGAGTTTGTTAAAGATGGCCGATTTGATTGAAGAAGCGGACGAAGGCCTTTGCATCAAGGTTGGCGGCCGGCAATATCGGATCTCGGGGCATCTCTAACACGGGCCGGCAGCCTGGCAGCACCTGTTTTCAACTGCAGATCACCGCTGGTTGGCAGTCCGGTATCACCCGGTCGGGGTGCTCGCTGGCAGAACATGAAACTTTAAAGCCTTTGACGAATCCGTCCGGTTGATATACACTTCAGGCATACTCTTGGATAATCTTCCCAGATTGCATTTCACCTCTTTCTAAACCGTTTGGCGTTTGTGCTGATTTCATATCCTGCGCATTGCATCTCTTTTCCTTCGGGCTCACAAAGTATTGGTTGGTGTTAATCCATTCATCCCCAGAAAGGAGGCAAGTATGGAAAATCATGCCCTGCATTATGAAACGGTTATTCGGTTAACCCAGGCGATTTCGCACTGCAAAGATCCGGAGGAAGTCGCCTTGATAACCACGGAAAGTGTTAAAACGGCATTCAAGGCCAAAGGCTGCTCGGTGTTTATGGTTGACCGGAGTACCCGCGAGCTGGGATTGGTGGCATCCTTTGGTTTGAGCACCGAATACCTGAACAAGGGGCCTATCCATTTTATGCAGAACATCCAGGAAGCGCAGGATGCAGTTCCCATCGCGATCTACGATGTCATGGATGATCCCCGGATCGAATACCCGGAGGCAGCCCAGAGGGAAGGCATCGCGTCCTTGCTGGGGGTTCCCATTATCAGCAATAATAAGATCATTGGCGCCTTACGGTTGTACACCGCCAGCCCGTGGGAGTTCTCACCCAATGACATCACGCTGGTCCAGGCTGTGGCCTTGATCTGCGGCATGGCCATGGAAATGTGCAGAATGCACAAAGGCTATAAAACGAGTATTGAAATTCTTAAAAGCATGCGCGGACCAGGTACCTTCAGCGGCACTAAGTGGACACCCCAGGCGGGGGTTACCCAAAGTGCGGAAGCGTGAATTTGTTCCCAGGCCGGTTGATTCTATGGGTCAGCCGGCCCACCAAAACCGCCCTGATTTTTCTGTGACCGTTTGCGGCGGTCAAGCCCGCTTCTTCTGTCCCAGTTCGTTCGGCGTTCCGGTCCCGGTGGGCTGGAGACAAGGGTCCGTCTCTCTTTTCCCCGTCGGCGCCCCCCACAATCCGCTTTGAATCCAAAGATATTGAGTTGACTCATTTCAGGTACCTTTGACTAAATCAAAAAAAATATCGGTACAGGTGTGTTCGCATTTGCGGAGCGTCCGGGGGTGACCAGAATGGTACGCGACAGCGCGGTTCAAGCGGCGGCTACGGGCTGAGCTTTCATTGAGTCTAGTATACACACTATCCAAATTTTATTCAACATTTCAAAAACGGCAAGCGGTAAAATCTCGTGCCGATTTTGCCCAGGGGCCACCCCAGGGCAAATCCCTGCATGAGGGCAAATCGGGCCGGCCGCGATGTCAGGGCCCAGTATCCAAAATTCGGCATTTTATAGAACCAACTGGCCGTCATGTAGCCATATAACAAGTCGCACCGAATATTTTTAAGGAGGCGGTCATAGATTTGGCTGGCCGGGGTTTGCGCAGATTCAGATACAGCGATGGCCCGTGCAGCCAATTGGCCGCTTTTTATGGCGTTGTAGAGGCCTTCACCCAGGAGCGGGTCCACCAGCCCCGCCGCGTCACCTGCCAGCAGGACACCCGCCTGCCGGGGACGATACCGCCACCCCCCCATACCCATGGCGTGTCCGGACACATTGCCGACATCCGTGCGGCCAAACTTTTGCAGGGCATAGTCCAGAAGGTCTCCTTTTTTCAGGGTCACCAGGGGGCTGCCGGTGAAAAGGCCGATGTTGATGTGATCGTTTTTAGGGAAAAGCCAGCCATACCCTGAGGGGACAATGTTGAAATCAAACGTCATCCGGGGCAGATTCACGGGCCTGCAGTCCAGGGACCCTTCGATTGCAAAGCCGGAGGCGATTTCCTTGAACTCGCCGCTAAGCCTGCGGATCCGGCTATTGGCGCCATCCGCACCGATCAGGTGCGTGGTTTGCAGCAGGCCGGTGTCGGCTTGGATCGCGATACCAGCCCTGGTTTCCCGGATGGTGTGAATCCGGCCGGTCGTCCGGAACCGGGCGCCCGCTTCCCTGGCCTTGTCCAGACAGAAGGCATCGAACTCAGAGCGGACGGTCATGGCGCAGATTTCCCCGGTCCCCTCGAAAAGGTATTTTGGCCCATATCCTTTTCCAATCTCCAGACTGCGGCACCGCTGCCGGATCACCGGGTCCACCGGATAGCGCAAGGCCTGGAGGGCTTTTATCGTCAGGCCGCCGGCACAGGGCTTGTGTCGGGGAAAGGTGTGCCGGTCCAGCAAGAGGACTGATTTGCCCACCTGACACAGATCATAGGCCGCCGCCGTGCCGGCGGGACCTGCGCCCACGATGATGACATCGAAATCGATTGAGGATGGTTTTGGCATGTGTCCGATTCCAATAACCTGGCTTTAAAAACCCGCTTGACGCCCGGGCGTGCTTCACTTAAGATGCGTGGCCTTTTCAACGCAGACATCTTAACAGAGTGGACCATGGAAAAAAAGCCGGTTTCGATGAATTTAAAAGTTATCTTCGCCCTGACGCTGATTCATTTTACAGGCGATTTCTACAGCTCCTTTACCGCGCCGCTGTTTCCGGTTTTTATGGAAAAGCTCAATCTCTCTCTGGCCCAGATTGGTTTTATTGCGGGTATCAACCGGTTCCTGTCTTTTATTGTCCAGCCGACAGTCGGCTACCTGGCGGATCGCTACCAGAACCGGTCGTTTATTCTGGGCGGACTCTTTTTAACGGTGGTTTTCATTCCGCTGTCCGGGCTCGCCCCTTCTTTCTGGCCGCTGCTGATATTCATCTGCATTGGCTCCATCGGATCTTCCATGTTTCATCCCTCGGTGGCTGGCATGGTGCCACTTTATGCGGGTCGCAGAAGCGGCCTGGCCATGTCGATTTTTAATACCGGCGGTACCCTGGCTTTTGGTGTGGGGCCGTTGGTGGTCACCTGGCTGGTGGCGACCCGGGGGCTGGAGGCCCTGCCCCTGGCCATGCTTTTCGGCGTGGTTGTACTGGCTTATGTCACCTTCGTATTGCCCCGGCCGGAAAGCGAAGGCATGCGGCACCTGGGTTTTTTCGGAACGTTGAAGGAGTCCCTCGGGCCGGCCTCTAAACCGATTTTTCTGATATGGCTGGTGATGGTGTTACGAGCAGTGGTGGGGCAGTCCTTTCTCACCTTCATGCCCGTGTTTTATGTTCAAAAAGGCTACTCCCTGGTGGCCGCCGGCGTGATGTTTTCCCTTTTTACCATCGCCGGGACATTCAGCGGTATCATTTCCGGGTACCTGTCGGACCGGATAGGTTTCAAATCTATTTTTATGGTGACCCATTTTCTCATGACCCCCGCTTTACTCCTTTTGCTTTACCTGCCTGGCAATTGGGTTTATGCGGGGGCGGCAGTGGCTGGTTGTTTCGTGCTGGCCACCATGCCCCTGGGGGTTGTTATGGCCCAGGCCCTGGCACCCAAAGGGCGTGCCATGGTTTCCAGTTTGATGATGGGGCTGGCCTACGGGCTCGGGGGAGCTTTGTCTCCCCTGGTGGGTAAACTTGCGGATCTCTATTCCATTGAGCAGGTCCTGTTCGTGGTGGCCTTTATGCCCCTTTCGACACTGGTGCTGATTTATTTCTTTCCACGAGTGGGGCATTAGTTTCGATTTAAACTCCTTTAAGGTTGAACTTCGGGGATCTTGCCGCCTCCTGTTCCTCCGAATGGAGCCAAGCGCCACCGCAGGTTGAGGTCGTGCCTGAACTGAAGGGGTTCGCGTCACTCCGTTCCCCAGAATGACAGGTGGGGTGATACGCACTCCCCGGAAAAGCAAGCAATGAAACAGAGCCTAAAGGCCCATGTGTCGGGCGATTGCCACTATCAGCATACCGCCCAGCATGGCGGCGAAGATATTGCCGCTTTTCCAGACAAGCACAATTGTGGCCACTGTGGCCACAGAGCCCCACACGCCTGCCGCCAGGATGCCGGGAGACACCAGTGCCACCAGAATCGTTCCCGGCAGGGCTTCCATGAAATCCTTGAATTTCCCAGTGCTGGGCAGCTTTTCAGAGAATAGCAGGCCGCCGAATCGAAACCCGTAGGTCACCAGGGCGGCACCCGCGATGACCAGGAATACGGCCAGGTTGTTGTCAGCGCCGATCATATTGAATGTTCTTTCCAAGCAGTTGCAGCAGGGCGCCCCCGACACCGCCAATGACAATATACCATTTTCCGGGAAGCACGCTTTCGGCCAGAATCGCAAGAAGGGCCGCACCGACCCACGGCAGCAGATCGCTTTTGCCACGCCAGAGACTTACGGTCAGGGCTGTAAAAACAGCCGTAAAAGCAAAATCAAGTGCCAGGGCCTCGGGATTGCGCACTAGGGCCCCGATCCGGTGGCCGCAAAGGGTCCCGAAAGACCAGACTGAAAAGAGGCAGATGCCGCCCCCCAGAAGAAACCATATCGTGGCGGTACCCTTGCGGTGCTCAGCCATGGTAACCGCCCAGTTCTCATCGGCCACCAGGTGCATAATCAGGGATTTCTGGGTGATTGTGGCCTCCTGGAACACAGGCCTTAAGGACATGCCGATCAAAAGGTAGCGCAGATTGATAACCATGACCGCCAAAATCATTTCCAGAACGGGCAACTGTGGGGCCCACATATCGACCATGACAAACTGGGCGGAGCCGGCAAAAATCGACAGGTTCATGAGCAGCAATTCCAGCCAGCTGACACCTTTCTGGGCTGCCAGAACGCCCAGGACACTGCCGTAGGCCCCCACACTGGCGGCTACGGGCAGGTTGGCAAGGGCCCCTTTTTGAATTTCATTCAACATGGGTCGATATGTAACTTTTATCCTAACTTTCGATCCCGATGATGGATCTGAAGCTTTCATGAAACCTGAACGTTGTGTTTATGTCCGATCACAAGGGTGCGATCGTCCAGCTCCGGCATCCGATCTACGACCAGGCGTCCCTGATCATCCACGGGAACCCGCTCGACCTGCTTTTCACCAAAACCCAATAATGATAAAGCTTTGAATACAGATGAGTGGGCCTGCTCGCCAAGGACAACATGAATTTCCGGAGCACCAAACAGTCCTTTTGAATCTACATCCCAATCAAGGCGCTTTAAAATTTCAGTGCGACCTGCGGCCAGGCCGCAAATCGTAGCAACTGAAGTACCATTGACAAAGCCGGCCACAGTCTCGGCTGGAAGCCCCAAAAGACCGGTCAGCCATTTCTCACAAATTGCCTCTAACTGAGAGACAATTGGCGACATTACATATAGCGCTGAATTCTGGTCCCACACATCTGACAGCCACCTGGCTGCCACTGCTGTAGGCATAGCCCCTCCGTTTACAAAACCAAAATACCGGCCGCCAGTTTGAGCAACTGTTGCCGGCGACCCGTATTCATGGAGCAAGCGCAATATTTCAGACGAATCGCATGGGTGTTCCGGCAACGGTTCATCAAAAATATCAAGACACCCAATTGCATCTTCAGTCGGAAAAACTTTGCGTTCGGATGCAGTATCCATATAGTCATATGCGTAGGACTTAACTTGCTCAAACAGTTCTCTGTCGGTCATGATTTTGCCTCAACAAATAAACCACGTTCTTTCAGAAGTCCTTTTAACTGGGAGATTGTGAAAGGCGTTGTAACAAAACCATTCTCCCTTTCCGGTTCCGATAAGTTTTCAAAAAGATTTGTCTCTTGTAGATCTAAAACCCCTTGAATATCACTTTTTGTGGCAAGTCTTGAAATCATGAAGCGTCCTCGATCTGTGGAGATGTTAATGCGTGGCTGATATCTTTAATCAAATCTTCTATGTTCTCAATTCCAACTGATAAGCGAAGTAAGCCGTCTGTAATACCCTGTCTGGATCGTACCTCAGCCGAAACTTCTGAATGTGATGTAGTAGCAGGATCACAGATGGTTGTTTCTACGCCTCCGAGACTTATAGCCGGTTTGATAAGCGTGAGGTTTTTCATAAAATTATACGCTGATAAATTTGAACGGTTTAACTCAAATGAAAGCATGGCCCCGAATCCATTCATTTGGGCGCAGGCCGTAGAATGCCCAGGATGCTCACTTAAACCAGGATAATAAACGCTGCCAATACTGGCATGGCTGTTCAAGAAGTCCGCAATTTGCGAAGCATTTTCAGTTTGCTGTTTTACCCGCACAGACAATGTTTTCAAGCTTCTTTCCAAAAGGTAGCAGGTCAGGGTATTGAGGTTGCCGCCAAAATTAGTAGCCGTTTTTCTAATTTTGCCTGCCAGAGCCGAAGTCGTCAGTACGGCACCGCAGGAAAGATCGCTGTGTCCTCCCAAATATTTGGTGCCACTGTGAATTACAATATCGATACCCAGCCTGACCGGCCTTTGATTTATGGGCGTTGCAAACGTATTGTCTATGACCGAAAGGCAGTTGTGGCGTTTGGCGATAGCCGCAACTTTTTGAATATTTACAACACTTAAAAGCGGGTTTGTCGGGGTTTCAATGTATATAATGCGTGTTTCCGGTTTTATCGCCGATTCGATGGATGCCGCATTTGTAGCAACAAAGTCACAGGATATCCCGAATCGTTTAAAAAACATCTCTGCAAAGGCATGGCTACCGCCGTATATTTCATCCTGCAAGACGATGTGATCCCCCGATTTTAAAAATGAAAGAAGCACGGTACTTATGGCCGCCATGCCTGACGAAAAAATAATACCATCTTCGGCATCCTCCAGTTCACAGATTTTCTGCACAATCACCTTTTGATTAAGGGTGTTAAAATGTCTTGGATAGGCCACATCCTCTGCATCCAGGTATTCATGAGCCGATGAAGGGAATATGGGTGTATTGAGTCCTTTAGTTATTGTATCCGTACCGGCTCCTGAATGAATACATTTTGTTTCAATATGCATATTATGCTCCTCATTTAAAATGGGCTAAAATCAGTGAAACTAAAACGGAAAGGATAATCCAGACCGTGGTCTTCAGTACTCCCGGGAATTTTTCTTCACCAGCCAAGTCCATGCCAAACCGGTGGTGTTTATCCGCAGTCTGTGGGATTCCCGGGGAATCCTCAGGCTGGAAAAGAAACCATAGCAACCATTTTGTTCTCCTGTCTATTTCTTTCATCGTATGTGCTCCCGCAGATGTTATAAAGAGTGCGGCCGGTAGCCGACTATGGCCGCCGGATATTGTGACTTGCCAATTCATATCAGACCTGCTAAACAATAACAGATACAGAAAATGCAATTTATTTGCATAACAGATTGGGGGTGCCATGGCACCTGGTACAGGCGCAGCTTCGGAGAATTTCAGGTATCTGAAACTGGCGGGCGAAATTGAGAACAAAGTGAATCTGGGCGTATACCTTGCCGGTGAAAAGCTGCCCTCGATCCGTAAACTCCATGCCCAGACCGGGTATTCCATCACCACGGTCTACCAGGCGTTTATAGAACTTGAAAAACGGGGGATCGTGGAAGCCCGGCAGAAATCGGGTTACTATGTGAAACCCCTTCTGCATCAGATCCTGCCGACGCCCACCATCAAACGTCACAGGGCGGTTCCGAAAAAGGTGACCATCAATAACCTGGCCAGCTCCATCGTGGAATCCATGGGCGACCCGGGCATGCTGCGCCTGGGGGGCACGGTGGTGGACCCGGAGCTGCTGCCCTACAAGCAGCTGATGGCGGCTGTCAAATCCATACCGGCCAAAAATTTCAAAAACCTCCTGACCCTGTATGAGAACCCCATGGGCAGCCGGGACCTGCGCCGCCAGATTGCCAAGCGATCCCTGCACATCAGTCAAAAGGCAACCCCGGATGATATCGTCATCACCAATGGGTGCATTGAGGCCGTGAGCCTGTGCCTGCAGGCCATCGCAGGGCCGGGTGAAACCATCGCGGTGGAATCACCGACCTACCCATGGATCCTGCAGGTCATAGAGGATCTGGGCATGTTTGCCCTGGAGCTCTCCACCGATCCCGAGACGGGTATCGATCTCGACGCTTTTAAGCGTGCGGTTGCCGGCAATCCGGTCAGCGGCTGTATCCTGATTCCCAATTTTCACAACCCCCTGGGGTTTGAAATGCCGGAGGCCAGGAAACAGGCCCTGGTCAAATTTTTAAACGACCGGGATATTCCCATCATCGAAGATGATATACACGGTGACCTTTTCTTCGGACGCAGCCGTCCTGTGGCCATGCAGTCATTCGATAATAAGGGTCAGGTGCTCTACTGTTCCTCCTTTTCCAAAACCCTTTCACCGGGTTTACGCATCGGGTGGGCGGTTCCAGGGAAATACCGGGACAAGGTCAAACGCCTGAAGCTCAATTCTTCAATTGCGACCGCCTCCATGAGCCAGTACCTGGTGGCCGAGTTTTTAAAAAGCGGTTCATATGACCGCCACTTGCGAACCCTGCGGGGGGCCCTTAAAAACCAGGCCAGCAATACGGCCCTGGCCGTGGCCCGCCACTTTCCCCCGGGTACTCGCATCACAGCGCCCAAAGGCGGCTTGACCCTGTGGCTGGAGTTGAATCCGGCGGTGGACGGGATGCGGGTATTTAACGTCGCCCGCAAACAAAAAATCGCCATTCTGCCGGGTATCATGTGTTCCACCACGCAAAAGTACAGAAATTTCATCCGGATCAGCTGTGGTTTTCGCTGGAATGACGCCCTTGAAAAAGGGATTGCTGCGCTGGGGCAAATCGTGACGGCGTTGGCCGATGTTCAGCCTGAGGTTTTATTCCCGCCATAACGCGAGGTTTTTCTCTTCAGGGCCGAGAGCAGGACTTTGCGCAGCCGGATGGATTTCGGGGTTACCTCCACCACTTCATCATCGCGGACAAAACTCAGGGCCCGCTCCAGGGTCATGGCTTTGATGGGAGAGCAAACCACTGCGTCGTCCTTGCCGGACGCCCGGACGTTGGAAAGCTTTTTTTCCTTGCAGGGGTTAACGTTAAGGTCGGAAGCTTTGTTGTGTTCACCAATAATCATGCCCTCGTAAACCGGCTCGCCGGGTTCGAGGAACAGCTGCCCCCGGGGTTCAAGATTAAACAGGGCGTAGGGCACGGCCTTGCCCTGGCGGTCGGACACCAGGGAACCGGTATAACGCGAGGGAAACTCACCCCGGAATTCACCATACCCTGCAAAGATGGAGTTCATGATTCCCGTTCCCCGGGTGTCCGTTAAAAACTCATCCCGGTAGCCGATCAGAGAGCGGGTGGGGATGGAGAATTCCAGATTTACCCGTCCGCGTCCGTTATTGACCAGGCCCACCATTTTGCCTTTGCGCAGGGAGAGCTTTTCAGTCACAACCCCCATGAAATTTTCATCACAGTCTACAAAGAGCTGTTCCATGGGTTCCAGCGTGCGGCCGTCTTCTTTTCTCAAAATGACTTTGGGCCGGCCGACGCACAGTTCGAAGCCTTCGCGCCGCATGGTTTCGATGAGAATCGCCATTTGGAATTCGCCCCGGCCCTTGACCGTAAAACTGTCGCCTTCTTCCGTGTTTTCCACCTGGACGGCCACGTTGACCATGGCTTCTTTGATCAGCCGTTCCCGGATTTTGCGGGATTGTACAATTTTGCCTTCCCGGCCGCTGAACGGTGAGTTGGAGATGGAAAAACGCATGGCCACTGTGGGGTCGTCCACGGTGAGCCGTTTTAAGGGCAGGGGCTGGTCTTTGAGGCAGATGGTGTCGCCGATATGCACATCTTCAATGCCGGCCAGGACGGCAATGTCGCCGGTTCCGGCCATGTCTGCGGCGGCAAGGTCCATGCCCTTGTAGACCTGGAGCTTGGAGAGTTTGACATTCACCGGTGTACCGGTTTCATCAATACAGGTCTGCTGCTGCTTGAGGTTGACGATACCATTGGATATTTTGCCAATGGCCAGCCGGCCCAGGTAGTCGGAGTAGCCCAGGTCGGCCACCAGCATCTGCAGCGGTTTGGCCGGGTCTCCGGCCGGTGGCGGAATCTCCGCCAGGATCATGTCGAAGAGCACGTCCAGATTGGTGCCTTTTTGCGCCAGGCTCTTCTGGGCGATGCCATCCCGTCCGATAGCGTACAGGAGCGGAAATTCAAGCTGTTCGTCGGTGGCGTCAAGATCGATAAACAGGTCGTAGACCTCATCCAGGACCTCATCGGGCCGGGCGTCCGAACGATCTATTTTATTGATGACGACGATTACTTTCAGCCCGGCTTCCAGGGTCTTTTTAAGGACAAAGCGCGTCTGCGGCAACGGGCCTTCCGAGGCGTCCACCAGCAGAATAGCACCGTCCACCATGGAGAGCGCCCGTTCTACCTCACCGCCGAAATCGGCATGCCCGGGGGTGTCCAGGATGTTGATGGTGGTGTCTTGTCGGGTGACCGAGCAGTTTTTTGCTGCAATGGTGATGCCCCGTTCTCTTTCCAGATCCATGCTGTCCATGATGCGGTCGTCCACCACCTGGCCTTCTCTGAACATGCCGCTCTGGCGGAACATGGCATCCACCAGGGTGGTTTTCCCGTGATCGACGTGGGCGATAATGGCAATATTGCGAAGTTTTGTAATGTCTTTCAAATTATTCCTTTGTCTGTAGACTTTGATTGCTGGCATAATAAGCATTGCGTTTCCAATTGCAACTGAAAATGATACCAAGGACGTGTTAGCCTTCACAGGAGGAATTACCCTGGCAGATATCCACATACCCCCAAATCGGCGTCAAACCATGCAAACCATACGGCAGGCCTTTGCCGGCGAGTTGGCCACAGCGTTACAGGTTTGTGACAATATGGCGCCGGCGGCCGCCATCAGGGTCGGGGAAATAATTGCGGAATTAAGGTCAATCAAGCAAAAGATCAAAGACCGGGCGGTGTCGCTGGGTTATGCGGACAGGTGCCGCAGGGCAATTTCGGTTTGTGGCGGCGAGTGCTGCATCTGGCATTTTCCTAAAAACCTTGCCGCGGTAGATTTCCTGATGGCTGTATTTGATCTTTCAGAAAGCCGGAAAAAGCCCCTGCTTGAACAGATCCAGCAACCGCAAGTCCGGCCTTACCAGTGCCCCCTGCTGAGAGAGGACGGCTGCATATTCGCATTTGAAAGTCGGCCGATGGTGTGCACCAGCGCTTTTCCGTGTCTGGCCGGCACGGCCTACTGGCAATACAAAGAGAGCTTCAGAGAAGATATCAACACCTTTCGGGCAGCCCTGGGCCGGCTGTTGGACGAAGCTGCGGCTGGGATTTGAGATTGATAAAAAGCTGCTAAAGAAATACGGCCGCTGCTTTTTCAAAATGACTGAGACCCGCTTGAAGTTGAAAGTAATCCGGGAGAAAGGTTTACGGGCAGCGCTGGATCTTAAAAAGAAAAAGCCGGTACCGGTAATATCGGTTACGGCCAGATATTTGTACCGCCGGTTTCACAGGCCGCAAGGATACGCACCGGTGAAACCGGAAAGGACTCGATATAGGCGCACAGCCTGGATGATCCTATCTCAAAACGGCTGCCGTTCCTCTTATTTGCAGCTTGAGGGTTGAGATAGGTTCATGGGTTAGGGGGTGACAAAAGGTGACGCACCCTGCTGGCCCTCTAAAACACTTTTTATAGACGCTTCTATTTTACCGCGGGCCACCATTCCGGTAATCTGATTCATCACCTTGCCATCTTTGAAAAATATCAGTGTCGGGATTGATTTGATGCCGAATTTGCCGGGGGTGACCGGGTTGTCGTCCACATTGCACTTGGTGAAAAGGAACCGGTCTCCATAGCTGCCGGCCAAATCCTCAAGCATGGGCCCGATGGCCTTGCAGGGCCCGCACCAGGGCGCCCAGAAATCTACAAGGACCGGTTTTCCAGATTCTACCACTTCCTTTTCAAAATTATCATCCGTAATTTCCATAAACGTTTCGGCCATGTTTTCTCCTCTTTAAGGGTTGCGTTTTCTTGCGGCCGGCTGTTTTCCGACCGAAACCGTGGAGAAAATACGCATGCGATCGAAGATTGTCAAACCAGGTCGGAAGTCGGCCTTCGCTCGCAAAACAATACAAAAATTTTACAAAACGTATATAGAATTCGAGTTTCGACTCAAGCGTTATAAAATCAAAATATAATGTAATAACTGGTGTATGGATGTTAAGTTGGCCGCTTTCAAAAGCTTGGCCTTTGCGTTATTCTCAGGACAATAATTAATTGTCGCAGCATCTGCCAGTCGGGTGCTGCCTGATTCCCAGGGCGGTAAAAAACGATTTAGTAAATTGCATTGTAACCATAGATTCAAACAGGAGACCAAAACATGCGGAAACTTATCTTAGCACTTATTATGACGGCACTGAGTTTTACCATCGCCTGGGCAGGAGACCCCGAACCGACAATACTAACCAATAAAGAAGCCATCGATCTTGTGCAGAGCCACACCAATTACCTGTGGACCCTGGTTGCTGCCTGCCTGGTGTTTTTCATGCAGGCCGGGTTTGCCATGGTGGAAGCCGGGTTTACCCGGGCCAAAAACGCAGTCAATTTTTTGTTACAACCTTCAAAGTGTTTTTGGCCAGCAGGCTTTGGGCCAGTTCGATGTCGGCGGGTAAGAGGTCGTAGGTCAATAGATCGTGGGGCCCGGCCCAGGCGTAGCGGTCATGCGCCGTGGGTATGATATCACCGGTCAGCCAGGTTGCCTGGTAGGCCCGGATATGGAAAGTGCCATGGGGCTGCCGGTGGGTGCCCGCAGCCACGAAATCACCGACCGTTATGGTGATCCCAAACTCTTCTTTCAACTCCCGGATCAGGCAAGCTCGATGGGTCTCGTATTTTTCGACCTTGCCCCCTGGAAATTCCCATTTTCCGGCCAGTCGTGACGGGGCCGTCCGGCGGGCAATCAGGACTTTTTTGTTGCGGATCAAACAGGCAGCGGCGACTTCAATCAACATACCGGTTACCCTATCCTCTCCGGGCGGTCATTGTCAATCAGGCGCCCGGCCCGCGTGTTTGACTTCGAAAGAGATTTGAGATAGCTCCTTTCCAAAGAGACCATGAAAGGAGACAATCTACTATGCAAACCCAGGCCTCGGTTCAAGCCCTGCAAAATCTAAGGGATCTTTCAACTCTCGAATGGTATGTGATCCCGCTGCTGGCGATCGTTTTATACATTTACGCAACTGAAATCAAAAAGGCCAGAGGCAGCGGAAACTGGGATGCTGTTCTCACGGGGCTCACCGTTTTCGGGATGGACTTTATCAATGAAACCTGGAATGGGTGGGTCTTTCACCTCAGCCAGCTAAGTGCCTGCTGGACAGCTCCCGGTGAGACTGCCCTGCGAACCATGGTGGGGTGGAACATCGAGATCATGTTCATGTTTGCCATTGCCGGTATCATTTTTTACAATACCCTTTCCGAAAACAGAGATGACAAGATTCTGGGTATCCCGGACCGCTGGTTCTGGGCCATTGGCTATTCCGTCTTCTGTGTATTTGTGGAGTGCTTGTTGAACATCGGCGGGCACCTGGTGTGGGAGTATCCCTGGTGGCAGCGTTCGTTCAAAGGGGTCTGGCTGATTTTCTTCTTTGGGTATTTTCACTTTTTCGTGGCCGCTATTATCGTCATCGGGATACGCCGGATCAGGACCAAGATTGTGGTTGTGGGCAGCCTGTACGTGATCGCGATCGTGGCCAATGGTATCACCATGGGCCTGCTGGGCTGGACATACTAGAACCTATCTGAAAAAAAAGGGTTTTGGTTCAAAATCAAGGCGGCCGCGAATATCAAACCGGCGGAATACGGCGGTGTTTCGAGGATTTGATCTGAGCGCCCAACGCCGAGTTCGGGCCAAAAAACTTTTTTGAGATGCGTTCTATTGTTGTGTTTCGTAAATGAGGTAAATAGGTATTTTACAGCTCTATCATCAACTCTTCCCGGCCCTCACCTGAAAAGTCGGTCTCCAGGGCGTGTTTTTTGGGGATCAGGGGGACCATGTTGCGGTGGTATTCGGGATGAGCGGGGTGTAACGGAGAGGGGCGTCTGGCCGGCGCGGTCGGCAGAATCCAGGCGCATAGGGTGCGTTACTTTCTTAACCGCCTAGAATATCAATGATTTTAACCATCAGAACGGTTTCAAGATAATTGAGGTCCACCGGTTTGGTGATAAAATCATCCGCTCCTAATTTCAGGGCTTTATTGCCAAGGGCTTCGTCGGTGACCGCGGTGATCATGACAACCCCTGTCTGCGGGGAAATGCGTTTGATCTCTTCAAGGGTTTCAATACCGCTCAAACCCGGCATGATAATGTCGAGCAGCACGATGTGGGGGGCATGCTCGGTGACGGTTATAACGGCATCCTGCCCATTTTGGGCGGTGAAAACCTTGTAGCCCTTGAGGATCAAAAATTCTTCCAGAGCCAAGCACACCTCTATTTCATCGTCGACTACAAGTATTTTTTCCATAATCTCCCTTTTATAGTCTCTGCCCGGTTGAACTTCAAGCAGGAAAACCGGAATACGTACCCATCACTTTCAGCAAACAAGGCTTGCCTGTGTGGCTATCGAGAGCGTGACTCATTGAAATGGTGTGTAGGTCAGACGTTGAATACAGACCACTAAATCATTGATATAAATACAAGTCAATTCCAAATAGAAAAAGCACACAGTCAGGCCTGCAACAGCCTTTTTTTCCGTGTGCTTTTAAGCTATTTATTCTTTGAGTGAAGTCAGGTATTTGCACGTAGACCGGACAGGGTCGCTGCCCGGGCGGCGTGCTTATCGTTCTATCCGCACTTGGTAAAGCCGCAAAAATGGCAGGTCATACAACCTTCCTCGAAGCTGATGGTCTGGCCGCATTCCGGACACTCTTCACCCAGGAGGCTGCCGCCGGACTTACTTTTTTGGGTCGAATTTTTGCCCAGGTAGCGATTTTGCAGAACCCGGGCAATGGCATCGGGGATGGAGAGCACCAGGCCGCCTTCCTGGAAGACAGGATGCTCACCACCAATACCGGTGAGCTGACCCACGACCTTGTCCACCTTGACGCCTGAGCGGAATGCCAGGGATACCAGTCGGCCGATGGCCTCGGTTTTGGCTGTGGTGGAGCGACCGGATTTGCCTATGGTTGCAAACACTTCAAATGGGTGGTTGTTCATTTCGGTTACGGTTACATACAGGTAGCCCAGGCCGGTTTTGATCTTTGTGGTAAACCCTTCAAGGGTCTCCGGCCGATCAATTACGATGGCCCCGATTTCACTGGGCTGCTTATTATCGGAAAACGAAAGCACCTGATTTTCCTTGCTGCCGTCCCGGTAAATGGTAACGCCCTTGCAATCCAGTTCATGGGCAAGCGTGTATATTTTCCTGACATCCTCAACGGAAGCCTCTCCTGGCAGGTTTACGGTCTTGGAGACAGCATTGTCCGTGTACTTTTGAAAAGCGGCCTGCATCCGGATGTGCCATTCAGGGGAGATGTCATGCGCCGTTACGAAAATTCTTTTGACCTCTTCCGGGATGGACTCGATATGCGCCAGACTGCCTTCGCTGGCAATTTTGTCCATGAGCTCATTGCTGTAGAACCCTTGCTTGCGGGCTACTGCTTCAAAATGGGGGTTCACTTCCACCAGGCGGTCATCGTCCATTACCGTACGCACAAAACTCAGGGCAAACAAAGGCTCGACTCCGCTGGAGCAGTCGCCGATGATGCTCAATGTGCCGGTGGGAGCAATGGTGGTGGTGGTGGCGTTGCGATAGCGGCTGTTTTTGCGACGCTTAAAGACACTTTTGTTGAAGTTTTTGAACACGCCCCTTTCCTTGGCCAAGGCCGCGGACGCTTTGTGCGAGGTGTCCTGGATAAATTTCATCACCTCTTCGGCCTTTTTCAGGGCCTCTTCTGAATTGTAGGGGATCTTCAGCTGAAACAGCATGTCCGCGAATCCCATGACGCCCAGACCTATTTTGCGGTTGCCTTTGACCATGGCATCTATGGCTTCCAGCGGATAGCGTGACTGATCTATGGTGTTGTCCAGAAAGCGAACAGCCGCTGTCACTGTTTCTGCCAGGCCTGCGTAGTCGAGGGCCGTGATGTCGCCGGTGCGTTTGATGAATTTGGAGAGGTTGATGGAGCCCAGGTTGCAGGCTTCCATGGGCAGTAGCGGCTGTTCGCCGCACGGATTAGTGCTCTCGATTTCCCCGATGGCCGGGGTGGGGTTATCACGGTTGAGGCGGTCCAGAAAAACGATACCCGGATCGCCGTTTTCCCAGGCCTGGGTGACCAGGGACTGGTATACATCGGCCGCTTGGAGCTGCCCGACCGATTTTCGAGATTGCGGGTCGATGAGGTCATACGCCTCGTTTTTGTCCACCGCTTCCATGAAATCCTCGGTCAGGCCCACAGAGATATTGAAATTGTTCAATTCATTGTTTTTCTTTTTGCAGTAAATGAACTCCATGATATCGGGGTGGTCGACGCGCAAAATGGCCATGTTGGCTCCCCTGCGGGTACCGCCCTGCTTTACCTGTTCTGTGGCTGTATTGAATATTTTCATGAAGGAAACCGGTCCGGAGGCAATGCCGCCGGTGGTTCCCACCATGCTGTTTTTGGGCCGGATTCGGGAAAAAGAAAACCCGGTACCACCGCCGGACTTGTGGATCGCGGCTGCATTTTTCAGTGAGTCAAAAATGCCGTCCATGCTATCTTCTACCGGGAGCACAAAGCAGGCTGCCAGCTGGCCAAGCTGCCGGCCCGCGTTCATCAGGGTGGGGGAGTTGGGCAGGAATTTAAGATCGGCCATCAGGTCGTAAAAAAGGGCTTCCGACTTTTCTGCATCTGCCTGGGTGCCGTAATTCTTTTCCGCGCCGGCGATATGCCGGGCCACACGCCGAAACATCTGGGCCGGCGTTTCAGAGACCTCGCCGTTGGGATTCTTTTTCAGGTAGCGCCGGGCCAGGACTGTTTTGGCATTGTCCGACAGGGTCAGCCCGTTACGAATAAACAGTGATTTTTTCAGCTTGACCGGCTCTACCTTCTTCAGCCCCAGCTCCATCAGTTTTGCTTTGAGAACCTCATCGATGACAGGCAGGGTAATGGTGTGGATCTCGAGGTCATTGATGGCTTCCTTTATAAAACGGCTCACATCCAGAGCCTGCTTCTGATCGATCGAATTACCGCTGACCAGCAGATCAGAGAAAAGCTGATCATCCCAGTCATGGGTCCGCAGATCCACAGGACCATCATGCGTTACAAGATACTTACTCTTTGTGCCCATAAACTGCTCCTTGATTCAAAACTAGATTTAAAAAATAAATAACATTCATCAGCAAAGACTGAAAAAACAGGATAAAAGCGACCCGCTTTTTGGATGCCTGCTGTTGTTTGCCGGAACTTAACAGCCCTGGTTAAATGGATACAGCGCAAGATGGCGGCAGCATGCTATTCGTCGACCTGGGGAATTCGCTAAATGTTCAAGGTAGATAGGCACCTGCAGGCGTGTGTGCACACCGCGTATTTAATTCAATCGCACACAATATGTTGTATGTCAATCGGAATTTCAGTCCACATCTGGAGTTTTTCGCATAGATGTTCAACAGCTCCGTGAAAAAATTATAAATAGGGGTTTTGAGAGCGGCTGATTTTTTTCAGGGGTTGGTGGGGGCTTCGGCGTGCCTTAAACGGCAGGCGGTTCACGTTGGAATTGTCAAAAAAAATCAGTTTGAATTTTTTCTGACAAGCGGATACTAAAACACATGTGGAACAGATTTATATCCCTTGGAATTATCAGTTTTGTAGCCGGGTCCTCGGCCCTGTTTTATGTGGTAGCGCTTGTGATCCGATTATTGACCACCTGTTTTGACCGACGCCTGGTTATTTTGCATATGTTTACATCTTTCTGGGCCAGTCTCTACCTGTGGGTCGTCCCGGCCTGGAAAGTCAGCATTGCGGGCCGGCCTAAAATCAGGCCCGGAGCGACCTATATGGTTGTTTCCAATCACCAGTCTCAGCTCGACATCCTGGTGGCTTTCAGACTGTTTTTCCCCTTTAAATGGGTCTCCAAGGCCGCGGTATTCAAGCTGCCGTTTATTGGATGGAACATGGTCCTGAACCGCTATATAAAAATCAGGCGCGGTCATAAAAACAGTATCGCCCAGATGATGGCGGCCTGCGAGAAAAACCTGGCCGCCGGCAATTCGGTTTTCTTTTTCCCGGAGGGGACCCGCTCCAAGACCGGCCTGATGAAACCCTTCAAACACGGCGCCTTCACGCTGGCCCAAAAAATGAAAGTTCCGATTTTGCCGATTGTGATAAACGGAACCAAAGATGCATTGCCCAAAAACAGCCTTAATTTCCATGGACGGCATGTCATCCAGATCCGCGTGCTGGACGAAATTTCCCCGGCGCAGTTTACGGACATGCCGGTGGCCGAACTGGCCACCATGGTCAGAGCGCTCATTGCCGGGCATGTGAGCGAACACCAAACAACTGGCCAGGGGTAAATCTTTCCCTGCGCGGGCGGCTTCCCCGGCGGCTGTATCAGCCTGGCCGGGGACCCCCTCCCTTAACCGATCAGGTGCATGAGGATACCATGAAAACAGCAATATACGACCATCTTGCCGCCCAAACCGCGGAACTCAAGACAGACGGCCTCTACAAGGAAGAGCGGATTATCACGTCTCCCCAGCAGGCCGCCGTCAGTGTCCGTGAGGGCGGGGAAGTTCTTAATTTTTGTGCCAACAATTACCTGGGCCTGTCCAATCATCCCGACCTGATCCAGGTTGCCCGGCAAGCCCTGGAGCAATACGGGTTTGGCATGTCTTCCGTCCGCTTTATCTGCGGGACCCAGGAGATACACACAGCGCTGGAAAAACGGTTGAGTGATTTCCTGAGAATGGAGGATACCATTCTCTACAGTTCGTGTTTTGACGCCAACGGCGGACTGTTCGAGACGCTTTTAGGACCGGAGGACGCGATCATCAGCGATGCCTTGAATCATGCCAGCATTATCGACGGGGTCCGGCTCTGCAAAGCCCGGCGCTACCGGTATGCCAACAATGATATGCAGGATCTCGAAGCACGGCTTAAAGAGGCTGCGGACTGTCGTTTCAAACTGATTGCCACCGACGGTGTCTTCTCCATGGACGGTATCATTGCTGACCTGGGTGCCATCTGTGACCTGGCGGACCAGTACGGCGCCCTGGTCATGGTCGATGATTCCCATGCCGTGGGGTTTACCGGGGAAAAGGGGCGGGGATCGCATGAACACTGTGATGTCATGGGCCGGGTGGACATTATCACCGGGACCCTGGGTAAAGCCCTGGGCGGGGCTTCCGGCGGGTACACAGCGGCGAAGAAAGAGATCGTTACCTGGCTGCGGCAGCGGTCAAGACCCTATTTGTTCTCAAATTCTCTGGCGCCGGTGATTACCGCCACCTCAATTGCTGTTCTGGATCTGCTGGAAGCAGGTGGTGAACTGCGTGAGAAGCTCAGGTTTAACAGCCGCTATTTCAGAGAAGGGCTGTCCCGGGCCGGCTTCGATCTGGTGCCCGGCGAGCATCCGATCATTCCGGTCATGCTCGGCGACGCGGTTTTGGCCCAGGAAATGGCTGCCCGGCTGCTGGCGGAGAACATCTACGTGGTGGGTTTCAGTTTTCCGGTCGTGCCCCGGGGCCAGGCCCGCATCCGGACCCAGATGTCGGCCGGGCATGAACCAGAGCATCTGGACCGGGCCATCGCGGCATTTGTCAAGGTGGGCCGGGAAATGGAGGTGATCGCGTGAAACAGATGAAAACCCTGGCCAAACTCAAACCCGAACCCGGCATCTGGATGGACACGGCCCCGGTTCCCGAGATTGGCCCCAACGATGTTCTGATAAAAATCAGCACAACCGCCATCTGCGGCACCGATATCCATATCCACAACTGGGATGCGTGGTCGCAAAAGACCATACCGGTGCCCATGGTCATAGGGCATGAATTTGCCGGGGTTATTGAAACAACGGGCAGCGAGGTTGCCGGACTCAAGGCCGGGGATCGGGTATCCGGGGAAGGGCACCTGACCTGCGGCCACTGCCGGAACTGCCGGGCGGGCAAGCGCCACCTTTGCCGCAACACCATCGGGGTGGGGGTTAACCGGCCCGGCTGTTTCGCCGAATATCTGAGCATTCCGGCGGTGAATGTGTTCCCCCTCCCGGATGATATCAGCGATGACGTTGGTGCGCTCCTGGACCCCCTGGGCAATGCCACCCACACGGCACTTTCCTATGACCTCGTGGGTGAAGATGTCCTGATAACCGGCGCGGGCCCCATTGGCATTATGGCGGTAGCGGTGGCCCGGCATGTGGGGGCCCGTTTCGTTGTGATTTCAGATGTGAATCCTTACCGTCTGGCGCTGGCTGAAAAAATGGGGGCCACCCGGGTGGTGAATGTGACCACCGACCGCATTGCGGATGTGATGCCCGCACTGGGCATGCGCGAAGGCTTTGATGTGGGACTCGAGATGTCGGGCAATACCAGCGCATTCCGGGAAATGCTCGATCTGATGAACTACGGCGGCCGGGTGGCCCTGCTGGGGATTCTTCCTGACGAGGCAGCCATCGACTGGACCCGGGTCATCTTCAAGGGTCTATTCCTCAAGGGGATTTACGGGCGGGAGATGTTCGAAACCTGGTACAAGATGTCCACCATGCTCCAGAGCAGCCTGGACATTTCCGACATCATTACCCATCGATTTAAAGTGGACGATTTTGCGGCGGCGTTTGAGGTGATGGGGTCGGGGGAGTCGGGGAAGGTCATCCTCGATTGGACATAGTGTCAGCTCAGAGGGGGCATATTTTGGCCCAGAGCCGCGTTCTCGCATGCTTGCAATCCTCGACGTGGAAAGACCACGCCTGCGGTTGCAAGCCTTGCTGCGGCCTTGCACCACGATAGGCACTTGCTTCGCGACGCTCTGAACCAAAATCTATCACGTTGTCTTTGCCTTTCTGGAGTATGTCCTGGAGGCGATTGGAAAAGAACCGGCCTAAATGAAGACACGCATTCAAAACTGCCTCACGGATGGCTCCCGACTGGGCGCTTGCCGCCCTGGACCCGGGGCAGATCAATACACGGCGGCACCGGTTGGTGAATGATCTGCACGCCTAACTGGATAACGAAAACTATCCGTACATCCACCTGTTTGACGGTGGAATTACAGACAACCTGGGGATCCGGCCATTTATCAACGTGGCCACCATGTCGGGCGGTGCCTGGGCCAGACTCAACCAGTTGCGCCTGACCCACACAACCAAGTTTGTCGTCATAGTGGTCAACGCACAAAACAAGGAAGAAACGCCTTTTGCAAAAAGAGAGTATTCCGTGCCGTTTTTCGACGCCATCGGCGCGCTTTCATCAGTTCCGCTGAACCACTATTCTTTTGAGACGATGGAGATTTTACGGCATAAAATGGTCCAGTGGGAAAACGAAGTGTCTGCCATGCGCTGCCGTGCCGGAAACAAGCCGGCTGAACCGGAAACGCCGGTTCCCGCCGGCACTGCTTCTACCTGTGCGGTTGATTCATACGTGATTGAAGTGAGTTTCGAGACCCTGACGGATGCTGAACGTAAACACCTGGAAGAGTTGCCGACCTCGTTCCGCCTGGAGCCGGCCGATGTCGACCGGCTGAAAGCGGCCGCAAAGCAAACGTTAAAAGACGCGCCTGTTTTTCAGAAGCTGTTGTCAGACCTGCAATAAATCAGATCGGCTTCCAATTTTTACCAATCCGGACGGCGCCATTTGCCGGGGTCACCCATTTTTTCTGATGGCTCGGGGAGCATTATCTCTTTGGCATCGAGCATCTTGCCCCAGTCGGTGCGCTCACTCATTATCTCCCGGGTGTCCGTGTCGATGAGCGGCTGACCGACCCGGATCTGCCAACCGCCGCCCAGGGCCTTGTAAAGGGCCACCAGGTTGGTGCTGACCCGGCCTTGTATTTCAGAGAGCTGATCCGCCTGGGCACTTAGATCGCGCTGGGTGTCGAGTACGCGCTGGAAATCGACATTGCCTTCCTCGTACTGCAGCAGGGAAAGCGCCACCGACTCTTTGGCACTATCCACACCGGTTACCAGGAATTTTTCCTCATCCCGGGAGCGCACAAAAGCAACCGAGGCATCCTCGACTTCCCGGTGGGCATTCAAGACCGTGTCGCGGTAATTCACAACGGTCTGCTGGAAAACGGCATCTTCCACGCGGACCCGGTTTTTAATCCGGCCGTAGTTCAGAAAGTCCCAGGTGAAACCGGGGCCGGCTTTCCAGAAGAGGCTCTTTGAAGAGAACGTATCCCCGATAGAGTTGTCCCCGATCAGGTAATCCGCATTGGTCGACTGCCAGCCAATGGTGCCGAAGAGGGTGAAATGGGGATAGAGGTCGGCTTTGGCCACGCCAATTTGCGGGCTCTGGGCCGCCACACGCAATTCGGCCAGGCGGATATCCGGGCGTCGGCGAAGCAGTTCCGCTGGAAGCGCGACGACAACCTTTTTGGATACCGAGGGGATGTCACCCCTACCGTCCAGCAGGGCCGCCAGGTCCCCCGGTAAAATGCCCAGCAATGTCGCCAGTGCATTTTTTGTCTGGCGCAGGCTCGATTCCAGTCTGGGAATCGATGCCTGGGTATTGCTAAGCAGTGAGCGTGCCTGGGTCACGTCCAGCTTGGAGACATGCCCACCTTCGAAAAGGTCTGTGGCAATTTCCAGGGAGCGCTTCTGGATCCTGACATTATCCCGGGCAATATCAAGGCGGTTTTCCAGGGTCCGAACCTGGATATAGGCCCGGGCAGCCTCGGCCGTGACGGAGACCAGGATATCGTCATAGCTGGCGATGGAGGCGTCCAGACTGGCCATCCCGGACTCAACCGATCGCCGGAACTTGCCCCACACATCCAATTCCCAGCCAGCGTCAAAACCGACGTTCACGGACTCGTACTGCCGATCAATAACCGGCCCTGTATTCTCACTGAGCTGGTTGGCCGCGTATTCGCCAAAAGCTTGCTGCTTCCGGGGATAGAGATTGCCGGTGGCGATCCCCAGATGGGCCCGGGCCTGCAGTATGCGCAGACCGGCCACCCGCAAGGTGAGGTTCTGGGAATAGGCCCTGGCAATGATCTGGTCCAGAACCGGGTCATTAAAGGCCTGCCACCAGGAACTGTAATCGGCCTTGCCCCCGGACAGTTCCGGGCTTTCGATCTGGGTCCAGTCACTGGCCACCGGGGCCTCCGGTTTAACGAAATCCGGGCCGACCAGGGTGCAGCCATTAACCAATACCAGCAACCCGATCAGTCCGGCGAGGATGGCCAGATGACTGTTCAGAACTTGACGGGATTGGAGTGCGGTTCTTACCCCCTGATTGATTCCGGAGCCTCTATAATTTCTGCTGAAGGCATTCATGACTTTTCCCATTTGGTTTAAAGGTCTATTTGTTTTCTGTTATCGCCTAATCCATCGATTCAACGCGGGTCCCATCGCGGATGGAAGATTCCGGTGCAATAATGACGGTCCCTTCGGCTTCCACGCCGGAAATGATTTCAGCCGCATAATCGTTCATCAGCCCCACCTTGACATTGGTCAGGCTGGCCCTGCCCTGGTCCACACGATAGACCTGCCAGCCGCCGTCGATTCCGCGGAACAGGGCGGTCCGCGGAACGCTGAGGGCATCTTTCTTTTCGTCGGTGATAACCCGGACCCGGACCCGGTAGAGCAACCCAAGGGTGCACCCCGCTTTTTGCAAGGCTTCCAGGGTGCCTTTGGCGAAGGAAATTTTCACTTCTACTCTCTGCTCCTCAACGCCCAGGGAGGAGATTTTCTTGAAAGCCTCTGGTTTTACAAGGCGGACAGTACCTGCCACCGGATCGCTGCCCAGGGCCTCACCGAAGATTTCAACCCGGTCACCCGGCTGAATATGGACGGCCTCTTCCGTCAGGATGTCGGCGGCCACCTCCAGTTTCGTCAGGTCGCCGATATCCAGCAGGGGTTCTCCCGGCGTCATGACCTTTTCATTCCAGACATGCCGCTTCAACACGGTGCCACTGACCGGGCTGCGCACCTGGGTCCGGATCAGGTTGCGCGTCACATAGGAGGGCAGCAGGTGGACGATGGACTGGAAGGCTACGGTTGCATGAAGCATGGCCTGGCTTGATTCAATCTTTTCATTGGCATTCAGGTAACGGCTCTTGGACTCACGCTTCTGGCGCTCGCTGATGGCCGATTTCTTCACCAGCTTCTGGTTTTTTTCATACTCCCATTTGGCGAACTCCTGCAGGTTTTTGCTGGCTTTGACCTGGGACTCGGCCGCCTTGCGCCAGTTGTCCATGGCCACGACAATGTCGTTCATCTGGAGGGCGGTCTCCTGCAGGTCAATATCTTCGAGCCGGACCACCAACTGGCCGGCCTCCACCACCTCGCCCTCCTGGAGATTGATGGGCAGCACCCGGCCCTGCATCGGCATGGTGATGTGGTAGATGTGGGGCAGGCTGGTGCGGGCCCGCTCTTCCACGTAGGCCGCAATGCTCCCCCTGGCCGCCCTGGCCGCACGAATGGGCACCTTCTTGGTCGCCTCACTGACGATTCCCCCCACGACAGCCAGCACCACCACGGCAATGACGACGATCCAGACCCAGTTTGTTTTGCGTTTTTGTGACATAATGTTCTCCATGTTACAAAGTTACAGAGTTAAAAGGGTGAAAGAGTCAAAACCAAAATTACAGGACACCAGCGTTGCCAAGTGAGAAGAAGAGTTACAGGGTGAAAAACAAAGCTTCAGCGTTACAATGTGAAAGGTTTTAGAGTGGTTTCACTCTTTAACTCTTGTACTCTTCCACCCGGCCCTTATTCTTTTAAACTCATCGCCTCCACCCAGTTCTGCGCCCTGAGGCTGCGCCTCACAACGATCTGCGACAGCAGCACAAAACAGACGGTCAGTATTAATGTGTAGACATAACTCATTGGCGCAAGCGCCGCCGGAAAGGCATAGGCGTCAGTGGCGATACCCTTCATCATGCCGGTGAGCATGGCGTGCCCCAGGGGCATGCCGGCAAAGGTGCCGAGTACGTTGGTGATCAGGTTTTCCCGCAAAAAAAGTTTGCCGACCTCGTTTTCATGATAGCCCATGGTTCGGAAAGTCGCCGTCTCGCGCTGGCGTTCCGACAGGGCGATGAGAGTCCCGTTGAGGATCGTGCCGAAAAAAATCACGGCGGCAAAGATGATCATGACCACCGCAGTGGAGCGCATGGCCCCGTCCAACTGCTTCACCATGGCCTGCTTTTGCTCACCCAGATCCGAGACGGTTTCCAGCCCCGGCATGGTTTTGATCCTTTCCATGAATTGCCGCTTGTCGCCCAGCGCATGCAGGGCCAGGATCCGGACCTCGCTGACTGTGGATTGTTCATCTACGGCCCGGTTGAGCCAGCGGTAATCCGCATAGACCGCCAGGCCCATCATGCTGGCCACACTTTGCACGACCTGAATTTTCCGGGCGCCGCGCTCGCCCTTCACCGGCAGGACATCCACGTGGTCGCCGGGTTCGATACCCAGTTTTTCCATCAGGCGGTCGGTCATCAGCAGCCCGGAGGTCGGTACGGCGACGGCCTGTCCCTGATCGTCCAGCGGAATGGTCAGTCGGCTGTCTTGGGTGATGCCCATGATGGCGCCTTTTTTCGTGTGATTGCCCACCCGGAAAGTGCAGGGGACGTTGAAGACCGGTTCGGCGTGAATGACTCCGGGCAGGCGCCGGATTTCGTCCACACAGGCACTGTCCATTTCCTGGTTGAAGGTCAGGTGGTAGTCGCTGCGCAACGAGTTTTCAAATTGCATGGCCACCATCCGGTCCATGGAGTCCACAAACCCGAAGGCCAGGATAACGATTGAGCTGCCCAGGGCCGCAGCAAAAACCGCTACCAGGGTCCGGCCCTTGTTGCGCAAAATTCCCCGCAGGATCATCTGCCACTGCGCGCCCAGGCGACTCCAGAAAAGCTGCCAGTGCTCGAGAAAGACCGCCCCGCCCGTGGGGGGGGCGGCGGTCCGCATGGCTTCCGCGGGCTCCAGGCGCATGATCTGGCGGACACCTTTGATGGTTCCCAGCATCGCAAAAAGAACGGATATCACGATTCCGGCCAGGGACAATCCGGGGTAAAATCGGTTTACCAACCTTGGAAACGTGAAGACGTCCCGGTACATGCCGGTCATGGCGCCGCCCAGCCAGTAGCCCATGAGACAGCCCAGCAAGCCACCCGCCGCGCCGGCCGCGGCGGCGAATTTGAGAAAGTGCCACATCAATTCACGATTGCCGTAACCCAGGGCCTTCAGGGTGCCGATGATGGTGCGCTGCTGTTCGGCCAGGCGGGTCATGAGCACATTGAGCACCAGCGCGGCCACGATCAGAAAAAAAGCGGGCAGGGTAACGGCCATGCTCTTTAACTGCTCCATTTCGCCATCCAGCAACATGGGGGAAAATTGTTCGGCCCGGGGCACGCTGATGAACACCCCAAAGGGCTCCAACCGGCGGGCGACTTCGGCGACTGTCCGCCCGGGGTCCTGGCGGGCTTCCGGCGCCAGCAGACCGACGACGCTGTTGCAGGCACTGCTGAACCCGAAGGTATCTTCGGCAAAGCTGCGTTTGACATAGATCAAACCGTAGGTGCCCGGCTCGTCCACCATGCTCCCGGGAGAAGAGAGGTAGACAAATTCCGCACTGATCGCCGTTCCCGTGACGATCAAATTCTTACGTTGGTTGTTCAGGACCGCCACCAGGGCGTCCCCCGGTTCGATCCCGCGTGCATCGGCGAACTTTTCCGACACGATCACCTCGTTGGAGCGCCCGTGGGTGAAGTAGGTCCCCTTGCGGATAATAATATTGTTGATGACCGGTGCGGGTGAATCAGGCAGGGAAACCACCATGGCGCCTACCGGCTTTATCGAATCGGGCAGGTCCAGGACCACCCGGAACTGGATGCGATCGCGGATTTCGGAGACGCCGGGGACCTGCGCCAGTCGTTTCACTTCCTGTACCGGGCCTTTTTTAAGGTCGATCCAGAAATCGGCCAGCCGGCAGGTCGAGTAGTAGTCGGTCCGGGCAATCTCAAGGTTGCGCGCGGCGGACAGCATGCCGATAAAGCAGCCGATGCCCACGGCGATGATGGCGGCCACGGCCAGGAGCATGCCCCAGGTTTTGATTAAGTCACGCCCCAGTTTACGGTCCAGGATTCCCATTACCAGATCAGCTCCCGGGCGGTTTTGGGGTTTTCGTTTACCTGTATTTCACTAATGCGGCCATCCAGGATCATGGCGTTGCGGTTGGCCATATGGGCGATGGGCGGCGCGTGGGTTATCATGACCACGGTGGTGCCGGTCTTGCGGTAGATGTCCTGGATCAGTTCAAGGACCATCACCGAGGTCTCGTGGTCGAGCGCGCCGGTGGGTTCGTCGCACAGCATCAACTTGGGCCGCTTGGCCAGGGCGCGGGCAATGGCCACCCGCTGCTGCTGCCCGCCGGAAAGCTGTGCCGGGAAATGGTCCGTCCGGTCCCCAAGACCCACCAGTTCAAGGGCCTCGGCCGGGTCCATGGGGTTGTCCGCGATTTCGGTAACCGTGGCTACATTTTCTTCGGCCGACAGGGTCGGAACGAGGTTGTAGAACTGGAAGACAAAGCCGACATTGTTCCGGCGAAACTCCGTCAGTTCGTGTTCGGTCAGCGTGGTGATGTCCTGCCCGTCAAACGTGATCGAACCGCTGGTGGGTTGGTCGATGCCGCCGACCATATTCATCAGGGTGCTTTTGCCGGAGCCCGACTCACCCTGGATGATGAGCAGTTCGCCCGCGTGGACATCGAGGTCTACGCCCCTGAGGACACGGACTTCAATCTCGCCCACGATGAAAGATCTGTGGACATCCTTGAGACACATGAGATTGATGTTTTTCTCCATATTCATATCCTGATTCCTTATAGGGGCATTGGGCACGCCAAATGCTTCAATTGCGGGGAGTCATCCGCGACCGCAATATGCAGTCCAAGTGGGGAGTTAGTTAGACAATAGAACATCTGTTGATTAGCAGGGTTATGGATTTATGTAAATGGTTAGGGCGCTGTCAATCAGGGACGAGTTTAAGGAGAGCTTCCAGATAACGTGATTTTACCTGCTGGCTGGCAAGGGCCTGTTGGATGGGTGGCAGTTTTAAGATAACACCCAGCACAGCCGCCAGAGCGCGATGACTCCATAGGACCTGGTTGTCAAAAATCAAATTTTGCAAGCGGCCCCGTTCAATGGCCATCACCACGGCCCGGTGGGTGCCGTTTAAAGGGGTGATGACCCTCTGGGGTCGGGATTTGAGTTCAAGGCTTGCTTCCGGGCAGGCCCGGACGCAGAGACCGCACCCCAGGCATATCTCCTTACTCAGGCGGGCCTTTTTCTTTTTAGGATGCTCAGGATTATTGGCTGGCACCAGCCCTATGGCCGCCACCGGACAAACCGCAACACATTTGCCGCAGCCCGCACAGGTGTCACCAGTGAGTGACGGGATAAAATTGGAGGTGTGCACCGGGTTGAAGATGGCAAACCGGCGTGCTGCGATCATGGCCTCGCAGCAGCAACCGCAGCAGTTGCAGATAAAATTAACCCGTTCCCTGACATTTTCGCCGAATTGGACCAGATTGGATTCATAGGCCTGGTCAAGCAGCGTGAGTCCCTCGGCCACATCAACTGCACGGGCATGCCCGTATTTGATCAGGGACCTGGCCGAGGTGTTAAAGGTCATGCAGATATCCATGGGCTTGTCGCAGGCTTTGCCCAGGTGGTACATTTTGTGACGACAGTAACAGGTGCTGATACCCCTGTGAGCAGCGGTCTTGACGACCTCTGAGGCCCGCTCGTAATCGAGTACGTGGAAGGCATACTCATTGGATAACACCGGCTCATGCACAAAGACACGGCCCAGCTTGGTTTCACCCAGGGTAAACAGGTTTTTAATGAAATCCTCTTCAACGTTCATGTAGTCGTAGAAAAGCTTACTCAGGGCTTTCTGATCAATATCATGGCGCACGCGCATGAGTGAGAATTCAAAAAAGCCGGCCATGGGCGGGGGCAGGAGGTAGTGGGTTTCGCCCTTTTGATCGATGTCCACCAGGATGGCCCGGGAGGCAAGGCGGTCCAGAATCCTGCGAGCCGCGGACAATTTCATTTTCCATATCCGGGCGGCTTTTTCGGCCGTAAACGGTTTAATGGGAAGTAGCGAAACCAGGCCGGCCTCTTTTTCAGAGAACAGCAGGTTTAAAATTTTGTCCAGCAATTCAGAGGGCGGGGCACCCTGCGGATAGCGGTTTAACCGATCCACCAGGCGATGATACACGGGTTTATGGGTGTGGTAGGCCATACGTCAATTTCTGGATGGATTGAACTGTTTCAATGGATACCAGCGTCTCTGCCCTGAAGAGATTCAGTTGAGTCCTGCCGCGGCCAAGCATCCGGATCCATCAGTCGTCCAGCAGTTCTATCAATTTGCCGCAGCACGGCGCAATGCGGTCACCGGCCTTGAGGTTGACATGCTTGTTACGGGTCTGGCAGTAGCAGGTGCAGTCTTTCCCGGCCAGGACTCTTTAACTCGGCCGGCCTTAATTGTCGCCATCAAGCATATTGCCGATACTACCCAGTAGGGACCCTTCGCCTTTGCGGGTTCCACCCGGCGACGGCACGTGCTGGACGATGCGGCTCGCCAGACGCGACAACGGCAGGCTCTGCAGCAGCACCAGCCCCTTGCCGCTCAGGGCGGCCAGAAAAAGCCCCTCCCCGCCGAAGAACATGGACTTCAAATTTCCTGCCCGCTGGATTTCGTAATCAATTCCCTGCGTAAAAGCCACCAGGCAGCCGGTGTCCACAAGCAGCCGCTCGTTGTTTAGTTTTTTTCGAATAACAGTCCCGCCGGCATGCAGAAAAGCCATGCCGTCACCTTTCAGCTTCTGTAAGATAAATCCTTCACCACCGAAGAATCCCGTTCCCAGTCGCTTGGTAAATGCGATTCCGACGTTGGTGCCGTATGCGGCGCACAAAAAGGCATCTTTCTGGCAAAAAAGCGTGTTATTGACCTTGGCCATGTCAACAGGGATGATTTTTCCTGGAAATGGGGCCGCAAAAGCCACGCGTTTTTTTCCTGATCCCGTGTTGGTAAAATGTGTCAAAAACATGGATTCGCCAGTCAGCACTCTTTTGCCGACATTGAGCAGTTTGCCCATGAGGCCCTCGTCAGCAGCCGAGCCGTCTCCCATTTTAGCCTCAAAACTAATGCCATCTTCCATGTAGTTCATGGCTCCGGCTTCAGCGATGACTGTTTCGCCGGTGTCCAGTTCCACCTCCACGACCTGCATATCGTCGCCGAGAACCTGGTAGTCCACTTCGTGGCACGCGCCGCCGGCGGTCCGTTTTCTTTTTTTCTGAACGATATCGAATTTTGAGAAGATGATGCCGCAGCGGGCACACTCAGAGGCCGATACATCATTGACGAATCCACATTTCGGGCATTTGGATTGGGACATGGTTGCACCTCATTTTTTGGAGTTTTTTGGAATGCAAAGGTATTGATTTACCAGTGAACATACAGCACCGTTTTCAAATGCCATATTGGCACTGGACTCGGGATTTTTGCGCGAAAGGCTCTTTTGTGAGGGCATTAGAATGTATCCCTGGAATTAAGAATCGTCTACTTATGGATGGACACCTGTTCACCCGAAGCCGGTCGGCGTCAGGACGCGATAGGCCATCCGGTGCCAGTTTATGTTACAAGACTGAAACCTTCGTCGAGCCAACCGGCTATGCCACCGATCATTATTTACTGAACCAGCTGGGCCAAGGCTGCGGCGATCCGGGTGCTGATATCGGCCAGCGCCTTGCTCTGGGCGGCCACAACCCCCGGGTAATCGGGTGTTGCGACTGCTTCGCGGATTTCGGTGCGTTCTACCAGCAGCGGCTGGGAGTCCCCGGTTTTCTTGATGCTCCAGGTGACATCCAGCAGGATGTCACCGGCCGGCCACCCGTCAAAGCGGTTGATGTTGAAGACCACCTGGTGGGTGAACGGGAAGAGATGCTCCCGGTTGAAGGGCGCCACCCGCTGGGTGCCCAGTCGGGCGGCCAGGTTGCGGGTCAGCACAGCGGTGATATTGTCCGTGAGCGGACCGGCCCAGCGATGCAGTTCGGCAATGGTGAGCCGATGACTGGCATCCCGGGTGACCAGCTGATTGCGGTCCAGTTCAGAGGGGATGCTGACCGGCCCGACAGCCAGGGCGACATCCGCGGAAAGGGCAGCGGCCGTTTCGGTCCCCTCAATAGCTCCCAGGGAGTAAAAATCTGCCCGGGGTGATTTGCCGGTACATCCGGCCAGCAACAGGCTGATAACCAGCAGGGTGAACAGGTAAAATTGTACGCGTACCGGGGGCTGCATCATTCTTCACTTCCTTTCCCGCTAATAATTGATTCCGGGTGCCGTTCCAGGTAATCCATCAGCTGGCGCAGGGACCTGGAGGCCCGGGTGATCTCATCCAGGGCCGAATTCATCCGGTTTTGCAGGGGGGAATCGGTGTTTAAAATTTCACCGGCATTGGCCATGGCCTGGCGGGCTTCATCCAGGGTGGCGGCCAGTTGCGGGGTGACCCGGGTGCGCAGTTCGCTGAGCATCAATTGACCTTCCGCAAGGGTCGCTTCCAGTTGCGGGGTGACCTTTTCGCTCAGGGCGCTCATGACTTCCCGGGTTTCCACCAGGGCCGCGTCCAGGTTTTCAACTGATCGGGTGAGTTCCGGTGAAGTGGCGATGGTTTTGAGCCCGTGGATGGTGTCGCGCAGGTCCCGGCCAATTGCTTCGATGGGCATTTTGTCCATGCGGTCTATGATCCGGGCGACCTTGGCTTTTATCTGTTGAATGGTTTTGGGGACAGTTGGGAACACGGGGTAGGGTTCCTGCCAGTCGATGCTGGCTGCACCCGCATCCGGGAAACGGTCCAAAATAACCAGCAATTGGCCTGTGATAATATTTCCCGATTCCAGCTGCGCCCGGTATCCCTGTTGAACGAGGCTTTCCATGAAGGCCTGCTCTTTCTCTTCCGTGAGGGCGTTGTCGCTGGGAAACAACCTTTCCGGCTCGAGTTCAACCAGGACGGGAATCCGGAATTCAGTTTGCAGGCTGTCAAACTCAAGGCCCACATCCAGAACCTGACCGACCCGGATTCCCTGAACTTCAATAGGTGCCCCGGGAGAAAGTCCACGAACCTGCTCATTGAAGTAAATAAGCCATTTACGTTTGACGAGAAAGGCCGTTTCCCTGGCCTTGTCCAGGTTGTCATAGAGTATGAAGGTCGAGTATTTTTCGGCCGGAAATCCGGGTTCGGCACCCTGGGGGATTCCGAAAGAGATTCCGCCGATGAGCATGCTGACAACCGAGTCAGTGTCGATCCGGACGCCCTGGCTGTCAAACTTGACATCAATTCCACTGGCATTCCAGAAGCGGGTGTTTTTGTATACGAATCTGTGATACGGGGCGTTGACAAATACCTTCAAGGTAACGATTTTACCGTCTTCGGAAAGCTTGTAGTTCACCACCTGCCCGGCTTCGATCTGCCGATATAGAACCGGTGATCCCGTGTCGATGGATCCTCGACGGAAGGCCTTCAGGTAAAAACTGCGTCCCGGAACGTCGGTTGTAACCGCAGGCGGTGTTTCGATGCCTGTAAACGTATCGGTGTAATCTCCAGGAATTCCTGGGTCCAGGGTGATATAGGCACCGGAAAACAGGGTGCCCAGCCCCGTAACACCCCGGGCGGCCACCCGGGCCCGGACCACCCAGAAAAGTGTGTTGTCGGTAAGAAATATTTCAGCATGCCGGGCGAGTTTAGCGGTAACGATGACATGTGAAAGATCACTACTGAGTTCGATAGCTGAGACCTTGCCAAGGTCGACTTCCTTGTATTTTATCAGGGTTTTTCCGGCTTCCAGTCCCGTTGCGGATTTAAAGGTGATGGTGATGGTCGGCCCTTTTTCCGAAAGTGTTTTATAGACCAGCCAGCCGCCGATGATAAGCGCCACTGCAGGAATCAACCAGACAATGGATATGTACCGTTTACCGGGCTGCTGGGCCGTGGCCATGGGGATATCGCTTTCAATCGGAATTCCTTTTTCCATGTCACTCATGTGAGACAGTCTCCGTATCCCAGATCAGCCGGGGATCAAATGTTAGGGCGGCAAACATGGTAATCACCACCACCGCAGCAAAGTAGATGGCTGCGGATTCCACGCGGATGGTGGCGATCGAGCCGAGATTCACCAGCGCGATGGCCACGGTGATGGCAAATACGTCGACCATTGACCAGCGGCCGATGGCTTCGATAATGCGATACAGGCGGGTGCGGTCCTTCTGGCGCCAGGTGGATTTACGCTGGACAGTGATGAGCAGGACCATCAAAATCGCCAGCTTGATCAGGGGCACCATGATACTGGCTGTGAATACAATCAGGGCCAGCGGCCACAGGCCGGATTCCACAAAGTAGATCACACCGCTCATTATGGTATCTGTTTTTTCGTCACCAAACGAAATGATGTTGGTCATCGGGAAGAAATTGGCCGGAATGTAGAAGATGCCCGCGGCGATCACCAGGGCCCAGGTTCGGGAAATACTCTTTCTTTTACGCCGAAACAAAGGGGTGCCGCAGCGCGGGCATTTCAGTTGGTTGGAAATTTCCAGTCCGCCGCAGAGCAGATGGCAGGTGCGGCAGCTGAGCACGCGGCCGGTGTTGAAAGTACAGGTATCTGAAATTTTTCGGGCCAAATCCCATTTGGCCCATATCTGGTGCGGGTCAAAGCGATGTAAAATGGCTGCCATCACAAACGTAAAGGCCATAAACGCGTACAGGGAAATCCCGAAGGTCAGCTCACCGTCCTTGGTCAGTTTTACCACGGTAATCAGGATGCCCAGCATGAAGATTTCGATCATGCTCCAGGGCCCAAAGGCGATCAGGGTGCGCATGACCCGCGGCAGGCCCGGGACAATTCGCCCGAATCGCAGCGGCAGCAGGATATAGAGCAGGCCCAGCAACTGGATCGTCGGTGCGACGATGGTTGACATCAGCACCAGCAGGCCCAGAATCCACCACCCCTGGTCAATGAACACCAGGATGCCCGTGATCAGCGTGGTCTCTTCCATCTGGCCGCCCATGCGAAAAGAAATAAACGGGAATATGTTGATCAGGACGAACAAGACGATACCCGCCAGGGTGAGCGCAAGGGTGGCATCGACGCAGTCAGCTTTGTGTCTATACAGCAGTGCGCCGCAGCGCACGCACCGGACAGAGCCTCTCTCCGGGGTGTACGGTATGCTCTGGATCATTTCGCAGTCGTGACAGGCGATAACGGTTTCGGCTTCCATGGGTCAGCGTTCTGTTTGTGTCCGAGCACAAGCGGACGGGTATGGGTTCGGGCAGCTTTTGAACCGGTTTTTATGACGCTACTGTGTGTGGGTCGAGTGACTTTCCGGCAAAGATGCCCCATGGCAACGATCTGTCATTTCGGATAAGATGGCAACCGCACATATGCTTTACTAAAGATTGGTATGCTTGTCAAACCGGCTTGTGGCGGAACTATCTGAATTTTTAATAAATTTTAGGGATTTAGCCTCAAATCCCGGTATTACAGGTCTATCCGGACCATATTTCGGACCATGTCCGTGTAGGTTTCTCTTTTACGAATGAGGCGGGCCTGGCCGTTGATGACCAGCACTTCGGCCGGACGGGGCCGCGAATTGTAACACGATGCCATTGAAAAACCATACGCCCCGGCGCTCTTAATGGCGATGAGGTCCTTTTCCCGGACTTCATTAAGCCGGCGGTCCTGGCCCAGGTTGTCGATTTCGCACAGGTTGCCCACCACCGTGTATGTGTGCCGCGCTCCATGCGGGTTGGATACATTGACGATTTCGTGGTAGGCATCGTAAAACATGGGACGGATCAGGTGGTTGAAACCGGAGTTGACGCCCACAAAGTCGACCGCCTCATTCTCTTTTACCACCGTACATTCAGCCAGCAGGGTCCCGGCGTTGCCCACCAGAAATCTTCCCGGTTCGAACCAGATATCAATTTTGCGGCCCAGTTTGCGACAGAAATCAGCATACAGCATTTCCAGGGCTTGCCCGATTTCATTCAGGTTGATCACCGGATTGCCGTCTCCGACGTCCACTTTGATGCCTCCACCGAAATCAACAAACTCAAGGTGTTTGAAATCGGAAGCGATATCGAAAACAGTCCGGGCCCCGGCCGTGAATATTTCCGGGCTCATGATAACCGAGCTGGAATGAATGTGGACCCCATTAATTTTCAAGCCGTATTCTGCTTCCAGTTCTTTTACAATTTTGAGCTGGGACAGTGAGATGCCGAATTTCGACTGATTGTGCCACCAGTCCACTTTTTCCGCGTTGGCCTGTGAAGCGATATTCGGATTCAGGCGGATGCAGGCCGGAACCCGGCCGCCGTAACGACGGGCAAATTTTTCGAGGCTGGAGATGCTTTCGATATTGAGGGCGGTTCCGGTTTCCACGGCCTGTTCGATTTCAGAAAAATCCACGCAATTGGGCGTGAAGACAATCTCCTCCGGTTTGAAACCGGCCTCAAGGCCCAGGTGGATTTCTGCCGGGGATACCGTGTCGAGACCGGTCCCCAGCTTTTTCATCAGGCGAATGATGTTGATGTTCGATGAAGCTTTGCAGGCGTATTTGATCCGGGTCGGAACCCCGGAAAACGCCGCCCGGAAGGTTTTAACCTGATCGGTAATATAGTCGGCATCGTAAACGAACAGCGGTGTCCCGAATTCGCGGCAGATGGTTTGCACGTCGATACCCTGGATCGTGTATTGGCCGCTTGTCAATTCCATAATATTACCAACCTTTAAAAATTGCCTCTTTAACAGAACCGCCCGCGTGAAGCAACAGGTTGTTTGAGGCCGGTTTGCCAAATTCTGCCTGCCCGTTGTGTGAACTTGAAAATCGTGTAATTTGCGTATAAGGTACCCAGGCTGATTAGGAGCTGTTTCTAAATTTGCGACTGGTACGAGAAATATGTCGAATAACCGAAACTCAAAGCACAGGAAAAACGTAGCGGTAAAAAGAGCCACCTGGGCCTACACCTCAGTCCGGTTGTTGCTGAAGATGGCCCTGTTTCCGTTCTTCAGGCTGGAGGTGCGCGGATTGCGCAACCTGCCCCGGGACAGCGCGTTTATTCTCCTTCCCAAACATCAGCGCTGGGAGGATATACCCTTCACCGGGTTCGCCCTGCCCCGGCAACTCTATTTTGTTGCCAAGAACGAGCTGTTTACAACTCGATTCACGGATCGGCTGTTCAAGGCGTTGGGGGGCATCCCGCTGAACAGGCAAAAACCCATCGAAAGCCGGCGTTACCTCCTGGCGTCCATCCGCATGCTGGAAAAAGGCGAGGGCATTGTCGTGTATCCCGAGGGGACCTATTACCGCAACAAAATGGGGCCGGGCCATACCGGTATGCTGAGATTTATTTTGTCGCGTCTGTCCATGCCGCTGATACCGGTGGGGATACGCTATACCCTCGGCGGCTGGCGCATCCATGTCCAGGTGGCCATCGGTAAGGTAACTTATCAAAAGCCCTTTGAACCTCCTGACCGGCTGCTGATCAGGCTCATGGGCGAAATGGCCGAGCTATCGGGTTATCCGCTGCATCCCCAAACGGGGAAATAAAAGCATAGTTTAAGATTCAATGAATGACGATACTGTAAATCATACCAGACGAGATACTTTTTTTGACCCACAAGCGGCCACCCGGGCCCTGTATGGCAGCAGTCGGCATGTCCTGGATACTGCGCAAACAGGTATCAATTTCAAACAGGCGTCGGTGGTCCTGTTTCTGATTGGCCATTGCTCCGTGCAGGAGAATGCACCTCCAGAGCCCTGTCTTATCCTAAACCAGCGGTCGGCCCGGGTGCGTCAACCTGGTGACCTGTGCTGTCCCGGGGGGGGCGTTTCTCCCCGATTCGATCGGTTGGCCGCGCACCTGTTGAAGCTTCCCGGCTCACTCCTGCTTCGCTGGCCGTATTGGCCCCAACTGAAAGGGATTGACTGCCAGGGGGTCCTGCCGCTTTTGATGGCCACCGCGTTTCGTGAGGGGTTGGAAGAGATGCGCCTGAATCCCCTGGGCCTTGAATTTATAGGGCTTCTGCCGCGCCAGGACCTGGTACTTTTCAGCCGGATGATATATCCATTGGTATGTCGCTTGAAATGGCCGCAGCGCTTTTTCCCTAACTGGGAGGTGGCCCGGATTGTGCCCATTCCCATCCGGCACCTGCTGGACCCGGCGCGCTATGCGCAATACCGGCTCACCGTCGATATTCCCCGGGCGAACCCGGAAATTAAGCGTATGCCCTGTTTTCTTCACCAGCATCGTGAGGGCACCGATATCTTCTGGGGGGCAACCTTGCGCATGGCCATGCAGTTCCTTGAAATTGTATACCGGTTTATACCGCCGACCGGAGATACTCTGCCGGTGGTGACCGGCCGTCTCACCCGTGAATACCTGACCGGCAGGCCCGCGTGATGCGCCTTTGCCAGGGGGCGTCTGTTACTATTTCGCCCGGATCGAAATTTTCAAAATTTCGTGTTGATTTCGCCTAAAAAACTATTAAACTAATTATTTACACATTAATTCCGAACACTTGAAACGGCCCGAAAATATTGTTGGCGGGGCAGGCACAGGTGTTTATGCTATTGAGTATTTTTTTTCATCCTGTATAACTATATGAATACTCAAGTGCATATAGAAAGGAGATCGGCCCGGACCTGCGGGTTTCTACTATGAAGATACACACCATAAATGGCAGCACCGGGGTTTCCAGGCTCCTGGTGGGCGAATCGATTAAGAACAGCGGGAACTACCTGCCGGATGCCAGGATTATTATTATTACGGACGATGTTGTCGCCAAGTACTACGCAGATGTTTTTCCGTCCGGCCATGTGATTACCCTGGGTACCGGCGAAAAGATAAAGACCCTGGCCACTGTAAATTCCATCTACGGGCAGTTGATTGAGTTGGGCGCGGATCGGTCCAGTTTTATCCTGGGCATAGGCGGAGGGATTGTATGCGACATCACGGGATTTGTGGCCGCGACCTACATGCGCGGTGTGCGGTTTGGATTTGTCTCCACCACGCTGCTTTCCCAGGTGGATGCCAGTGTGGGCGGAAAGAACGGGGTTAATTTCGAAGGCTATAAAAACATGGTGGGAGTCTTCAGCCAGCCGGAATTCGTCATCTGTGATATGGAACTGCTGCAAACCCTTGCGACTGGTGAAGTGCGCAGTGGGATGGCCGAAATCGTCAAGCATGCGGCCATTGAGGACGCGAACATGTTTGCCTACCTCGAAGACAATGCCTCCGGCGCCCTGGGCCTCGAGGCCGATGTGATTGAACGGCTGGTTTCCGATTCCGTGATAATCAAATCTGCGGTTGTCAACCGGGATGAAAAGGAAACCGGGGAAAGGCGCAAGCTGAATTTCGGGCACACAGTCGGCCACGCCATTGAGAAAATCAAGGGGATACCCCATGGCGAGGCAGTCAGCGTTGGGATGGCCGTGGCCGCAGCTATTTCAGCCAAACGGGGGCTGCTGGCGGCTGCGGATGTACAAAGACTGCTGGCGCTGCTGGGCAGCCTGGGCCTGCCAACCGTTGTGGAGGCTGATCCCGACCAGATTGTTGAAGCCCTGGCAATGGATAAGAAGCGCGAAAAAGAGGTGATCCATTTCATACTCCTGGACGCCATCGGTAGCTGTGTCATCCAAGAAATTTCCGTTGCGGAATTGAATACTACCATAAGAGGACTTGTATAGAGGTATTTTATCACTCATTGACAAATTGCAAGGAGGATGATCATGGACGGCTGCATTTTCTGCAAGATCGTGAGAGGAGAGATTCCCAGTTTCAAGGTGTATGAAGATGAGCGCGTATTTGCCTTTGCGGATATAAATCCCATAACCGCGGGGCACACCCTGATCATTCCCAAGGTTCACGCCGAGAATCTCTGGCAAATTTCCGACAATAGCCTGGCCGCTATTCACCGTGTCTCCAAGAAAGTGGCCCTGGCCTTGCAGGAAGTGCTGGGTCCGGTGGGTATTGCGGTCCTGCAGCTCAACGGAAAAGTTGTCAACCAGGTGGTCATGCACTACCACCTGCACCTGATCCCGAAAGCCAAAGGCGGCCCCACGCTGAAAATGACCGAATGGGAATTGATACCCGGGGACATGGATAAGATCAAGATGATTAGTGATAAGATCGCCGCGGCCATATAGACCTGACAAGAGGTAGCAAGGAGGAAACGGGATGAAGATCAGATTTTGGGGCGTCAGAGGTTCACTGGCGACGTCCCTGTCAAATTCAGGCCTGGAGGAGAAGGTAAAGGCTGCGCTTGAAATGGGTATCGCCGCCGGCCTTGCGGATACCGGTGATGTGGACCGGTTTTTTGAAACGCTGCCCCCCCACGTGCGCCTGGCCGTCGGTGGCAATACCACCTGTGTTGAAATTATGGCCGGGAACACCTGCCTGATTCTGGATGGCGGTACCGGCCTGCAGCCCCTGGGTCATGACCTCATGCAAAGGGCCGGCAACGAGCCCGTGGAGGCGCACATCCTGATCAGCCACACCCACTGGGATCACATCTGCGGGATTCCTTTTTTCATACCGGCCTTTATGCCCACCAACCGGGTGACTGTATACGGCTCCCATCCCGACCTGGAGCAGCGCATCCGGAAACAGCAGTCCTATGAGTTTTTCCCGGTACCCCTGGCCCCGACCTTCAGATTTCGAGAGTTGAACCGGGGCGAAGGGCTTTCTACCGAAAGGTTTGCCATTGGTCCGGTGAACATCGAAACAATCCCCTTGAATCACCCTGGGGGGTGTTACGGTTACCGGGTTGAGTATGGGGGTAAAACCGTCGTTTTCGCAACGGATTCTGAGTACAAGGACCCCTCTGCCGAAGCCCTGAAACCCCACGTAACGTTTTTCAAAGATGCGGATGCGGTGATATTTGACGCCCAGTACTCATTTCTAGAGAATGTAGTAAAGGAGGACTGGGGGCACAGCAACATGTTTACGGGGATCGACATGGCTCTGGCGGCCGGTGTGAAGACCCTCTTTTTTACCCACCATGATCCTGAAAATGAAGATGCCCGGCTGTGGTCAAATTTGAAGCAGGCGCAAGACTACCTGGCACTTCAGACACCGCAAAGCGGACTGCAGCTTGAACTGGCTGTGGAGGGACCCTGGATTGAAATCTGACCCCCCCCAGAATCCGTGCACCAGGGCCATTGTCCGCATTGGGGCCGTCTGCCTGTGTCTGAGCCTGTTCCTGAGTCTGTGCCTGCTGGGGGCGGGATTGCCTGCTGCCGCGGCCAACGAGGTCCGGGTGGGAGTTTACCAGAACGAGCCGGTGATATTTATAGGCAAGGACGGTCGGGTACAGGGAATATATGCAGATGTGTTGTCTCACGTGGCCCAGAAGGAGGCCTGGAACCTGAAGTATGTATTTGGGTCCTGGACTGAATGCATCAACCGGTTGAACAACCATGAAATCGATATACTGGTGGCCATTGCGTATTCCGAAGAGCGGACCCTTATCTATGATTTCACCCGGGTTACGGTGATTGAAAACTGGGGGCATATTTATCTGCCGGAAAAGTCCACCATTGAAGCTTTTTTAGACCTGGGCGATAAACGCATGGCTGTCCTGAGGGAGGACATCTATTATAAAACGTTTAAAGCACTGGGCGCCAAATTTGAGATTTCCCCAGATTTCGTAGAAGTTGAAAGCTACACGGATATCTTTGAAATGCTGGACCGGGGCGACATTGACTCCGGCATTGTCCCCCGAATTTTCGGCCGCTACCACGAGAACCTGTACCGGGTAAAGAGAAGCCAGATGAATTTTGGTCCGGTGGAGCTCCGGTTTGCCATTCCCAAAGGCCGCTCGCGTGTCGTCATTGATGCCATCGACCGGCACCTCAAACCGTTGAAGCTGAACAAAACTTCAGTCTATCATCAATCCCTGGACCGGTGGCTGGAGGGGGCCAGTAAAATCATTCTGCCGGTCTGGCTCAATCCGGCCTGGGTGGTGGGGTCCATCGTGACCCTTATCGTGTTTATTGGCGCGGTCAGCCTGTTTCTCAGGTGGCAATTGCGGTTGCGAACCAGCGCACTTGCAAAAACCATCGCCGCCAAGGAGAAAATTGAAAGTGACCTGCGGGTGGCCCATGAAATTCAGATGGACCTTCTGCCGAGTGAGTTTCCACCATTCCCTGATCGCCCGGAGATTGACATCTATGCGGTCATTGAACCGGCCCGGGAAGTCGGAGGGGACCTGTTCGATTTTTTCTTCGTGGACAAAGCGCAGCTTTGTTTTGTCATCGGGGATGTTTCCGACAAGGGTGTGCCGGCGGCCCTGTTCATGGCCCGCACGAGGACGCTTATCAAGGCCCTGGCGGCAGGCCTGGGCAGTGCCAGTGACATCCTGACCGCCGTGAACCGGGAGCTGTCCGTCAGCAATGATTCCATGATGTTCGTGACAACTTTTTGCGGTATCTTAAATGTCAGGACCGGCGTAATCGGTTACACCAACGCGGGCCACAACCCGCCGCTGGTTATGCGCCCGGACGAGCCGGCCACCTTCCTGGAAGGCACCGGCGACATGGCCCTGGGAATCGATGAAGACATCTCGTTCCATCAGGCAGAGTTGATCCTGGAACCCGGTGATACTCTGTTTATGTATACCGACGGTGTGACGGAGGCCTTTAATGGCCGCTCCGAAGAATTTTCGGAGAATAGGCTGGCCAAAGTGGTTTCAGACCACCCTACAGGTACGGCCAAAGAGACTGTCCAGGCGGTCATGGGTGCCGTTAAGGGTTTTACGGGGAATTTTCCCCAATCAGATGACATTGCCGTGCTGGCGTTGAAATACCTTCAAGAAATGACATGAAAGCAGCGCTGACAGTAAAAAACAACCTGACTGAAATAGAGCGTCTGGCGGACTGGGTGCTGGACTTCGGCCGGGACCAGGACTTGCAGGATGATCTTGTGTGGGAACTTCGGTTGGTCCTGGAAGAGCTTGTGACCAACATTATTTCCTACGGGTATGCCGACACGGCCGAACACACCATAGCCGTCAGCATGACGGCCCGGTCCGCAGATATCATTGTCCGCATCCAAGATGATGCCGGGCCTTTCAACCTCCTGGAGCACCCCCTGCCGGATCTGGATATCCCCTACGAGGATCGGGAGATCGGCGGTATGGGTATCCACATGATCCGCAAAATCATGGATGAGATTTCCTACACACGGAAAGAAAACGGCAATCTGCTGGTGCTAAAGCGCTGTAGATCCTTAACAGCCTGTTAGAAGCAATATTTTACCAGACCCTATATATCGAAGCGAAAAAGGAGGCGATATGACCTTGAATGTAACCTCGGAACAAAAAGCGGCGGGTGTATTCGTTGTAACGATCGCGGGATCTCTGGACAGCAACACCTACAAGGTTTTCGAAGAAAAGCTGGAGGTCATGCTGACCGACATCACCGAACTGATTGTGTTCAACCTGGAGCACCTGCGGTACCTGAGCAGCGCCGGTGTTCGGGTGTTTCTCAAAGTCCGCAAGATCCTGAAAAAGAGGGGCGGACAGGTAAAATTCCTGAATCTGCAGCCGCAGATCCGACGTGTATTTGAAATCATCAACGCCATTCCCTCCATGGAGATCTTCGGTAGTACGGAGGAGCTGGATCGCTACCTGGACGCCCAGATGAAAAAAGTCATTGCCGGTGATGGCTGAGGCCCTTCGCAGGAAAAATGCCGATTACGACGCATCACGCGAAGACCTGCAAAAGCTGTATGATGCCTACAACAGAGACGCACGGGCCATCGGTATGAAAATTGCCCGGACGGATCTGGAAATGAAAAAGCTGGCGACACCTGAAGATACGGCCATATATCGATTCAGATATCCTCATTCATAATTTCCTGTTGAGCTGGGATATATCCATCATGAAGATCAGGACGCTTTTATTTATAGCCTGTCTATCCTTTTGTTTAGCTTTCTCAAACAGCTTGATTCATGCTTCTGAGAAAGCGGAAAAGGTCCGTCTTCAGCTAAAATGGCACCATGGCTTCCAGTTCGCAGGGTATTACGCAGCTATAGAGCGGGGTTTTTACGCAGAAAGCGGATTAATAGTGGCGTTAAACGCGCATGATTCCCGTGATGGGGCTGTTCAGGCGGTTCTGGATGGTCAGGCTGAGTACGGGGTCGCTGATGCCGGATTGCTGACGCATCGAATGCTGAACAAACCGGTTATCCTGCTCAAACAGATTTTTCAGCACTCTCCCCTGGTTTTGCTTTCCCTGAAAGGTTCCGGCATCAAAAGCCCCTATGACATGATCGGTAAAAAGGTGATGTTCGATAAAGCCAGCCAGGGGGCGCCTCTCGCGGGCATGCTGCAAAAGTCCATCGGCGGTCTGGACAAACTGATATTCGTTCCCCACTCTTTCCGTATGCAGGATCTTATTTCCGGCAATGTGGACGTCATTTCGGCTTCCATTACTGACGAAGCATACTTTTTTAATCAGCATGGAATCGATGTCAATATTATCAACCCGCAAGATTACGGTATCGATTTTTACGGCGACAATCTGTTTACCACCAGAGAGGAGGTTCAACAGCACCCCGAGCGTGTGGACAAGATGATCCGGGCAACCTTGAAAGGATGGGCTTATGCCCTGCGGCATCAAGATGAAATTATTGATCTGATCATTAACAAATACAATCCTGACCTCAGGCGTGAAAAATTGGCTTATGAAGCCAAAATGACCGAGCTGATGATCCTCCCCGAGTTGACCGTGCTCGGATCGGTGACCCCTCATCGTTACGAGGAGATCCGCGAGACCCTGGTAGCGGGCGGCTTCATGAAAGCAGGCGTTGATCTGGGCGATTTTATCTATAAATCCCCAGGGCAAGTAGCGAAACAGGTAGTCTTGAAAACGCCTTCCTTTCCCCTCACCTCCCAGGAAATGGACTGGCTGGCCGGGCATCCCGACATCCAGGTCGGCATCATGGAGGCCTGGCCACCGCTGAATTTTCTGGATGAACATCAAAACCCTCAGGGTATCGGCGTTGATTATATCAACCTCCTCAACCAACGTCTCAACGGCGTTCTGACCGTTGTTCCCGGACCATTTAAGGGAAATTACGAACTTGTGAAGAATAAAAAGCTCGGGGCCTTGATGGATATCACCCCCAAAAAAGACCGGGAACCTTTCTTCAACTTTACAAAGCCGTATCTATCCATTCACCATGCTATTGTGGGCCGCAGAGGGGCAGCGTATTTCAGGTCAGAAGAGGATCTTGCCGGGAAGACGATCGCCCTTGAGAAAGGTTTCTACAATATTAAATATTTCCGGAAAAATTATCCTGATACCATCATAAAGGAGTATGGTTCAACCAGTATTGCCCTGGATGCGGTCTCCAGGGGCGCAGCCGATGCCTATGCGGGCAACAGAGCGGTAGCGATGTATCTGATGGAAAAAGAGTTGTTTTCCAACCTGCAGGTTCAGGGGCGGATGCGCAAGCCTCCGGTCGCACTTTCCATCGGCGTACGTAAGGATTGGCCCGAGTTGTCTGCCCTGCTCGATCGTGCCCTGGCCTCCGTTACGGGAGAGGAAATTCGGAGGATACATCGCCGGTGGGCTGGCTTCGAGGACATGGAAGCTGGTCCTGTTGCGGTTGCTTTAACGCCCGGGCAAAAGGCGTGGCTTGAGGCGCAGTCTGAGATCCGGGTGGGTATCATGGCTGCCTGGCCACCCATGGATTATGTGGACGAACTGGGCGAACCGCAGGGTATCGGCGTGGATTTTATTGCGGCCCTCAACAAACGGCTGGGGGGGAAACTTGCCGTCGTTCCGGGCGTATGGGAAAATATCTATAATCAAGTGCAAGACAAGCAACTCGATGCGGTGATGGACATAACGCCGCGAAAAGACCGCGAGCCGTATTTCAACTTTACAAGGCCGTATGCAAACATCCCCCACGTCATTGTGGCTCCTGCGAAGGGGCCGTATTACGACGCTGTGAAAGACCTTGCGGGCAAAACCCTCGCCCTGGAAGAGGGCTTTTTCATCATCGGATATCTGCAGGCAAACCATCCTCAAATTCGTATCAGGACATACGCTTCCACAAGCGATGCGCTGGACGCCGTTTCCAAGGGCGAGGCTGATGCTTATGCCGGCAACAGGGCCGTGGCCAGCTATTTGATAGAAAAAGAGATTTTGAGTAATCTGCAGATACAGGGTAAACTCAAGGCCACCGCTTCGGTCAACAGCATCGGTGTGCGCAAGGACTGGCCGAATTTGGCGGCGATTCTGGACCACGCCCTGGCTTCCCTGACCCAGGCAGAAGTGCATGCCATCTACCGGAAATGGGGCGGTATCGAGGAGGGCGAAACCCTCGGGCTTTCCTGGATCAGCCTCGCACCCGAAGAAAAGGCCTGGCTTAACGATCATCCGGTCATCCGGGTGGCCTCCGACCAGAATTGGGCACCGATGGAATTTTTGAATGATGACGGCCGATTCAGCGGAATCTCGGTGGACTACCTCAAACGAGTGTCCACCATGCTCGGCGTGGAATTTCAGTTTACCAGCCAGGCTTCCTGGAAGGAAACGCTGGACAGGTTCCGCAGGCAGGAACTGGACATCATTTCGACCGCCATCGAAACACAGGGACGAAAGGCTTTTGTGGCTTTCACCAAACCCTACCTGTCCCTTCCGACCGCCGTATTCACCCTCGACGATTCCCCCTATATCGGCAGCCTTGACGAATTGGCTGGCCGCAAAGTCGTTGCTGTGCGGGGTTATGCGGTCACCGAATTTTTGAAAAGAGAATACCCGCAAACTGAAATCGTGGAGGTCGCCAACATTCCGGAGGCCCTCGGCATGCTGCAAGCCAAGAAGGCCTTTGCCTATATTGGTACTTTCCTGATTACAGGGCACTATATTCGCCAGGCGGGTTATACCAATCTGAAAGCCACGGCCGAAACCGGGTTTGAATATAAAGTCGCCGTGGCCGTGCGCAGCGATTGGCCCATGTTGTTGCAATTACTGCAAAAAGCCATAGATGCGATAGATGCCGGGGAGCGGAACGCCATCTTCAGGAAGTGGACGGCGGTTGCCTTTAAAAAGCACGTAGACTACTCGATAATCTATAAAATCGTGTTGATAGCGCTGGTGATGCTGGCCGTGTTCCTGTTGTGGAACCGGAGACTCTCCCGGGAGGTGGCCGAGCGCAAGCGGGCCGAAATGGCAATAATGGAAAGCGAAGAGCGCCTCAAACTTGCTTTGAGAGGCGGAGATCTCGGTTTCTGGGATGTCAACCTGCAGACCGGGGAAACCGTTGTTAACAAACGCTGGTCGGAAATGCTGGGATATTTACAGGATGAAGTCGAGCGTACCCGTGAGACCTGGGCAAACAGCATCCATCCCGACGACCGGGAGCGCATCCTCAAGCTGGGGCATGATTACCGGGAGGGGCGGAAGCCAGATTATGACGCGGAATACCGGGCTGTTACCAAGCAGGGTAACATCGTCTGGCAGGCTACGAAAGGCGCCGTCGTATCACGGGACGAACACGGCAACCCTCTCAGGATGGTTGGCACGGTCATGGATATTACCGAACGCAAAATAATGGAAACAGAACTTTTCAAAGCCAAAGAGGCGGCTGAAGAAGCCGATCAGCTCAAATCAGCTTTTCTGGCGGCCATGTCTCACGAATTGCGCACGCCCCTCAATTCCATTATCGGTTTCACCGGCATTATGCTGCAAGGCCTGGTCGGTGATCTAAACGCTGAACAAAAAAAGCAGCTGGGAATGGTAAAGGACAGCTCGCAGCACCTGTTGAGCCTGATTAACGATGTGTTAGATATTTCCAAGATAGAAGCCGGCCAACTTGAGGTCGACCTTCGGCCTTTTCATATGCGCGAGTTAATCGAAAAGGTGATCCAGACATTGATTCCCATGGCCGAGAAGAAAGGGCTCAAGTTAACGGCAGATATAGGGCCGGAAGTCAATGAAATCATAAGCGACCGGCGGAGAGTTGAGCAGGTACTCCTGAATTTGATCAACAATGCATTGAAGTTCACCGAAAAAGGGAAAGTACGCGTGGAATGCCGGGTTGAAAACTATTGGCTTGTGACCCTTGTCGCAGACACCGGTATCGGCATTCAGTCGGAGGACAGGGGCAAGCTTTTCAAGCCGTTCCAGCAAATCGAAACAGGCGTGACCCGCCGTTACGAAGGAACCGGACTTGGTTTGTCGATCTGTAAAAAAGTTACGGAATTACTGGGCGGCGAAATCCATGTGGAGAGTGCCTGGGAGGCGGGAAGCACCTTTACCTTTACGTTACCCCTGGAAAAGAAAAGTGAAAAATAGTTTTCCAGTTCAATGGCATTTGCCAGGGAGGCTCGGATGAAAGGCAAGGTCCTTATCATAGAGGATAACGAACAAAACATTTACCTGCTGACGTTCATCCTCGAGAAAAGCGGGTACGAGGTAGTCCAGGCACGCGACGGCCGCGAGGGTATCGCTTTGGCCATCAAGGTCCAGCCAATGTTGATCCTTTTGGATATTCAGCTGCCGGTTATGGACGGCTATGAAGTGGCGCAGCGGTTGCAGGCAGGCGGCGAAACCCAGGACATTCCCATTGTGGCGGTGACTTCCCATGCAATGGTGGGCGATCGGGAGCGGGTCGTGGCTGCCGGCTGTACGGGCTATATCGAGAAACCGATCAATCCTGAAACTTTTATGTCGGAAGTGGAGCAGTATTTATCCTCACACCCCAACCATCAACAAGAGAAAGTTCAAAAATGAAGATACTCATTGTCGATGACTTAGATCAGAATCTCTACATGCTGCGGATACTCCTGGAAGGGCACGGTTATGAAGTGGTCTTGGCCTCCGACGGTGCCGAGGCGCTCGAGAAGGCCCGGCGTGACCCTCCGGACATCATCATTTCCGACATTCTGATGCCCGTGATGGACGGCTTTACGCTGTGTCGTAAATGGAAGGCCGATGAATGTTTGCAGAATATTCCCTTTATCTTTTACACAGCCACCTATACCGATCCGAAGGACGAGGATTTGGCAATGGGCATGGGGGCAGAGCGATTTTTAGTCAAGCCGGTAGAACCGGACGCCTTTATTGAAATGCTGGAAGGGGTCATTGAAGAGCAGCAAAAAGGCCGATTGAAAAAATCCCCGGAACCGGTGGATGGTGAAAAGGTGGTTTATAGAAAATATAGCGCGGCCCTGATTCGCAAACTTGAAGAAAAAATGTTTGATCTGGAAAAAGAGATTTCCAGGCGCAGGGATGCCGAACTGCGATTTCGGGACCTCTTTGCATCCATCAGTGATGTGGTTTACACACATGATCTCAATGGTTGTCTGCTTTCCGTAAATCCTGCCACCTGCAAACTTTTCGGCTACGAGGAGAAAGAGCTGATCGGCAGGCGCATAACGGAACTAATGGGACCCGAGTTCGCCGATGCCTTTGAAAACGAATACCTGGACATCATCAGGCAAGAGCGATTTTATGAAGGTACCAGCATCTTTCATGCCCGGAAGGGGACCAAAGTCTACCTTGAGTACCGCAGTTCGATTGTAAATCCCACTAACGAGGAGCCCTACATCAGCGGAATTGGTCGCGATGTAACTGCAAGAATCCTCTCTGAAAGAGAACTGAAAACCCTCCAGGAACAGCTGTTCCAGTCTCAAAAAATCGAAGCGATTGGCACCCTGTCGGGGGGGATCGCTCATAATTTCAATAATATACTTACAGGAATTCTGGGGCATGTCTCCCTGATGATGATGGAAAAGGACCCTTTGCATCAAGACGTCGTGCACTTGAAAAAAATCGAGGCTTATGTCCAGAACGCGGTGGGGTTGACCAAAGATTTGCTTGGCTTTGCCAGAGGCGGCAAGTATGAGATAAAGCCGACCGCGTTGAATGAACTCATTAAGCAGGAGTGCGGTACATTTGGTTTCACTAGAAAAGAAATACAGATCAAAGAAAAATATGAAAGGAAACTGTGGGCCGTAGAGGTAGATCGGGGGCAGATTCAACAGGTTATTTTGAATTTGTATGTGAATGCCTGGCAGGCCATGCCGGGTGGCGGTGTTCTTTTTATCCAGACCGAAAACATTACGGTCGGCGAGCAATCCACCACCCCCCCCGAGATGGGCCCCGGGAGGTATGTCAAACTCTCGGTGACCGACACGGGGATCGGGATGGATAAAACAACTCAGGAGAGGATCTTTGAACCCTTTTTCTCCACAAAGGAGTCGGGACAGGGTTCGGGGCTGGGGCTGTCATCGGTATATGGCATTATCAAGAACCACGGCGGTTTCATCGATGTTTACAGCAAACAGGAGGAGGGAACCACCTTTAACATTTATTTTCCGGTATCTGACAAAGAAATCGTATCAGAAAGACTTGGATCTCCTCAGATTAGAACCTTACCTGGCCGGGGAACCATCCTGCTTGTGGACGATGAAAGTATGATCCTGGATGTCGGTCGGAGCATGCTGGAAAAATTAGGCTACAAAGTCGTGGTTGCCCGCAGTGGTAAGGAGGCCTTGAATATATTTGAAAAACAAGGCCACAAGATAGACTTGGTCATCCTGGACTTGATCATGCCAGGTATGGGCGGGGGCGAGGTCTATGACCGGCTGAATACAATCGATGCAGATATCAGGGTTCTACTTTCCAGTGGATACAGCATTAACAACCAGGCAAAAATGATTATTGATCGTGGGGGAAAAGGTTTTCTTCAGAAGCCATTTTCCTTTAACGAATTGTCTGTCAAGGTGAATGAGGCTATGAATAAAATGAAGGCGTAAGGGCCGCGGAAAAAATGTTTTGTTCCAGAAGGCGCCCTGATTTGCGCCGGA